>NZ_JBWJVM010000132.1:0-14472 GCF_056428985.1 Streptomyces sp. CA189 | reverse complement strand
GTGGGGCTGGGTTGGGCGGGCGGGGGTGGGGTTCCGGCTACTTCAGGGCTGACTGCTTCTGCCATTCGTCCCAGGGCAGGTTCCACTCGCCGAAGCCGATGCCGGTGGACACCGTTTCCTTGCCGCCCGTCACGTCGAAGACGTCGCCGATCTGGGCTTGGGCGTAGAACCACGTCGCGTCCGCCGTTTTCATGCCGGTGCAGCCGTGGCTCCTGTTCGCCGAGCCGATGTAGCCCTCCGCCCACTCCGCCTGGTGCGCGAACGTGCCCGAGACCGTCATGCACATCGACTTGTCGACCCACTGGTCGTAGCCGGTGAGGCCGACCGAGTCCGCCGCATGTCGGCGTCTTCGCCGGGTCGCCCGCCGTGATACCGGTGCCCGTCCCGTGTCCACCCCGGAGGGGGGCCTCCAAGGTCGCCTGGGTGCCCGGTTTCCAGTACTCCTTCGGCCGCCAGTCCACGCGGGTGGTCGAAGGTGAGCGAGAGCGGCTGGCCCACGCCGACTGTCGTCTTGCCCTGTACTCGGTGTCCACCGCCAGTCCGTCCTTCGGCGTGAACGCCCCGTCCTTGAGCGTGCCCTCGGCCGGCTTGACGTCAGGCTCAGCTCGGCGGCCGGCCGCGACGCCTCCGCGAGGGCGAGCAGCGTGAGCACGGTGAAGGCGGGGTGATTGCTGCCTTGCGCATGGGTAGGTGAACCTCCGGCTAGGGCCCGGGTCTTGGGACCCGGATGTCCGGTATGAGGGCGGTCCGATCCTCCTCGGTTCAGCCGGGACGGATTCGGGACGATCAAGGTCTAAAGTCCTACAACCCGGAATTTATGGGCCATTCGGCTGGAACCCCGCATCCCCGGCCGACGTCCTGACCAGTGCGAGCTCACACGGCGGACGTCGATGTGGCGTCGATATGGGGAGTTGAGACAGCACATGGGGTTCATGACGCGTACGCAGATGCGGGGCACGAAGGCACGGATCGCCGTCGCCGGAGCGGTGGTGGCGGTGGCCGCGACCGCGTGGGGGGTGACGGCGCTCGTCGACCCCGGCCAGGGCGCCAACCACCAGAACGTCTCCCGGCAGACCGACGACCCCGCGAAGGGCGGCGGTGACGCGGCGCCGCAGGCGCCCGGGAAGCCGGGCGGGCAGGTCCCGGACGGCATAGCCCACGCGTCGGAGAGCGGCGGCAACGCGGTCAACATCACCATCGACGACGGGCCCGACCCCAAGTGGACCCCGAAGGTGCTGGAGGTGCTGAAGAAGTACGACGTGAAGGCGGTCTTCTGCATGATCGGACCGCAGGCCAAGGCCCACCCCGACCTCGTCAAGAAGGTCGTCGCCGACGGCCACCGGCTCTGCGACCACACCATGGACCACAACACCGGGATGGACAAGAAGCCTTTTCCCTACCAGCAGCAGCAGATCCTCGACGCGAAGAAGCAGATCGAGGACGCCGCGGGCGGCGGGGCCAAGGTGGAGTACTACCGGGCCCCCGGCGGCGCGTTCACCCCCGAGAGCAGGGCTTTGGCGGCCGCCAACGGAATGCGCCCGCTCGGCTGGAACGTCGACACCAAGGACTTCAGCAAGCCGGGCGTGGCCGCGATCGTCGACACGGTGAAGGCCGAGATCGGCAACGGCCCGACCGTCCTCTTCCACGACGGCGGCGGCGACCGCACGCAGAGCGTGGCGGCCCTCGACCAGGTCCTGGCCTGGCTGAAGGAGCAGGGCCGGCCCACCGGCTTCCCGGTGGTCACCGGTCCCAGCGCCTGACACGCCGTTCGGTGGCGAACGGGTGAGGGTCGCCGCCCCGGCGGTGCCCGGGGTGTTCCCTGGTCGCGCACGCAAGCCCGTACCGGCGGCAGCCACGCCCGCCGCCCCGTACGCCCGTACGCCCGTACGCCCGACCAGGAGGTCTCCGTGGCCATCGCCCCCGGGAAGCTGTCCGACCCCGTCGTCGGCGCCCTCGTCAGCGCGGTCAACGCGCACGACAAGGACGCCTTCCTCGCGCTCCTGACCGCCGACGCGACCATGTCCGACGACGGAACGGAGCGCGACCTCCACGAGTGGATCGAACGGGAGATCTTCGACTCCGGCGGTCACATGGACGTCCAGTCCGAGTCCGATGGCGGCCGCACCCTGACTGTCGGCTACCGCAACGACACCTGGGGCGAGATGCGCACCTCCTGGCGGTTCGTCATCGCCCCCGGCGGCGGCCGCATCAGCCGCTTCGAGACGGGCCAGGCGTAGGGCGCGTCCACCTCCGCCCGACCGGATCCCGTACGGGTGAAAGGGCGCCGGGCGTCGTTCCGGCCCGCCGGAGGGTCCCGTTGGTCCGGGCATGAACCGCACCCGCACTGCCGCCCTCGTCCTCGCCGCCGCCGCGGCGGCAGCCCTCGCCCCGGTCCTCCCGGGCGCGGCCACCGCCGCGGACGGCACGGCGTACCTCCAGGACCCGAGCGGAGGGGAGAAGGCGATGAAGTCGATGTGGACCAAGGACGACATGCACAAGGTGGAGGCGCAGTTCCGCTTCCATCCCGGCGTCCAGTACAAGACGGTCACCCGCCCCGGCCCCAAGGGCGCCGAGGAGTACGAGCGCAAGGTCGGCGACCCCAAGACCCTGGCCTGGGAGCCCGGGTACGAGTTCGCGTGGTCGGTGGCGGATTCGCAGGGGGTCAAGAAGGTGCTGACGACGAAGGACGGCAAGCAGGCGATCGTCGTGCACGCCGTACTGCGCGACGCCCGGCGCACCGAGGTGGCGCGGGTGCACCAGGAGCTCAAGGACCGGCCCGCGACGGGCCGTACGAAGCTCCCCGGGGGCAAGCGCATCGGGTGTGACACCGGGAAGTACACGGTGGAGTGGTCGGTCACCCGCACCGGCTACGGCACCCTCACCGGGTCCCTGCCCTGGGACTCCGACTGCGAGCAGTACCGCACGGCCTTCACCCCGCGGAACCAGGGCGCGAGCTAGCCGGAGGGGGCGGGAGGAGGGGGCGGGAGGAGGGGGCGGGCGCAGGAGAGGGGCCGGCCGCCCCGCGCGCCTTGTGGGCGCTCGCGGGCGACTGGGCCGCGACCTTGGATCAAGGCCGTACCAGCCATCATGCTGCGCGGGGTGGGGCGCGGCAGGGGGCGAAGGTCCCTTTCGGCAGGGGCCTTCGGGGGGTTTTCCGGCGTCAGCGCGCCTTCTTGGCCTCGTTCGCCTTGGAGGCGATCTCCTCCAGGACGGCCTTCGGGTCGCCGGCGGGGTCCACGGCGCGGCCGATGTTGCGCTTGATGGTGTCGCTGATGACCACCCAGGACGGGTCGTTGACCGGGTAGAGCTGCGCACCGCGCAGGGCGTTCAGGAACTGCTGGTCGTTCTTGTCCATGCCCGAGGTGCCGGCCATCATGCGGGAAGCCGAGACGGTGGACGGCAGCAGGTGGTAGCGCCCGGCGAAGTCCGACAGGTTCTTGTCCCGGTAGACGAAGTCCAGGAACTTGCCGATCTCCTCGCGGTTGCCGTTCTGCTTGAAGGCCATCATCCAGTCGGCCACGCCCACGTTCGGCGGGACCTCCCCGGTGCCCAGCATGTCCGAGACGGGCATGGCGACGGCACCGACCGTGATCCCCTTGGCGCGCGCCTCGTGGGCGAGCTGGGGGTAGCCGTTCAGCATGCCGACCTCGCCGCGCACGAAGGCGGCGAAGGCGTCGGCGCGGTTGAGCTGCGACGGGGGAGTGGGACCGACCAGCCCGGTGGAGACCAGGTGCTCCTTGATCCACTTGAAGGTCATGATGTTCTGGTCGGAGGCCAGGCTGTAGTTGCCGCTGCTGTCGGCGTAGCCGCCGCCGTTGCTGAGCTCCCAGATCATCGCCTCGGCGTGCGCCTCCTCCGGGCCCAGGGGCATGGCGAGCGGAGTCTTCACGCCCTTGGCCTTGAGCGCCGTGGCGGCGGCCTTCAGGTCCAGCCAGGTCTTGGGCTGCCAGCCGTTCTTGGCGTCCTTCGGGATGACCCCGGCGTCGGTGAGCAGCTTCTCGTTGTAGAAGAGGAGGCGGCTGCTCGCCACGAAGGGCAGGCCGTAGAGGGTGTTGCGGACGGAGCCGGCGTCGGCGAGGGGCTGGAGGAAGTTCGCCTCGGCGGTGACCGAGAGGAGCTCGGGCGCGGAATAGAGCTTGCCCTGCGCCGCGAAGTCCGAGTAGCCGCCCATGAGGGCCATGTCCGGGGCGTTGCCGGCCTTGACCATGCGGGAGACTTCGCGGTCGATGTCGGCCCACGGCAGGAGCTGGACCTGGACCTTGATGTCGGGGTTCGAGGCGGTGAAATCGGCCGTGACCTTGTCCCAGAAAGCCTTGGAACTGGTGTTGGTCGAGGCGTCTCCGTATTCGGCGGCGACGAGGCGGAGGGTACCGCCGTCATCAGCGCTTCCGCCGGAGCTGCCGCAGCCGGTCAGCGGTATCAGCAGACCGAGCACGACCGTGGTGGCGGCCGCGCTGAAGATTCTTCGTCGCACGGGTGTATTCCCCTGATTTTCTTTTGAGTCCCGTTATTACTTATGAGTTACTCCGGGCTGTGGTGTCCCTCAGTGGCCCGTTGGCCGGAATTCTCTCCTGAGGGAGGGTGGTTGGTTCCATTGGGTCGGCACTTGTGTTCAATGCTCCAACTGCGGCATTTCAGAATGGTGTTTTCCGATATGTGATCAACAATTCGGACGCGCGTAGACATGCCGAAACGCCCGTTTCCGGCCACGGAGCGCGGCGGAACGGGTCGGAGGGGGAGGCGAGGGGGGTGTGGCGGGGGAGAGGCGGTGGAGCGGCGGAATCTCAGTCCGCGAAGTCGCCCGCGTACGGATCGGGCTCGCCCGTTTCGGGGTTGCGGCCCTCCTGCCAGCGGCGCTGGGCTTTGCGCCAGTGCACGAAGCTGAGGTGGCCGCCGTCCCAGAAGGTGATGCTGACCGGGCTCACGTCGAACTCGTCGGAGCACAGCAGGTAGAGGAACTCGGCCATCCCGTACGGGTACACCGCGAAGGAGTCGGCGGTGTGCCGGCCGACCACAAGAACGGGCCAGCGGTCGGGGTCGGGGTCGGTCGTCAGCCAGCAGAGGATGTCGGAACCGCCGGTGACGCCCCAGGCGAGGATCGACTCCGGGTCCACGTCGAAGGCGGCCCGGCCGCCCTCCGCCTCCCAGACCTGGCGGGCGTTGGCCGTCTCCTCCGCCATCTGCGCCGGGTCCCACTGGAGTCCGGGCTTGGGCAGCGGCAGCAGCACGCTCGCCTCGCCGTTGATCGAGCCCGCGCCGAAGCGGCCCATGAAGGCGATGAAATCGGCGGGGAAACGGCTGCCCCAGACGGCCTCGGCCGCCTGCCAGTCGATGTCCTCGTCGGCTCCGTGGGTCGCCGGCATGATCTGCTCCAGCGCTTTGACGCGCGCGTTCTCGGTCATGCCGCTCCCCTGCCACCCCAGCTCAACCGCCCCAACCTACCGCCGGTGCGGGGTGGCGCCTAGCGCGTGGTGAGACGGACCCGGAGCGGGGAGCCGACGCGCAGGCCCCAGGCGGCCATGGCGCCGGCCTCGGCCTCCAGGACGTGGCGGGCGCGCAGCCGGGGGAGGCCGAGCCGGCCGGGGGCCATGGTGGTCAGCGCGATGACGGTGAGCCGGCGGTCGAGGTGGGCCACGTCGATGGCGAAGCGCATCCGGAAGGTGTGCACGCTCGAGGCCGGGGTCAGGAGCATCGCCCCCTCGATCGCGTCCCGCCCCAGCAGCCCGCGCGTGCGGGCCCGGTAGGAGGCGGCCACCTCCAGGGGCACCTCCAGGGGCCCCGGGCGCTCCAGCGGCTCCAGGTGCTCCGCGGGCTCCAGCCGTCCCGTGGGCCCTCCCGGCGCCGCGCCCCGGTCGACGTAGAGCGTGGCCCCGCCGTCGCGCCACCGTTCCCTGTTCCCCATGCGGGCCACCCTAGGGCCCGGCCCGCCCGTCGCGAGGTGCGGCGCCGTCGCCGGGGGTCAGCCCCCGGACCCCCGCGCCTCAAACGCCGGCGGGGCTGGATGTGGCCGGCCCGGCCCTCGGTCCGGGCTTCGGCGTCAAGCCGGCGCACCCGAGGGGGTCACCCCGGGGAGGGAAGGCCGCACGTTGGCCCGTACGGGCTCCGGCCGGGCCCCGTAAGGGCTGTGGGGGCCGATTCGGCTCTGCGGAGTGCTCACGGACGGCTCCGGAGCGTAATCGTGTCGCGGTGATGCGCGCAGCAGGCTTTACGAAGGGTTATGGTGGAACCCCCCCCTCGGGCCGGTCCGTATCCCCCCCACGGACCGGCCCGTTTTTTGTCCCCGTGCAGTGCCGGGGCAGCGCCGGGCAAAGACGCAGGTCAGCCCCGCTGGGCCCAGATGTTGGCGCCGGGGGTGGACACCGCGAAGGAATCGATCTCCTTCAGCTCCTGCTCCGACAGCGGTGCGCCGGACAGGGAAGCGACATTTTCTTCGAGCTGCTTGACGCTCGACGCGCCGATCAGCGCCGAGGTCATCCGCTCGTCCCGCAGCACCCAGTTCAGCGCGAGCTGGGCCAGCGTCTGCCCGCGTCGCGTCGCGATCTCGTTCAGCCCGTTCAGCCGGCGCACGACCTCGTCCGACAGCAGGTCCGGGTTGAGGGACTTGCCCTGGGTGGCCCGCGAGCCCTCCGGGATGCCCTTGAGGTACTTCCCGGTCAGCAGCCCCTGCGCGAGCGGCACGAAGGAGATGCAGCCCATGCCGGCCTCCTCCAGGGTGTCCAGCAGGCCGTCGTCCTCCGTCCAGCGGTTGATCATGGAGTACGAGGGCTGGTGGATGAGGGGACGGATCCCCATGTCCTTCAGCAGTCGGGCCGCCTCCGCCGTCTGCTCCGCGGTGTACGAGGACACGCCCACGTAGAGCGCCTTGCCCTGCTGGACCGCGGACGCCAGCGCGCCCATGGTCTCCTCGAGCGGGGTGTCCGGGTCGAAGCGGTGCGAGTAGAAGATGTCGACGTAGTCCACGCCCATCCGCTTCAGCGACGCGTCCAGCGACCCGAGCAGGTACTTCCGGCTGCCCCACTCGCCGTACGGGCCCTCGTGCATGAGGTAGCCGGCCTTGGTGGAGAGGACCAGCTCCTCGCGGTGGGACGCGAAGTCCTGCGCGAAGATCTTCCCGAAGTTCAGCTCGGCCGAGCCGGGCGGCGGGCCGTAGTTGTTCGCCAGGTCGAAGTGGGTGACGCCGAGGTCGAACGCCCGGCGCAGGATCGCCCGCTGGGACCCCAGGGACGTGTCGTCACCGAAGTTGTGCCAGAGGCCGAGGGAGATCGCGGGGAGCTTGAGGCCGCTGTGGCCGGTGCGCCGGTACTCCATGGAGTCGTAGCGCGAGGGCTCTGCCCGATAGGGATTGTTTTCAGTCACGTTGTCCTCCCTATCACGGACTTGCGACAGGACCGAGTTGGGTGCCGGATCCCGTCGCGCAGTAATGTGGCGGTCTGTGGCGGACTCGGGGGGACCACCGCATTCCGCACGGGGGTATCGCTCGGAGGGGCTGGAAGATCGTGAAGCTGCGCGACCTGGTACGCCGTCCTGTGTACAGGCTCTACGCACGCCGGGTGGAAGGCCGCATCGACCATGACGAGACGCCCAAGCACATCGGCGTGATCCTGGACGGGAACCGGCGCTGGGCGAAGGCGTCCGGAGGCACGACGGTGCAGGGCCACCAGGCCGGCGCCGACAAGATCTCCGAGATGCTGGGCTGGTGCACCGAGACGGACGTCGAGGTCGTCACCCTGTGGATGCTCTCCACGGACAACCTGGACCGGCCCGAGGTCGAGCTCCGCCCGCTGCTCAACATCATCGAGAACACCGTCCGGGGCCTCGCCGCCGACGGCCGCTGGCGCGTCCACCACGTGGGCAACCTCGACATCCTGCCCGCCGGGACCCAGAGCGTCCTGAAGGAGGCCATGGAGGCCACCCGCGACGTCGACGGGATACTCGTCAACGTCGCGGTCGGCTACGGCGGCCGCCAGGAGATCGCCGACGCGGTCCGCTCGCTCCTGCTGGAGCACGCCTCGAAGGGCACCTCCTTCGAGGAGCTCGCCGAGATCCTCGACATCGAGCACATCGCGGAGCACCTCTACACGCGCGGCCAGCCCGACCCGGACCTGGTGATCCGCACCAGCGGAGAGCAGCGGCTGTCCGGATTCATGCTGTGGCAGAGCGCGCACTCCGAGTACTACTTCTGCGAGGTCTTCTGGCCGGCCTTCCGCAAGGTCGACTTCCTGCGCGCCCTGCGCGACTACGCCGCCCGCCACCGGCGCTACGGCAGCTGACCCGCCCGGCGGGATCCCCGTACGGCACCTGACCTGCGGGTCTCTGACGCCCCCTCGGCACCTCACGGCGCGCCCGGACTCCTCCGTGGCGCGCCGTCCCCGTGTTCCCGTACGCCCTGCCCGCCTCCCGGGACCCTCCGCGCGAGGCCTTCACCAGGGATTCACCGAGCGTCCGTCATATGCCATGGCATGGCTGGACCCATTCGGGGAATATCCCTTGCAGGTCGACGCCCGATCCACGGGTGTCGAGTCTCAGCGGACGGCATGGGGTCGTCCGCCCGGGAGGCCCTTTGCACCAGGACGCACGTGCGGTTCGCACGGACGGAGTGGAGGGCCGGAAGTCGGCCCGCGCAGGGGTGCCGATGACCGGTCCGGTCTTCATGGCCCGACCTCTTCCGAGGGGGTACGTCCTTCCGTGGTGACCAGCACAAAGAGCCGCCTGCCCGACAGGCGGACCTACGTCCTCGACACCAGCGTCCTGCTGGCAGACCCCAACGCGATCACCCGCTTCGACGAGCACGAGGTAGTGCTCCCGATCGTGGTGATCACCGAGCTGGAGGCAAAGAGGCACCATCCCGAACTCGGCTACTTCGCCCGTCAGGCCCTGCGGCTGCTCGACGAGTTCCGGGTGCTCCACGGTCGCCTCGACGCACCCATCCCGCTGGGCGATCTGGGCGGCACCCTGCGCGTCGAGCTCAACCACTCCGACCAGAGCGTCCTGCCCGCCGGTTTCAGGCTGGGGGACAACGATTCGCGCATCCTCGCGGTCGCCCGCAACCTCCAGGCCGAGGGCTACGACGTCACGGTCGTCTCGAAGGATCTCCCCCTGCGCATCAAGGCCTCGTCCGTGGGGCTGATGGCAGAGGAGTACCGCGCGGAGCTCGCGATCACCGATGCCGGCTGGACCGGCATGAGCGAGCTGGGGCTCTCCGGGGAGCAGGTGGACCTCCTCTTCTCCGAGGAGCGGCTCTACGTACCGGAGGCCGCGGAACTTCCCGTGCACACCGGACTGGTCCTCCAGTCCGAGCGCGGAAAGGCGCTCGGCCGGGTCACGGCCGACGGCAACGTGAAGCTCGTACGGGGCGACCGCGAGGCCTTCGGGCTGCACGGCCGCAGCGCCGAGCAGCGGATCGCGCTCGACCTCCTGCTCGACCCCGATATCGGGATCATCTCGATGGGCGGCCGGGCCGGCACCGGAAAGTCGGCGCTGGCCCTGTGCGCGGGGCTGGAGGCCGTACTGGAGCGGAGGCAGCATCAGAAGGTGATGGTCTTCCGGCCGCTGTACGCGGTCGGCGGCCAGGACCTCGGCTACCTCCCCGGGGACGCCTCCGAGAAGATGAGCCCCTGGGCCCAGGCGGTGTTCGACACCCTCTCGGCGGTCGCCGGGCGCGCGGTCATCGAGGAGGTGCTGAACCGCGGGATGCTGGAGGTCCTGCCGCTGACGCACATCCGCGGCCGCTCGCTGCACGACGCGTTCGTGATCGTGGACGAGGCGCAGTCGCTGGAGCGCAATGTCCTGCTGACCGTTCTGTCCCGTATCGGGGCCAATTCGCGGGTGGTTCTCACCCACGACGTGGCCCAGCGGGACAACCTGCGGGTCGGCCGGTACGACGGAGTCGTGGCCGTGGTCGAGAAGCTGAAGGGCCATCCGCTCTTCGCGCACGTCACGCTGACCCGTTCGGAGCGCTCCCCGATCGCCGCGCTGGTCACCGAGATGCTGGAGAACCTGTAGGGCCGCCCGGCCGGCCCGCACGGGCCGCGAAACAGGTAAAACACCCATAGCGGGAAGGTGAGTTGGCGCCGCCCGGCAAAGGCCAGAGAGCCTAGCCGGGCGGCGCCTCCATGCACAGGGGTTTGCCGGAACCAACGACGACATGCCAGGTGTGACCTTTCCCACGCAACGGAGAATTGCCCTGCGGCGTCGAGGTCCGGCAGAGTCTGTTTTCCGTCAGGCCCCGCATACGGCACACCTGTATCTCCCGTGAGATACGCGCAGTACCGCTAACTCCACAGTCGTTCGCCGTATGCCGCCCGGAGCATCACGCGGCACTCCCGTACGGGAGTTGCCCACGGGCCCGTGCCTCCAGTGACCGCACCACCACGGAGGCCAGCGTCGAGGGCACTATTGCGCCCGCTCGGTCACTGCGGACGCTGCTGGAAGGAAACCGTGTGAGCCGGATCTCGGTTCGGGGATTCGCTGTGGCTTCGGCCACCGCTGTCACCACCGTCGGCGCCGTCGTGGGTGTTGCCACTGGCGACCCCGCCTCGAACGATCTCGAGACGACCGCGTCCGGGACGACTCTCCTTGCCGACATCCCGGTCGGCGAGCAGGCGCAGGTCCAGAACGCGTCCCTGACGCAGCAGGCGGACTCCATCGCCCACGCGGCCGACACCGACGCCAAGCGCTCGGCGGAGGAGGCGGCCCGCATCCAGGCCGCCCAGGACGCCAAGGCGAAGAAGGCCGAGGCGCAGAAGGCCGCGGACGACAAGGCGAAGAAGGAGCGTGACGAGCGGGAGCAGGCCGCGAGCCGTTCCGCCTCGCGCGACGGATCCTCGTTCGCTCCCCAGGCCTCCTACACGGTCGCCCAGGTCAAGGCGATCGCCCAGCAGATGGTCCCGGCGGGGCAGTTCCAGTGCTTCTCCAAGATCATCAACCAGGAATCCACCTGGAACTACCTGGCCGTGAACAAGTCCTCGGGCGCCTACGGCCTCGTCCAGGCCCTGCCCGGCTCGAAGATGGCCTCGGCGGGCGCCGACTGGCGCACCAACCCCGCCACGCAGATCGAGTGGGGTCTGAACTACATGAACTCCCGCTACGGCAGCCCGTGTGGAGCCTGGAACTTCCACCAGGCCAACAACTGGTACTAGGCACACCCGGACACACCGGTACGAGAGCGCGCCCGCGCGCCTCAACCTCGAAGAGCCCCGCATCGTCCTACGGTGCGGGGCTCCTCGCGTGTACGGTCTTTCGAGGTGTGCCCCGGCACGCGGTCCAGGGCGGGGGGGAAGGGAACGACATGGCGAAGACAGGCTGGCTCGGCCGGCTCGGCAAGAGGCTGAGCCATGTGGAGGCCCGGCTCGCCGAGCGGCGGGCCGAAGTCGAGGCCGAGACCTCCGACGCCGCGCCCTCCCCGGCCCCACCGGCCCAGGCCTCACCCGCCCCCGCCTCCCGGCCCTCGGCGTCCCCGGGCGCCGAACACGCCGGCTACGCCACCCCCGTGCGCCCCGACCCGGTGTCCGTCATCCCGTGGGGCATGCGCGTCGCCGCAGAGGCGAGCTGGCGGCTGCTGCTGCTCGCCGGGATGCTCTGGGTCCTGATGAAGGTGATCAGCGAAGTCCGCCTGGTCGTCCTCGCCTTCGCCGCCGCCCTCCTGGTCACCGCACTGCTCCAGCCCTTCGTGGTCCGGCTGCGCCGCCTCGGCATGCCGCGCGGCCTGGCCACGGCCGTCACCGCGATCCTCGGGTTCGTGGTCATCGGGCTGGTCGGCTGGTTCGTGGTCTGGCAGGTCATGGACAACCTCGACCAGCTCTCGGCCCGGCTGCGCGAAGGCATCAACGAACTCAAACTCTGGGCACTGGACAGTCCGTTCCACGTGACCGAGAAGCAGATCAACGACATCGCGAAGAACCTCAGCGAGACCATCGGTACCAACACCGAGCAGATCACCTCCGCCGGCCTGCAAGGCGTCACGGTCCTCGTCGAAGTGCTGACGGGCATGCTCCTCGCGATGTTCTCCACGCTCTTCCTGCTCTACGACGGCAAGCGCATCTGGACCTGGACCACGGGCCTGCTCCCCGCGGCCGCCCGCCCCGGCGTCGCCGGCGCCGGTCCGCGCGCCTGGCGGACCCTGACCGCGTACGTGCGCGGCACGGTCCTGGTGGCCCTCATCGACGCCGTGTTCATCGGCCTCGGGCTCTACTTCCTCGACGTGACGATGGCCGTGCCGCTCGCCGTCTTCATCTTCCTGTTCGCCTTCATCCCGCTGGTCGGCGCGGTGATCTCCGGTGTCCTCGCCGTGGTCGTGGCCCTGGTGACGCAGGGGCCGTTCACCGCGACGATGGTGCTGCTGGTGGTCCTGGCCGTGCAGCAGATCGAGGGCCACGTGCTCCAGCCCTTCATCCTGGGCCGGGCGGTACGGGTCCACCCGCTCGCGGTGGTGCTCTCGGTGGCGGCCGGCGGCCTGGTCGCCGGCATCGGCGGAGCGGTGGTCGCCGTTCCGCTGGTCGCCGTCACCAACACCGTGGTCGGGTACCTGCGGGCCTACTCCCGCGAACAGCTCCACCACGGGCTGTCCCCGGTCGGCCCCGGGCCGCACGGTGCGACGGCCCTGGGCCAGGCGGTATCCGAGGCGGAGGAGACACGTACGGGTGATAACGGAGCCTGAGTTCGACGGCGGCTCGTCCGGCCTGCCGGGCCCGGTGGGCCTGGAGGGGCCGGAGGGGCCGGAGCGCCACGACGGATCGGAGCGCCACGGCGGATCCCCGCCGCCCGGCCGCCGCCCCTGGCGGTGGGCGCTCGGCGGGGCCCTGCTCGCCTCCGCGCTGTGGGCCGGAGCCTGGTGGTCCGCGACCCCGCAGGACGAACGCCCGCCGCTGCGGTACGGGCTGCCCCTGAGCCTGTGCGACGAGGCGAAGCTGCCCGCGCTGGCCCGGCTGGCCGAGGTGATCCAGTGGCGGTCCACCCCGAAGCTCTTCGAGCACCCGGGAGTGGACCAGGCGTACTGCCAGCTGAGCCCCGCGATGGACCAGCCGGAGAAGCCCGGGTTCCGGCTCTCGTACGAGGTCCAGGCCTCGATGGCGCTGCACAAACGGACGGACCCCGCCCCGGAGTTCGGCGCGGATCCGGCGCCCGCGGGCTGGGTCGGCACGAGCCGCGCGGAACCGCGCTCGGTGCCGGGGCTCGGGGAGCGGGCGCTGATCTGGGAGATGGGCTACCAGGAGTCGTGGCGGCTGAGCGTCCTCGACGGGGGTGCGGTGTTCACCGTGGACGTGACGGTGTGGGCGTACGGCCCGGACGAGGTCGACGGCGACGGCAATCCGGTCTCCGGCTCCGGCCTCCCGGAAGATCCGCCGAAGCCCGATTCCGATGCGGTCCAGGCTGCGATGATCGACGACATGCACGGCCTGATGAAGGCGCTGCGCAGGTAAGCGCGGTTCGCGCCGTAGGTGCGGGGGCGCGGGGACGGGGGACACGGGGATGATCGGCGAGCCTGAGATCGACGGGGACCGCGACGCGGCGAGCGGAGCGGAGGGGGCCGCGGAGGACCTTCCGCGCGAGCGCGACCGCGACCGCGAGCGGATACGGGGTCCGCGGGCTCCGTGGCGGTGGGCGCTGGGCGGGGCGGTGGCCGCCTCGGCGGTCTGGGCGGGCACCCTGGCCGTGCAGGACCGTTTCACCGACACCCCGCGCATCGACTACCGGCACTCCGCCGACCTGTGCAAGGAGGCGCCGCTCAAGACGCTGGGCGAGACCATCGGCCGCGCCTTCGAAGGGGACGGGAGCGGCGAGAGCCTGAGCCCCGCGCAGGACTGGGCGTACTGCCGGACCGGCCCGAAGCACGAGAAGGACCGCGTCCTGTACATGGCCCAGGTGCTGGTCGAACTCCACAAGAAGACCGACCCCGGGACGGAGTTCGCCACCGGCCCGGGCAGCAACGTGTGGCCGCACATGGACGCGGGGGATCGCCGGGAGGTGCCGGGCCTCGGCGACCGGGCGGTGCTCGACAGGCAGCGCGCGGCCGGAGGGGCGCGGCTGACGGTGCTCGACGGAGGGGCGGTCTTCACCCTGACCGTGGAGTGGTTCGGGCCCCCCGAGGCGGCGTCCGCGGGCGTGGACGAGGACGCGGTCGACGGGGCGATGATCGAGGACGTGCGGGCTCTGATGGCGAAGCTGAGGCGGTAGATCCCGCCATCGGCGCACGGCCGACGGAGTGCGCGAAAGGGCCCCCGCCGGCCGGGAGCGCTTGGGTTCTAGGAGTCGTTGCAACACCCCAGTTCAAGGGGTGGCATGGGCTTCGAGATCCGCGAGGACCGGCAGCCGCAGGGACGTAAGAAGCTCGCTCGTGAGCGGGCGGCTACTCCCGGCTCATGGAGCAGGGCGTAAGCAACACGGAAGCGTGCCGGATCGTCGGGATCAACCGGCGGACCGGGAAGCGCTGGCGATACGGACGCAACCCGTCCGGCGGGAAGAAGGCGGCTCCAC
>NZ_JBWJVM010000131.1:0-14548 GCF_056428985.1 Streptomyces sp. CA189 | reverse complement strand
GTCCCGTCCCACGTGCCCGCCCGGGACCGCGCCGGGCCCGACCCCGGGGACGACCGCGATGCCCACCAGCACGCCGCGCACCACCGAAAGCGCCACCGACCCCACGAGGCCCGCGAGCCCCGCACCCACCGGGGCCGCCCGGCGCCCCGGACCCACCGGGAACGGGAGCCCCCGCACGGC
The DNA here is from genome assembly GCF_056428985.1 of Streptomyces sp. CA189. Taxonomy (NCBI): domain Bacteria; kingdom Bacillati; phylum Actinomycetota; class Actinomycetes; order Kitasatosporales; family Streptomycetaceae; genus Streptomyces; species Streptomyces sp. CA189. Next base: position 14,368 of record NZ_JBWJVM010000131.1, on the reverse strand, counting down.
CGGCAGCGCCGGTGCCGGCACCGGCCCCGGCCGCGGCTCCGCGAGGCCCGCCGGCACCGGCCCCGGCACCACGAGGCCCGGCCGCCGCCACGACCGGCGCCGCCCGCCCACGGGCATCCACCGCGGTCCCCACCACTGGTTCGCCGAGCGGCTGCTCGCCGTCCTCAGCGGGCGCCGCCCCGTGCACTCCCTGATCGGCCACACCATCGGCCCGGCCTACGACCAGCTGATCACCCTCGCCCCCGCCGACCCCCCGCACGAGCGCGCGTACGACGCCCGCCGGCTCAGCCCCGTCCTCCACGGATGCGGCCGCTTCACCCCCGGTCCGGGGGTCATCGAGGCCTTCGCCCGCATCGCGACGGGCGACCGCCTGACGGCGCTGGCCTTCCGCCTGGAACAGGGCCCCGACCTGCGCTGGCGCTGCGCCGCCGTGGAACTCCACGGCCCCCGCCCGTGACACCGCCCACGAACGCCGGCGCTACCCCCGCGGGGCCGCGCCCCGACCCCCAGCGTGGTGTCCGGCCCCGGCGGTGATCCCGCGAACAGCGGGGGGGAGTTACTTCTTGCGGCGACGGCCGCCCGTGGCCTTCGCCGCCTTACGGCGCTCCGCGCGCGTCATCCCGGAGTCGTCACCGGAATCCGATTCGAAGTCGCCCTCGACGACGCCGCCCTCACCGTCCACGGTGGGAGCGGAGAAGTGCAGCCGGTCCGGCCGCTGCGGGGCGTCCAGACCCTTCGCCCGGATCTCCGGCTTGGCGAGCGACGGACCGGAGTCCGAGACGAGGACCTCCTCGACCTGCTGCTCGACCTGGACCTCCAGGTTGAACAGGTAGCCGACGGACTCCTCCTTGATGCCCTCCTGCATGGCGTTGAACATGTCGAAGCCCTCGCGCTGGTACTCGACCAGCGGGTCCTTCTGGGCCATCGCCCGCAGGCCGATGCCCTCCTGCAGGTAGTCCATCTCGTACAGGTGCTCGCGCCACTTGCGGTCCAGCACCGACAGCACCACGCGCCGCTCCAGCTCGCGCATGATGTCCGAGCCGAGCGTGGCCTCGCGGGCCTCGTACTGCTCGTGGATGTCGTCCTTGACGGACTCCGCGATGAACTCGGCGGTGATGCCCGCGCGGTCGCCCGCGGCGTCCTCCAGCTCGTCCACCGTGACCTTGATCGGGTAGAGCTGCCGGAAGGCGTTCCACAGCCGGTCCAGGTCCCACTCCTCCGCGAACCCCTCGACCGTCTCGGCCGTGATGTACGCGTCGATCGTGTCGTCCATCATGTGACGGATCTGCTCCTGGAGGTCCTCGCCCTCCAGGACGCGGCGGCGCTCCTTGTAGATCACCGTGCGCTGGTTGTTGAGGACCTCGTCGTACTTCAGGACGTTCTTGCGCGTCTCGAAGTTCTGGGTCTCCACCTGCGACTGGGCCGAGGCGATGGCCCGCGTGACCATCTTGTTCTCGATCGGCACGTCGTCCGGCACGTTCGCCATCGACATGACGCGCTCGACCATCTGCGCCTTGAACAGCCGCATCAGGTCGTCGCCGAGCGACAGGTAGAAGCGGGACTCGCCCGGGTCGCCCTGTCGGCCGGAGCGGCCGCGCAGCTGGTTGTCGATACGGCGCGACTCGTGGCGCTCGGTGCCCAGCACGTACAGCCCGCCGAGGTCCTTGACCTCCTCGAACTCCGCCTTCACGGCCGCCTCGGCCCGCGTGAGCGCCTCGGGAAGGGCGTGCGCCCACTCCTCGATGTGCTCCTCCGGGTCCAGGCCGCGCTGGCGCAGCTCGGCCTCGGCGAGGTCGTCCGGGTTGCCGCCGAGCTTGATGTCGGTACCACGGCCGGCCATGTTCGTCGCGACCGTGACGGCGCCGCGACGGCCCGCCTGGGCGACGATCGTGGCCTCGCGGTCGTGCTGCTTCGCGTTCAGCACCTCGTGCGGGATGCCGCGCTTGGAGAGCTGCTGCGAGAGGTACTCGGACTTCTCGACCGACGTCGTACCGACGAGGATCGGCTGACCCTTCTCGTGCTTCTCCGCGATGTCGTCGACAACGGCGGAGAACTTCGCGACCTCGGTGCGGTAGATCAGGTCCGCCTGGTCCTTGCGGACCATGTCGCGGTTGGTCGGGATCGGGACGACTCCGAGCTTGTAGATCTGCTGGAACTCGGCGGCCTCGGTCATGGCCGTACCGGTCATGCCCGACAGCTTCGAGTACAGGCGGAAGAAGTTCTGGAGGGTGATCGTGGCGAGGGTCTGATTCTCGTCCTTGATGTCCACCCCTTCCTTCGCCTCGATCGCCTGGTGCATGCCCTCGTTGTAGCGGCGGCCGGCCAGGATGCGGCCGGTGTGCTCGTCGACGATCATGACTTCGCCGTCGATGACGACGTAGTCCTTGTCGTTCTTGAAGAGCTCCTTGGCCTTGATGGCGTTGTTGAGGTAACCGACGAGCGGGGTGTTGACCGACTCGTAGAGGTTCTCGATGCCGAGCCAGTCCTCGACCTTCGCGACACCGGACTCGTGGATGCCGACGGTGCGCTTCTTCTCGTCGACCTCGTAGTCGCCGGTCTCCTCGATGCCCTTGAGGGGCTGGCCGGGCTCGCCCTTGGTCAGGCGCGTGACCAGCTTCGCGAAGTCCGCGTACCACTTGGTGGCCTGGTCGGCCGGGCCCGAGATGATCAGCGGGGTACGGGCCTCGTCGACGAGGATCGAGTCGACCTCGTCGACCACGGCGAAGTTGTGGCCGCGCTGGACGAGCTCGTCCTGCGACCACGCCATGTTGTCGCGGAGGTAGTCGAAGCCGAACTCGTTGTTCGTGCCGTACGTGATGTCGGCGGCGTACTGCTCACGGCGCTGCGCCGGAGACATGTTCGCCAGGATGCACCCGACCTCCAGGCCGAGGAACTTGTGCACCCGGCCCATCATCTCGGAGTCGCGCTCGGCGAGGTAGTCGTTCACCGTGATCAGGTGGACGCCCTTGCCGGACAGCGCGTTCAGGTACGCGGGCAGCGTGCCGACGAGGGTCTTGCCCTCACCGGTCTTCATCTCGGCCACGTAGCCGAGGTGCAGCGCCGCGCCACCCATCATCTGCACGTCGTAGTGACGCTGGCCGAGGACGCGCTTGGCGGCCTCGCGGACCGTCGCGAAGGCCTCGGGCAGCAGGTCGTCCAGGCTCTCGCCGTCCTGGCAGCGCTGCTTGTACTCGTCCGTGAGCGCACGCAAGTCGGCGTCGGAGAGGTTGACGAAGTCCTCTTCGATGGAGTTGACCTGGTCCGCGATGCGGTGCAGTTTTTTGAGGATCTTGCCTTCGCCTGCACGCATGAGCTTGTTGAAGACGGACACCGAGGTTTGTCTCCTTGCCGGTCGGGCCTGGCACTGGTTCGTGCACGGGCACGGAGGGTGGGCCCCACCGCAACGGCCATCGTAAGCGAGGACGCGGTCGCGTCGGGAGGTCCGCACTGCCGCGGGGCTGGACTGCCCGGAAATGAGAACGTGTGAGGGGCACCGAAGGTGCCGGTATGGGCGGACACTCTTCCGCGAATCCGCTTCGCCGCCGCCTTCCTCCCAGAGCAGAATCCCCCCATGGATCCGATCACGCTGACCACCGAGCGCCTCGTCCTGCGCCCCCACCGCCCCTCGGACACCGACGAGGTGTACGCGGCCTGCCAGGACCCGGCGATCCAGCGCTGGATCCCCGTACCCGTCCCGTACGGTCGCGCGGACGCCGAGTCCTACGTGGCCAAGGTCCCGGCGGGGTGGCGCGAGGACTCCGAGTACGCCTTCGCGGTCCGCCTCGGCGGCGACGGCCCGCTGGTCGCCACCATCGGAGTCATGCGGCGCGACCCGAGCGCGCACGAGGTCGGCTTCTGGACCGCCCCGGGACACCGCCGCCGCGGCTACCTGGCCGAGGCCCTGCCCGCCGTGGCCCGCTGGGCCTTCACGGAGGCCGGCTGCGTACGGCTGATCTGGCGCGCCGGCGTCGGCAACGACGCCTCCCGCGCCGCAGCGGAGAAGGCGGGCTTCGTCATCGAGGGCGTCCAGCGCGCGGGCATCGAAATCCGCGAGACCCTGCGGGACTGCTGGACCGGCGCCCTGCTCCCCTCGGACCTGGGCCTCGGCTCCCGCCTCCCGTACCTGCCCTCGCCTGTCAGTGCCACGTCCTAGGGTTCCGCCATGACGCCCGCTCCCGTGCCCTCGCCCACACCGACCCTGTCCCTGTCCGCCGACGAGGCCCGCCGCATCGCCCTGCGCGCGCAGGGCTTCCTGGGCGCTCCGGACCGGCGCGGCGGCGTCCGCGGCGTCCTGCGCCACCTGGGCGCCGTCCAGCTCGACACGATCTCCGTCCTGGCCCGCTCCCACGAGCTCGTCGCGTACGCGCGCCTCGGCGCGGTCGGCCGCTCCGCCGTCGAGGCCTCGTACTGGTCGGAGAACCACGCCTTCGAGTACTGGTCGCACGCGGCCTGCATCCTGCCGATCGAGGAATGGCCGCACTTCGCCTTCCGCCGCCGGGCCAACAAGGTCCGCGGCCACCGCTGGCACATCCTGGAGGACAAGCGCTCCTCGACGAAGACGGTCCTGGACCGCCTCGCCGCCGAAGGCCCTCTGACCTCGACCGAACTGGGCGGCGCCAAGAACGGCGGCGAATGGTTCGAGTGGTCCGAGACGAAGATCGCGGTGGAGTGGCTCCTCGACATCGGCGAGGTGGTCTGCACCGAACGGCGCGGCTGGAAGAGGGTCTACGACCTCCCCGAGCGGGCCGTCCCGGAGCCGCTGCTCCACGACGACCTGGACGACCGCGAGTGCAAGCGCCGCCTGGTGGCCCTCGCGGGGCAGTCCCTTGGCGTCGGCACCCGTTCCGACATCGCGGACTACCACCGCCTCAAGGGCCCCGACTTCGACGCGGTGGTCGAGGACAGCGGCCTGGTCCCGGTGGAGGTGGAAGGCTGGGGAAAGCCGGCCTGGGCAGACCCCTCGGCCCTTTCCCCCCTCCCCCGGGGCCGCCACCGCACGACGCTCCTCTCCCCCTTCGACTCCCTGGTCTGGGAACGCCCGCGCACGGAGCGGATCTTCGGCTTCACCCACCGCCTGGAGGCGTACGTCCCCAAGCCCCGGCGGATCCACGGCTACTTCGCGATGCCCCTGCTGACCGGAGGCCGCCTCCAGGGCCGCGTGGACCCGGCCCGCGAGGGCACCACCCTGGTGGCCCGCCAGCTCTCCCTGACCACCCCGAAAGCAGCCCGCCCCATGGCCGAAGCCCTCCGCGAGGCCGCCTCCTGGGTCGGCTGCGACACGATCCGCATCGACCGAGCAACTTCCCCCGCGGAAGCGAAAGCGGTAACAGCGGAACTCTCCACCCTCTGACCCCCGGCCTCGCCAACGCCAGTTCCACCGGCCAACTCCAGCCTTTCCGGCGGCCAAATCCAGCCCCGCCGGCGTTTGAGGCGCGGGGTCTGGGGCGGAGCCCCAGGATCTTTCAGCCGTCCGGCGTTTGAGGACCGGGGTCCGGGGCGGAGCCCCAGGGGGTCCGGGCGCACCCCGCACCCCCTCCAGCCCGTCCGGCGTTTGAGGACCGGGTCAGGGCAGAGCCCTGGGAACGGAGGAAGGGAGGGTAGGGGACAGCCCCGCAGGGCCACCCACCCGCACCCGAGACCGGGCCGGATACCTCGGCACCTGCCTACCGGATCTCGAGGATCTTCTCCCGCATCGCGTACACCACCGCCTCCATCCTGGAGTGCAACTGCAGCTTCTCCAGAATGTTCCGCACGTGGTTCTTCACCGTGTTCTCGGAGATGAACAACTCCTTCGCGATATCGCGGTTGTTCATCCCGGTGGCCACCAGCTTCAAGACCTCGAGCTCCCGATCCGTCAGCCGCGGCGCCGGCACCAACCGCCGCTCGTCCGTCCGCTGGATCATCGACTTGAACTCGGTCAGCAGCTTCGACGCCATCGACGGACTGATCTGCGACTGCCCGTCGGCCACCGCCCGGATCGCCGTAGCGACCTCGTCCGTCGAGATCTCCTTCAGCAGGTACCCGGTCGCCCCCGCCTTGATCGCGTCGTAGAGGTCCGCCTCCTCGTCGCTGATCGTCAGCATGATGATCTTCGCGGAGGGCGCCACCTCCTTGATCGAGGTACACGCCTCGATCCCACCCCGCCGAGGCATCCGCACGTCCATCAGCACGATGTCCGGCAGCAGATCCGCCGCCTTGTCCACGGCCTCCGCCCCGTCACCCGCCTCGCCGACGACCTGGATGTCCTCCTCCTGCGCGAGGACGATCTCCAGCCCGCGCCGGAACAGCGCATGGTCGTCGACCACGAGCACCCGGATCGGCTCTGCCACCCGGTCCTCCTCACGGCAGCCCGCACCGTCGTCATCGCGCACCGGCCCGAAGCTGTCCGCCATCGTTCCTCCCCCTGCACCACGGTGCTGAGCTGCTGGGTCAATCCGACGAGAGCGGCCGCCGGCTGACTGCCCGACATGATTCCATGCCCACGTGACCGAACGGAGGCCGACGATTACAGGCCGACCCATACAAGCCACCGTTTCGCAGCCGTCACCTCACACGAGTGCCCCCGCGCCCGCCTGGGCGAACGCGGGGGCACCACACTGGCACCACACGGACATCCGGATCCAGCCCGGAATCAGTCCGGAATCAGCGGCTCACCCTCCGAGCGCGCCGCCCGCTCCCGCACCGTCGAGCTCACCGGAGCTGGAGGCGGCGTCGGAGGAGTCGAGGTGGATCACGCCGTAGTCGTAACCGTGGCGCCGGTAGACGACGCTCGGCATCTTGGTGTCGGAATCGACGAACAGGTAGAAGTCGTGACCGACCAGTTCCATCTCGTAGAGGGCCTGGTCGAGCGACATGGGTGCGGCCGCATGGGTCTTCTCGCGAACGATGAGCGGGCCGTCGCCCTGCACTTCCAGCGATCCGATCCGGGTGGTCGGAATCGCGTCCGCGCCCGCCTTCTCTCCATTGACCGGCTCGCCGTTGCCGTTCAGGGTCGCGGCGTTCGGAACCACGTCGGCGACCTCGGCCGCCGAGAGCCGTCCGGTACCACGACGGGTGTGGCGCTTGTCGTGCTGCTTGCGCAGCCGGGCCTCCAGCTTGTCCTGAGCGAGGTCGAGCGCCGCGTACGCGTCGGCGGCGGAAGCCTCGGCACGAATCACCGGGCCCCGCGAACGCAGGGTGATCTCCACGCGGTCGGAACGGTCGGCCTGGCGCGGGTTGTGCTCCTTGGACACCTCGACGTCCAAGCTGATCACCTTGGCGTCGAGCTTCTGGATCCGCTCCGGATTCAGCTTCTCGGCCACGTGCTTGCGGAACCGGTCGGGCACCTCGGTCTTACGGCCCTTGACGACGATGTCCACGCAGAACTCCGTTCCCGGATAGCTCCGCCTCAGGGGCGAAGCGTCTCCCTTTCGCACCAGACCCCGGTGAACACCGGAGCCTCGGACTTGGCGACTTCCACCTCCTCCTCCCCCATCGGCAAGATCTACACCCCACCGACTTCGGAGTCGAGGGACAACCTCTGACACGAAGTTTCCGAAACGTCACGACGCTCGAAACCTGCGCTCCGATGCGTGGGGCCCAAGGTTCGCCAATTCCTTACAACCGAACATATCCCTCTATGCCGGTTGTCGGCACCCGCTACCGGAACGTACCTCCGTTCAGGTGGCCGTTCCCTCTTACTACCTGCAACGATGCGCCTTCCCTTCCAGTTCCAAATCTATTCACAAGTTTTTTGCTCTGTACGAGTTGCGCCCGTACCGGGACGCACGAAGGAGTCCGCCGGCGCGGCCACCACAGCGGCCACCAGAGCCCCCGCCGGGGCCGCCCCGCCCGGCACCCCGATCCCGGCCTCGCGCAGCGCCCGCGCCGCCTCCGCCAGGGTGGATCCGGTGGTGACGACGTCGTCCACGAGCACGATCCGGGCCGCCCCCGCCGTCACCCGCCCGGCCCCGGGCCGCGCCTGCAGGGCTCCCGCGAGGTTCTCCCGGCGCTGCGCCGCCCCCAGGCCCGCCTGGTCGGCCACCGCCCGCCGCAGCCGCAGTACGGGCGCCACGCGCGCGGGCACGCCCTCCCGCCGCAGCCGCGCCGAGGCGGCCAGCGCGATCCTGCGCGCCGGGTCGTGCCCGCGCGCCCGCACCCGGTGCCGCGCGGAGGGCACGGGAACCAGGGCCACGCCTCCGTCCCGCGCCGCGCCCCCGGCCGCGCCCACCCCGGCCGCGCGGACCGCGGCCGCCAGGGCCGCGCCGAGGACGCCGGCCAGCGGCAGCGCGCCGCGCTCCTTGTGGGCCAGTACGACGGCCCGTACGGCCTCCCGGTACGCGGTGGCCGCATAGACCGCGGGCAGCCCCGCGGGGCACGGAGACGGCCGTACCGGGCCCGCCCCGGCCCCGCTGAGCGCCGACCGGCAGGCTCCGCACAGCACCGCGCGGCCGGCCCCGCAGCCGGCGCACCCGACCGGCAGCACCAGCCCGGCGAGCTCACCGGTGAGCCCGCCCGCCCGCCCCCGCCACCACTCCCGCATGACGTCCACTCTGCCGGGCGCGGACAGCACTCCACCACCCCTGTGGACAACCACGGAAAGGGCAGGTCACACGGGCCCTGGACCGCACCGCCCCGGTCGGCCGGCCGTCAGCCCGGGTAGACCGGAGCCCGCCCGCCGGCCACCACCGTGCGCCACTGCGCCCCCGGCGGCAGCCATACGATGCCGTCCTCCAACGACTCGGCGACCACGGGCTTCTTCTCGTCCTCGCTCGCGGCGACCGCCACCAGCCCGGTGGCCCCGGGCAGCCCGGCCCCGACCATCGATCCGTCGGCCAGCATGTAGCGGGCCTGCACGACCCCGCCGCTCTCCCGGCCCACCACCAGCAGCCGGCCGCGCGGCGCCCAGCTCATCGCCGTCACGTCCGCGAGCTGCGGAGCGGCCGGGCGCAGCTCGCGCACCGAGACCGCCGAGGCGTCGCCCTTTCCGTCGGGGCGCTCGATCCGCCCCATGTACAGGTACTTGCGGCTCTCCCGCTGCACCAGCAGAGCCATCCGCACCCCGTCGGGCGAGGCCTTCAGCCCCGTGATCCGCCCGCCGGCCAGCCCGGACACCTCGACCCGTTCGGGGGTCCCGGTGCCGCCGGGCAGCCGCCACAGCGTCGGGTCCTGAAGGTCGGTGTCCGCGACCCACAGATCGCCCGCCGCGTCCCAGGTCGGGGTGGTGAGCCCGTTGGGCTTGGCCCCCTTGGCGGTCAGCAGCGGCTGCGGAATCACTCCGGCCGTGGTCAGGTTGACCACGTGCAGCCCGTGCCCGTCCTCGGAGACGACCGCGGCACGCTTCTCGTCGTAGGACACGGCGGCGGAGCCCACCTTGAAGGCCGGGTTCCCGGCCAGCGGCCCGGGGGCCGGTGTCGGCGGGTCCTGCTGCTCCTCGCGGTTGGGGTCCAGGTTCAACCGCTGCAGCCGGTTCTCTGCGTCCACGTAGTACTGGTGGCCGGGCGAGAGCGGCCGGTTGGCGAGCACGGCCGCGGCCGCCTCGGCCACCTGGCAGCGCGTGGTGCCGTCGGAGCGCACGATGTCGACCCGGTCGACCCGGGAACCCGTCAGATCCTTGACCGTGTACAGGAGTTGGGTCGCCATCCGCTGGCACTGCGGCTCCGCGACATCGTCCGCGTTCTTGTTCAGGGGCACGCGCAGCGTGTTCTGGCCGTCGATCGCAAGGGACTTGGTGCCCTCGCGCAGCTCGGTCCCGGTCGGGAAGCTGGAGGTGACCACCGGCCCGAGCCACTTGGACGGGCCGGCCAGCAGCGAGGTGACGGTCTGGGTGGTGGGGTCCATCCGGGAGTCGGGGTCGCTGCGCTGGCGCACGTAGACGGGGTCGGCGACGAGCGTGGCGCCCGCGAAGTAGTACTTGTTGACCGGCATGTAGATGCGCTGGAAGTCGGATTCGCTGAGGACCAGGCTGCTGGGCGGGGTCGCGATCCGCCACTGCTTGTCCTCCTGCGTGAGCTGCAGGAACTCCTCGTAGCGCCGGTCGCCGGTCTCCGGCTGGTACGCGCTGCGCTCGTCCACCGTGGCCAGCGTCTTGCCCGCGACCTTGAACCGGGGGGCCGCCGGGTCCTTCTCGCCCTGTACGGAGAACCGGTCGAGGCCGGAGGAGAGCACGGTGACGGCCGCGCCGGGCTTCCACTTCGCCGCCGCTTCCTTGGTGAGGTACTTGCGGGCGGTCTGGAGCTGCGGATCATCGCTCGTCATGGCCTCCAGGAAGCCGTCGACGATCTCCTGCGGGCTGGCCTTGTCGGCCGGCGGCACGCCGAAGACGCGGACCTGTGAGTCGACCCCCTGGGAGGCCTCCACCGGGCGGATCTCGCCGTGGTCGGGCATGGAGGCGCAGCCGGCGAGCAGCAGCCCGGCCGCGCCGAAGACGAAGGCCCTGAGGGCGCGCGGCGTGCGCCGGCGCGACCGGCCCGGCTCAGCGCCCATGCGATCCACCCGCTCCACCGCTCCCACCGGCTCCACTCGCTCCACCCGTCCCACCCGTCCCGCCCTCTCGGTCCGAGTCCGTTGCCCCGGCGGCTCCGCCCGGCCGGGTCACGACCCGCGCCCCGCTGCCCGGCAGCGCCGTCGGGTCGGCCGGTACCGGCATCGCGCCCGCGACCGGGGACCTCGGCGGTATCGGCGACCGGTCGGTGCGCTCCGCCTGCTGTGCCTGCTGCGCCCGCTGCCCGGCCGCCGTGGAGCCCTCCGCGGCGGCCCTGGCCCGGTTGGCCCGGGAGTCCTCGGGCTCCAGCGGGATCGGCGATCCTCGCAGCGGCTCGTCGGCCGTGCGCGGCAGCGTCAGGCGGAACTGCGAGCCGCCGCCGGGCTCGCCCCACGCCTGGAGCCAGCCTCCGTGCAGCCGGGCGTCCTCGACGGCGATGGACAGGCCGAGGCCGGTACCGCCGGTCGTGCGCGCCCGCGCCGGGTCCGCCCGCCAGAAGCGGTTGAAGACGCGGGTGGCCTCGCCGGGCTTGAGCCCGACCCCGTAGTCCCGTACGGCCACGGCGACGGCCCCGCCCGCCGAGGCGAGCCGGACGACCACGTCGCGGCCCTCGCCGTGCTCGACGGCGTTGACGACCAGGTTGCGCAGGACCCGCTCCACGCGCCGGGGGTCGGCCTCGGCTATCACCGGCTGGGTGTCCCCGAGGACGCGGATCCGGGTGTTCTTGTGCTCGGCCAGCGGCTCGGCCGCGTCGATGACCCGGTGGACGACGTCCCGCAGGTCGATCGGTTCCGCCTCCAGGGCGGCCGCGCCCGCGTCGAACCGGCTGATCTCCAGCAGGTCGGCGAGGAGGGACTCGAACCGGTCGAGCTGTCCGGCCAGCAGCTCGGCGGAGCGTGCGGTGATCGGATCGAAGTCGGCGCGGGCGTCGTGGATGACGTCCGCCGCCATCCGTACCGTCGTGAGCGGGGTCCGCAGCTCGTGGGAGACGTCCGAGACGAAGCGGCGCTGCAGCCGGGAGAGGTCCTCCAGCTGCTGGATCTTGTTCTGGAGGTTCTGGGCCATTTTGTTGAAGGCCTCGCCCAGACGGGCGATGTCGTCCTCGCCGGTGACCTTCATGCGCTCCTGGAGCCGCCCCGCCGAGAGCCGCTCGGCGATCCCCGCGGCCATCCGTACGGGGGTGACGACCTGGCGCACGACGAGCCAGGCGATCCCGCCGAGGAGGACCACGACGAAGAGCCCGGCGGTGGCGATGGTGACCTTGACCAGGTTGAGGGACTCCTCCTCCTGGGTGAGCGGGAAGAGGTAGTACAGGTCGTACGGGTCGCCGTTGATGTCGGTGAGCCGCTTGCCGATGACGAGCGCGGGCTCGGGCAGCTTGTCCCCGGCGTCGGTGTAGCGGATCTGCGAGAAGGTCTTGAAGGCGCCGGTCGCGTGGTTGACGCTGCGGCGCAGCCCCAGCGGGACGCTGGCGGTCGGGTCCACGTTGCCGGAGGCACGGGCCCCGCGGACGCCGAGGGCGCCGCGTACGGCCGGCTCTTCCTCGCCGGTCCCGGTGCCGGCGCCCAGCGCCGCCACCTCGAAGGCGCTCTGCCCGCCACTGGCGAGCTGTTTGACCAGCGAGTTCATCCAGGTGCTGGCGTCCCGGCCGACCTTGTTGTCGGAGGCGTCGGGCCCGTCCGCCGTATAGGGCGTGTTGGCCTTCTCCTGTGCGACCGCGAAACCGCCGGCGGCCTGGCTCTGCGCGGCCTCCTCCTTGGCGTCGAGGAGGCCCTTGCTGACCTGCGCGATGACCACGAACCCGAGGGCGAGGACCACGGCGAGGGAGATCAGCAGGGTGGCGGCCACCACCCGGAGCTGGATGTTGCGCCGCCACAGCCGGACAGTCGGAAGCAGCGGCCGGCGTACGAGGCGTACGAACAGCCGCAGCACGGGGCCGCCGGGCGCTCCTTCCCGGAGCAGCCGGCCGCCCCGCAGCGCTCCCCGGCGGGAGCGGCCACGGGGCTCGCCGGGTGTCATGTCAGCTCGGTCCGGCCTTGTAGCCGACCCCGCGCACGGTCACGACGATCTCGGGGCGCTCCGGGTCCTTCTCGACCTTGGAGCGCAGCCGCTGGACGTGCACGTTGACCAGGCGGGTGTCCGCCGCGTGGCGGTAGCCCCAGACCTGCTCCAGGAGCACCTCGCGGGTGAAGACCTGCCAGGGCTTGCGGGCGAGGGCGACCAGGAGGTCGAACTCCAGCGGGGTCAGGGCGATCGAGGCGCCCTCCCGCTTGACCGAGTGCCCGGCCACGTCGATGACCAGGTCACCGATGGTGAGCTGCTCGGGCGCGGGCTCCTCCGAGCGGCGCAGGCGGGCGCGGATGCGCGCCACCAGCTCCTTCGGCTTGAACGGCTTGACGATGTAGTCGTCGGCCCCGGACTCCAGGCCCACGACCACGTCCACGGTGTCGCTCTTGGCGGTGAGCATGACGATCGGTACGCCCGACTCGGCGCGGATCAGTCTGCACACCTCTATGCCGTCCCTACCGGGCAGCATGAGGTCGAGCAGCACGAGATCCGGCTTCGCCTCCCGGAAGGCAGCCAGTGCCTTGTCGCCGTCCGCTACGAACGACGGCTCAAAACCTTCTCCACGCAGCACAATGCCGAGCATCTCGGCCAGCGCGGTGTCGTCGTCGACGACAAGGACGCGTCCCTTCATGGTTGACATCATCCCATTAGCTAATCGTTACCCGGCGGTGAGCTGTCCCACAGCCAAAGGGGCTGGAAATCGCCCCTCGGACCTGCGTGGAGATCAGGGCGCCCAGTGTGCCCCGGATCCGTCCGCCATACGAAGGCGCGAACGTTCCGGTCTCAGGAGGCGGCTGGTCCGTTGGGGACGGCTGGTCCGTTCGAGGTTGTCACATGGCACGATGGCAGCCGGACCAAGCGCCCGCACCCCGCGTGCACGTGAAGGAGCGACGATGAACGACTCTCCGGGCTGGGCTACGCCCGGATCCTCCCCGTCCGAGGGTGAGGGCTCCCACGGTACGCAGCCGCCCGCGGGCGGATCCGGCGACTCCAAGTGGTCCGCCGAGCAGCCGCCCCCCGGCCAGTGGTCCAGCCCGACCCCGGGCCAGACCCCGCCGAACCCTCAGCAGCAGCCGCCCGCGGCTCCGCGGCCGGGCACGGGCTGGGGTTCGAACGGCGGCGGCTACCCGTCCCCGAGCGGCGGCCAGGGCGGCTGGGGCAACCACACCCAGGCCGTGAAGCCCGGCGTGATCCCGCTGCGGCCGCTCGCCATGGGCGAGATCCTCGACGGGGCCGTCACCACCATGCGCAAGCACTGGCGCGCGGTGCTGCCGATCACCCTGGCCGTGGCCGTCGTCGTACAGATCGCCAGCGTGCTCATCGAGAAGTACGCGTTCGGCGACCTCGTACTGGACCAGTCGGGCGACGCGCCCCTGGACGAGCAGATCGACGCCCTCGGCTCCTTCATGGGCCTGACCGCGGCGAACGGGTTCATCCAGCTCATCGGAGCCATCGTGGCCACCGCGATGCTCACCATGATCTTCAGCCGCGCGGTGCTCGGCCAGGGCTCCTCGATCGGCACCGCCTGGCGCGAGGCCCGCCCGCAGCTCGCCCGGCTGTTCGGCCTGACCCTCCTGCTGGGGGTCGGCGCGGCCCTCCTCTTCACCGTGCTGGTCCTGCCCGGCGCCCTCGCCGGACAGGACGGCCTCGCCGTCCTCGGCGGCCTGATCGCCCTGGGCCTGATCCTCTGGCTCTGGATCAGGTTCTCCCTGGCCTCGCCCGCGCTGATGCTGGAGAAGGCGACGGTACGCAAGTCCCTCGCCCGCTCCTCGAAGCTGGTCAACGGCTCCTGGTGGCGGATCTTCGGCATCACCCTCCTGACGAACATCATCACCGGCT
>NZ_JBWJVM010000130.1:0-15045 GCF_056428985.1 Streptomyces sp. CA189 | reverse complement strand
TTTTCGAACGCCGGACGGGCTGGGTTTGGCTGCGCCCGGACCTGGTTTTCGAACGCCGGACGGGCTGGGTTTGGCTGCGCCCGGACCTGGTTTTCGAACGCCGGACGGGCTGGGTTTGGCTGCGCCCGGACCTGGTTTTCGAACGCCGGACGGGCTGGGTTTGGCTGCGCCCCGACCCGGTCCTCGAACGCCGGACCGGCCGAAGGGCCCGCCGTCCGTCCCCGCGGCCGCGGCTCGGCACCGCAGGCACCGTACCTCCCCGGCGCACGCGGTGCTGGCCGTGCTGGGATCCGTACCGCCCGCCCGGCGGCTGGCGGCCGGGCTCGGGCTGGCCAGTGTGCTGGCGGCGAGCGTGCTGACGGCGGCGGTGGATCCGTCTGCTCCCGTGGCCCCGGACCGGGCTCCGGCCAGACAAAGCTCAACCTTTGCGCAAGTTTCCGGGGATTGATGGCCGCTGCACCCAACCGCTCCATAAGGTCGGGCCGTGCCTGACATATCGACCACCATGATCATCGTGCTGTGCGTGGCCGCCGCGGCGGCCGGCTGGATCGACGCCGTCGTGGGCGGCGGCGGCCTGCTGCTCATTCCCGCCCTGCTCCTCGGCCTGCCGAACGCCCACCCCGCCACCGTCCTCGGCACCAACAAGGCCGTGGCCATCGTCGGGACCTCGGGCGCGGCCGTGTCGTACCTGCGCAAGACCCCGGTGGACGTGAAGCTCGCCGTCCGCATCGGTCTGGCCGCGCTCGTCGGCTCGATGGGCGGGGCCGTCCTGGCCGGCGGCATCAGCAAGGACGCGCTGCGCCCGCTGATCATGGTGGTGCTGGTGGTCGTCGCGGCGTTCGTCCTCTTCCGACCCGCCTTCGGCGTCGCTCCCGGCGCCGCTCCCGTCAGCCGCAGCCGCGTGCTGCTCACCATCGCCCTGGCCGGCCTCGGCATCGGCTTCTACGACGGGCTCATCGGCCCCGGTACCGGCACCTTCCTGGTCCTGGCGCTGACGGCCCTGCTCCACCTCGACCTGGTCACGGCCTCGGCCACGGCGAAGATCGTCAACGTGTGCACCAACGCCGGAGCGCTCGCCATGTTCGCCTACCAGGGCATGGTGCTGTGGCAACTGGCCGCCCTGATGGCCGTGTTCAACCTGGCCGGCGCCATGGTCGGAGCCCGGATGGCACTGAAGAAGGGCAGCGGTTTCGTCCGCGGAGTCCTCCTGACGGTCGTCGGAGCGCTGGTGCTGAAGCTGGGTTTCGAACAGTGGGGTTGATCTTGGGCGCCCCGGGGGGGCGAGCGGTGTCTGACCGGGGACCGGGCGGGGACCGGGCGGTGTCTGACCGAGGGCTGACCCGCGGGCTGACCTGGGGGGCTGACCTCGGGCCGGTCCGCGGACGGGGGATAAAGTTCCCGTCGTGCCCCACCTTGAGATATCCGACCTGATCACCGTCACCGATCCGCTCAGCGGGGCGCGACTCCCCGTGCGCCGGGGCGATGTGGTCCGCCGGCTCGACGAGGCCGGGGACCCGCGCGGGGCCCGGATCGTCGCCGGGCTGCCGGCCGGCCCCGACGACGTGCTCGACCCGCTCGCCGTGGACCGGCTGATGATCGGCGTCCACACCGAGCTGCAGCGGCTCAGCGAGGAACTGCGCATCGGGGAACGGCTGGTGCACGTACTGGACCCGCTGTTCGAGGCGATCCGCGAGATCGCCGGCCGCCGCGGCCGGTTCCGCCTGGTCGACATCGGATCCGGGCTCGGCTACCTCGTCCGCTGGCTGGCGTCTACCGGGGCCCTGGGCCCGAACGTCGAGCTGATCGGCGTCGACCTCGACGCCGCGCTCGTCGCCGAGGCCGACCGGCTGGCCCGCGCCGAGGGGCTCGACTGCCGGTTCGTCCACGGCAACGCCTTCGACCTGCCGGAGGTCGCCACCGTCTACGTCTCCACCGGGGTGCTGCACCACTTCCGCGGCCCCGCGCTCGCGGATTTCTTCGAGGCGCAGGCCGACTCCCCGGCGCTCGCCTTCTGCCACTTCGACATCGCCGCCACCCGGATGGCACCCGTGGGCGCCTGGATGTTCCACCGGGCCCGGATGCGCCATCCGCTCGGCCGCCACGACGGGGTCGTCTCCGCCCGGCGCGCCCACTCGGACGAAACCCTGCTGCGCGCCGCGACCGTACCGGGCATCCGGCCGCTGCTCTACGAACCCCGGAGACTGTCCAACCCCTTCTGCACCACCGTGCGCCCGGTCCTCGGCATCCGCCCCTACCTGGAGGACCCGCTGCGCCAGGCCCTCGGCCGCGCCTCCCGCCGGCTCGTGGGCGCGGAGCACCTGACCCGCGGCGGCCCGCCGGGGCCCGACGCCGCGTCCTGGTCCGCCGCCCGAGCCGGGGCGGGGTCCGCGCGATGAACCCGGTCCTGCCCCTCGCCGCCCTCGGCCTCGTCGACGCGGCGTTCAGCGGCTTCCGCGCCTACGCCGGCCGGGACGCCCGGATCCGCAAGCACCGTGCCGTCGTCCGCGCGTCCCTGCGCGGGCTGGCGGTCGGCGCCGTCCTGCTGCTCGCCCCGGCCCTCACGGCCGGCGCCGTCCTGCTGCTCGCCGAGGACCCGGACCGGGCGTACGGGGCCCTCGCCGACGGCGGGATCGGCTTCCTCGTCCCGCTCGGGGCCTACGCCCTCGCCGTCGGGCTCTCGTTCGCCGCCTACTTCGCGCTGCCGTTCCGGGCCGGCACCCTCGCCGTGGTCGTCGGGCTGGGCCCGCTGACCCTGGCCCGGCCGCTGGTCGTGGCCGCCGCCTGCGCCGGATCGCTCACCGCCGGCGGCGGCTGGACCTCGCTCCTGGTGGGAGCCGTGGCGGGCGTGGCGGTCCTGTGCGTCGAGCCGTACGTCCACCGCCGCTGGTACGCGTTCCCGGGCTAGGCCGTCTCCTTCGGATCTTGCCCGGCCCACCCGTCCCCGGAGGCCCGGGCCACCACGAAGAGGAACAGCCCGCAGGCCGTCACGAGCAGCCAGCCCGGCCGGGACGCCCGGGCGAGACCGTCCGGGCCGGCGCCCGCGGCCAGGGCTCCCGCGACGGCGACGCCGACCGCCGATCCGACCTGGCGGGCGGTGGAGGTGACGGCCCCGGCCACACCGGCGCGGGAGGGAGCCAGTCCGCCGACCGCGGTATGGGTGAGCGGGGCGTTGGCGAAGCCGAACCCGATGCCGATGAGCAGGTAGGCCGTCAGGAGCAGCGGCACGCTCGTGTCCGGGCCCAGGCCCACCATGCAGAGCCCGCCCGCCGCGGTGAAGCCGCCCGCGAGGAGGAGCGGCCGCCGCGGCCCGAGCCGCCCCGTCAGGCTGCCGGCCCACGGAGCGCACACGGTCGCCCCGAGCGCCATGGGCAGGGTCGCCGCGCCGGCCGCGAGCGGGGTCCAGCCGCGGGCGTTCTGCAGGTACAGGGTGGTGAGCAGCAGGCTCACGCTCAGCGCGGTGAACACCGCCACGGCGCCCAGTACCGCAGAGGCGAAGGGCGGCCGCCGGAACAGTCCGAGGTCGATCAGGGGCTCGGGCCGGCGGATCTCGACCCGGACGAAGGCCGTCGCCGCTGCCGCGACGACGGCGTAGCAGGCCAGGGCCGCGGGGGAGGCCCAGCCGATCCCGGGGCCTTCGATCAGGACGCCGACCGAGACGCACAGGGCCGTCGTGAGGAGCAGCTGGCCGGGCAGATCGAGCCGTCGGGCCCGCTGTCCGCGGGACTCCGGCACGAACACCGCGACCAGGACGAGCGCGCAGACGATCACCGGGGCGTTGATCCAGAACACCGACCGCCAGCCGAACGCCGCGATGAGGGCACCACCGATGACCGGGCCCGCGGCCATGCTGAGCCCGAAGACGGAGGCCCATATGCCGATGGCCCGGGCCCGCTCCCGCGGGTCGGGCATCGCGTTGACCACGATCGCCAGGGCGACCGGGCTCAGCATCGAGGCCCCGACCCCCTGGACGGCCCGCGCCGCGACGAGGAAGCCGAGCGACGGAGCGAGCGCGCAGGCGACGGAGGCGAGACCGAAGACGACCAGCCCGCACCGGAACACGCGACGGCGTCCGAAGCGGTCCGCGAGGGCGCCGGAGGCGATGAGGAGGCTGGCCAGGACCACGGTGTAGGCGTCCACGACCCATTCCAGCCCGCGGGTGCCCACCCCCAGACCCCGTCCGATCGCGGGCAGGCCCACGTTGACGATGGTGGTGTCCACTCCGATGAGGAACATGCTCAGCGCGCAGACGGCCAGTACCGTCCACCGGCGGCGCGCGCCGAGGGCGGGCCCGGGCCCCGCTTCCGCTCCGGCCGTGATCGTCGTGGTCATGGGTCCGCCTTCGGTCCGCGACGGCCTGTCGGCCGCCGACTCGGGATGTCGGCCCATGCTCGGACCGGGCGGCGGCCGCGGCCCAGGAAATTTGCCGGTACCGCAAAATGGCCCCATGGACACGGACACGGACACGGACACGGATACGGGCACGGACACGGACAGGGACGCCGAACTCGCCGAACTCACGCGGACCCTCGACGCCATCGGGCCGCGGCTGCGGGCGCTGCGGCGCGAGCGCGGACTCACCCTGGAGGCGCTGGCACAGGCCACCGGGATCTCCGTGAGCACGCTCTCCCGGCTGGAGTCGGGCAAGCGGCGTCCGACGCTCGAACTGCTCATCCCCCTCGCACGAACCCACCGCGTAGCCCTGGACCAGCTCGTGGCGGCCCCGGCCACCGGTGACGCGCGCGTCCACCTGAAGCCCCGCCGCAGGGACCACGGGAGCGTCCTGGTCCCCCTGACGCAGTACCCGGGCCGGGTCCAGGTCTTCAAGCAGGTGCTCGCGTACCGGGAACCGAAAACGGTGACCCACACCGGTTACGAGTGGCTGTACGTGCTCGCCGGCGAGCTCCACCTCGTCATCGGCGAGCGGCGCCTCACCCTGCGTCCCGGCGAGGCCGCCGAGTTCGACACCGGTGAACCCCACTGGTTCGGCCCCGCCGAAGGCCAGGTGGTGGAGCTCCTGCACCTGTTCGGACCCCACGGCGACCAGGCCGTCGTGCGCACCGGCTAGGCCGTGCCCCTCTAAAACGTGCCCGTCAGGTGGGCGAAGACGACCACGTTGCCCTGGTAGCCGGTGCGCGGGGAGAAGCCCCCGCCGCAGGTGATGACGCGGAGCTCGGCCCGCGGTGACGACTTGTACACGCGGGAGTCGGGGAAGGCCTTGGCGTCGTAGACCTCCACCGCGTGGACGGTGAACACGGCCGTACGCCCGTCAGCGCGGGCGATCTCGATCAGGGCGCCCCGGCGCAGCGCGCCGAGGTGGTAGAAGACCGCGGGCCCGGTGGCGTCGTCCACGTGCCCGGCGACGACGGCGGTGCCGGTGGCGCCCGGGGTGGTGCCCTCGCGGTACCAGCCCGCCAGGTCCCGGCGGGCCGGCGGCGGTACTTCGAGACTGCCGTCGGCCTGCAGTCCGAGCCCGGTGAGCGGGGCGTCCACCCGGATGGACGGGATCCGGATCCGGGCGGGCGGGGAACCGGGGAGGGCGGCGATGGCCCCGGGGAACTGCGCCTGGGCGCTCAGCGCCTCGCCGGGGGAGGGCAGGGGAGGCCGGACGGGCTCGCCGGAGCCGCTGCCGATGAGCCAGACGCCGATGCAGGCGGCGAGTGCGACGAGCCCGCCACCGCGGGCGCGGGCGCGGCGTGCCTCCATGCGGCCCCCTCGGCTTGGTGACGTGGTGACGTGGTGACTGGCCGTCGCCCGGCCCCGCGAACGGGGGGGACCTCGCGGGGCGGGCGACGGGGGACGGTACCGGTCGGACCGCGGACCAAGCCGCGGTGGGCGTCCGTCAGTTCCGCGTGCCGCTCGCCCGGCGACGCAGGAACCAGGTACCGCCGACGGCGGTTGCGGCCAGCACTGCCGCTCCCGCCGCGATCTTGGCGGGGTCGGCGGTGGTGGTCGTGCCACCGCCCACCCCGGTGCGCACGTGGCCCTGGGGGGCGCGGTCGTGCTCGGTGACGATCAGGTCGCCGGTGGCGAACTTGCCGTTCGCGCAGGTGGCGCCGATCGCGTGGGTGCCGGGGCGGGTTCCGTGGGCGACCTGGAACTGTCCCACGACCACCTCCTTGTGGGTGCCCGGGACCAGTTTGAAGCGGCCGCCTCCGACGGTGGTGGCGTCGCCCTCGGCGTGACTGCCGGGGCCGCAGGCCTTGGTGTTCACCGTGACGGTGGTGCCGGGGGCGGCGGACTTGGGCCAGACCTCCAGCGGGGCGAAGTCGCCGGCCGCGAAGCCCGTCATGCCGAAGCCCGTCATGCCCAGGTCCGCGGCGGCGACCGCGCCGGCCACCGGGCCGGTGAACGCGGCGGCGGTGAGCGCGGTGGCGGTGAGCACGTGGGCGGTGCGTCGGCGCATGGGAGGTCTCCTGTGGACACGGGGTCGTGTTTCCGAGGTAACCCGGGTGCGGGGGCTGCCGCCTGCTGATGTGGTGTCAGATTGGTGTCGGGGGGTGGGGTGGCAGGATCGTTGTCGCAGGTGAGGGGAGGTTCAGGGGCATTTGTGGGGCCCCACCCCGTCCGGGTGACGGTGGCCTCGCGGGTGCGGGTCGGCGCTGCGCGGAGCCTCTCCCCGCCCCGCCCTTTCTCCGTTTCCCGGGGCTCCGCCCCGGACCTCGCGCCTCAAACGTCGGCGGGGCTGGGGTGTGGGTGCCCGCCCCGGACCTCGCGTCTCAAGCGCCGGCGGGGCTGGAAGGGGGCAGCCCGGGTGCTGGAAGGGGTCAGGCCGGGGGGAGGGTGAGGGTGGCCGCGGCGCCGGCGCCGGTGGGGGTGGGGTTGGTGAGGGTGATCCGGGCGCCGATGACCTGGGCCTGGCCCAGGGCGATGGTCAGGCCCAGGCCCGTGCCCTGGCCGCGTTCGGTCGCGCCCGTCAGGAATCGCTGCGGGCCGTCCCGTAGGAGGGTCTGCGGGAAGCCCGGGCCGTGGTCGCGGACGGTGACCGTGTTCGCGGACACCGTCACGGTGATCGGGTCCCCGCCGTGCCTGCGGGCGTTGAGCAGCAGGTTCGCCAGGATCCGCTCCAGCCGCCGGACGTCCGTGCGGACCCGGGCCGTGCCCTCGGCGGCGCCCAGGACCTGCGCCTCCACCCCCGAACGCCGGGTGACCGCTTCCACCAGCGGTCCCAGGAGGTGGATGTCCAGTTGGGCCACCTCGCGGTCCCCGTCCAGCCGGGCCACCTCCAGGAGGTCCTCCGTCAGGCTGCACAGGGCCGCGACCCGGTCGCGCACCAGCTCCGTGGGCCGCCCCGGAGGAAGCAGCTCGGCGGCGGTGTGCAGACCGGTCAGCGGGGTCCGCAGCTCGTGCGCCACGTCCGCCGTGAACCGCTGCTCCGCCACCAGCCGCCGCTGCAGGCTCGCCGCCATCGTGTCGACCGCCGCGGACAGCTCGGCCACCTCGTTCCGCGTCCCCGGTACGCCCGACGGGCCTATCCGCGCGTCCAGTTCGCCCGTGCTGATCCGCCGGGCCGTCTCGGCCGCGGACCGCAGGTCCTTGCTCAGCCGACTGGCCAGCGCCGCTCCGCCGATCGCCGCGAGGGTGACGACGACCACCCCGAAGGCCATCAACTTCTGGTCCAGTTCCCATAGTTCCGCTTGCTCCTCCGCCAGCGGCTGGCGTACGGAGAGCACTTGGTCGCCGCCGACCGGCCGGGCGGCCCACACGGCCGGGTGGGGGCCGTCCAGGTCGAGGTAGGTGGTGCGCTGCCCGGAGAGCGCGGCCTGCCGCAGCGGCTCCGGCAGGCTCGGGCAGTTGAGGCGCGCATCGGCCTCCCCGACCTTGTCGAAGTCCAACTGGCCCGTGAGCTCGTACACCTGCCGCACCCGGACGAGCTGCGCGAGGGCGCTCTTGCGCGCCGCGTCGGCCACCTGGTTCGCGCGGGCCTCGTGGATCAGGACGCCGATGGTGAGCGCGACGAGCGAGCAGCCTACGGCGAGCAGGACGGCGATCTTCCAGCGCAGGCCGAGGGAGTGCAGGAGGCGGCGGCAGCGGAGCAGGGCGCGCCTCACCGGCCCGCCCGGTTCGTGGGGGCGGGTGCTTCGGAGCCGGTCGGCCGCGGGGCCGCCGGGCACTCGCCGGGTCCCGGGCCGGAGATGGCGTTGCCGAACTTGTGCTCGTCGCTGAGGACGCTCATCCGCTGGCCGTCCCAGTGGTAGCGGATGTCGTGCGCGGAACCGTCGTCGTCGGTGGTGCGGACCAGGAGGTCGGCGCCGACGATGTCGGCGCTCATCCGCCGGCCGCTGGTGAACAGGATCGGAACGATCTTCCCGCCGGCCGCGGTGTAGACGCTCAGCACCGAACGCCCGGTCTGACTGTCGGCGGCGACGATCAGCTCGGGGTTCCCGTCGCCCGTCAGGTCCGCGAACCGGGCCGGCCGGAGTCCGGCCTTGCCCGGACCCTCGATCCTCTTCCCGTCGCCGAACCGCTTCATCGCCTTGTCCGCACGGATTACGGCCATCACGTCGACCTTCTCGATCCCCTCCGGCCCCACGGCCGGGGCGCCGGTGAGCGGCTGCGGCGGCGGTACCCGGCCGGCCACCGCCGTACCGCTGGAGCTCGGGGACTCGGTCCACGAGGGCCACAGCGGCCTCGGCTGGGGCTGGGAGGACACGGGCGGCGCGACCTCGCCGTGCCCGAGGCCCCCGGGTGCGGCGCAGCCGCCGAGGCCGAGGCAGAGCAGGGCGGCTGCGGCGAGGCTGCGGAGAGTCGGTCGAGTCATGGAGGGCGGAACCGTCGGGTGGTGGGGAGGGCGGGGCGTGGGGAGGCAGACTGACGGTAGACGGCGCCGGTCACGGAGACCGGGCGGTTGTGTAACAGCGGTTCGTAGGCGGGCTCCCGCCGGCGAAGTCGGGACCTTCGGCCCGTCCCGCGGCCGGTGGGAGTCCGGCGAGCAGCTCAGTCTGAATCGAGGGAGGCCCGCATGACATCGGCCGATCGGCCGGAAGGCCACGGCGAAGGAACGGTTCCGCAGGGGGCGGAGCTCCCGTTCTTCGTCTACGGGACCCTGCGCCCCGGCGAGGTCAACCACGACCTGTTCCTGCGCGGCCGCACGGCCGCCGAGGAGCCCGCCCGCCTCCCGGACGCGGCGCTGTACGAGGGCCCCGGCTACCCGTACGCCGTGGACCGCCCCGGCTCCGCCATAGCCGGAGAACTGATCACCCCGGCCCCCGGGGCGTACGGGGAACTCCTCGTGGCGCTCGACCTGCTGGAGGAGTACGCGGGCCCCGGCCACCCCGCCAACATCTACGACCGCACCGCCCGCGAGGCCCTGCGTCCCGACGGCACCCCGGTCCGCGCCTGGGTCTACCTGGCGGCCCCGCCCCTGGCCCACCGCCTGGCCCGCTCCGGCACCCGCATCCCGGGCGGCGACTGGCTGCGCCGCTAGGCCGGGTGTCTCAGGGGTCCTACAGGCCTTCCGCGCCGCGGTTGCGCAGGCGTTGGCCGTACTGCTGGAGGATCCACAGCTCTTCCTGGACCGCCGCGAGCTGCTCCGGTGCGTCCTGGTGGCCGAGGCGGGCCAGGGTGCCCTGGATCTCGTGGACCCGGCGGTCGACCGCGCGGAGCCTGACCTGGACCAGCTGGACCCCGGCGTAGACCTCGTCCACGTTCTTCGCGTGGATGGCCTCGACGACGAGCTCGGTGACCAGCGCGCGGACGGTGTCGTTCGGCGCGGCGTCCCGGACCCGGGTCAGGTAGTCCTCGGTGCCGAGCGAAGCGCCGCCGGCGTCCTGGATGGCCTGGCGGACGGCCGCGTAGGGCGGGGCGGTGAACTCGTCCATCCCGTACGCGTCGAAGGCCGGGGAGACCAGGGCGGGCCGCTGGAGGGCCAGCTTGAGCAGCTCGCGCTCGGTGATGTGGGCGGGGCTGCGCAGGTTCAGCGCGGGGCCGCCGGGGGTGGCGGCCGGCGCGGGGATGTCCTCGTACGAGTGGCCGGAGTGACCGGAGCCGCCGGACTGGCCCCGGCGCTGCTGCTGGGGCTGGTTGCCGCGCTCCCGGGCCCAGCGGTCGAGCTGGGCGATCCGCTTGACCACGAACTGCTCGTCCCGCATGCCCAGCATGCCCGCCAGCTGGACCGCCGACTCGTGCTGGATCGCGACGTTCTTGATCTTCTTGATGATCGGGGCGGCTTCCTCCAGCGCGGCCGCCCGCCCCGCCGGGTTCTCCAGGTTGTGCCGGGCCACGATGTGCTTCAGCGCGAACTCGAACAGCGGGGTGCGGGCCTCGACCAGCCCCGATACGGCCGCGTCGCCCTGGGCCAGGCGCAGGTCGCAGGGGTCCATGCCGCCCGGGGCGATGGTGATGGAGGTCTCCGCGGCGAACTTCTGGTCGTCCTCGAAGGCCCGCAGCGCGGCCTTCTGTCCGGCCGCGTCCCCGTCGAAGGTGAAGATCACCTCGGCGGTCGCGTTGTCCATGAGCAGCCGGCGCAGGATCTTGATGTGGTCGCCGCCGAAGGCGGTGCCGCAGGTGGCGATCGCGGTGGTGACCCCGGCCAGGTGGCAGGCCATGACGTCGGTGTAGCCCTCGACCACGACGGCCCGGGAGGTCTTGGCGATCTCCTTCTTGGCCAGGTCGATGCCGTACAGCACCTGGGACTTCTTGTAGATCGCCGTCTCGGGCGTGTTCAGGTACTTGGGGCCGTTGTCGTCGTCGCGCAGCTTGCGCGCGCCGAAGCCGACGACCTCGCCGCTGATGTCGCGGATGGGCCACATCAGCCGGCCGCGGAAGCGGTCGATCGGCTTTCCGCTGCGGCTGTCCTGGGCCAGGCCCGAGGTGATCAGTTCCTTGTCGCTGAAGCCCTTGCCGCGCAGGAAACGGGTCAGGTGGTCCCAGCCGGCCGGGCTGTAGCCGACGCTGAAGTGCTGGGCGGCGGCCTGGTCGAAGCCGCGCTCGGCCAGGAACTTGCGGCCGATCTCCGCCTCGGCGCTGCCGAGCTGGTCCATGTAGAACTCGGCCGCGGCCTTGTGCGCCTCGACCAGCCGGATCCGCTCGCCGCGCCCGCTGGTGCCGGCGGTGTAGCCGCCCTCTTCGTAGCGCAGGGTGATGCCGGCCAGGCCGGCGAGCCGCTCGACCGCCTCCGAGAACGAGAGGTGGTCGATCTTCATGACGAAGTCGAGGGTGTCCCCGCCCGCCTGGCAGCCGAAGCAGTGGTAGAAGCCCTTGCTCGGGCTGACCTGGAAGGACGGGGACTTCTCGTCATGGAAGGGGCAGAGGCCCTTGAGGTTGCCGCCGCCCGCGTTGCGCAGCTGGAGGTACTCCGAGACCACGGCGTCGATCGGGACCGCGTCCCGTACCGCCTTCACGTCGTCGTCGTTGATCCGTCCTGCCACGCGTGAAGTCTACGGCCGGGCGGAGACAATCCCGTCAGGCCCCCTCCGCCGGAACCAGGGCCGAAAGCGGAATGGACGGATCCGCCAGCTTCTCGCGGTCCACGGGCGCCTTCGACCTGATCAGGGCCTGGATGTCCTCGGTGACGTCCCACACGTTCACGTTCATCCCGGCCAGGACCCGGCCGTCCGAGAGCCAGAAGGCGATGAACTCCCGCTTGCCCGCGTCCCCGCGGATCAGCACCTGGTCGTAGCCGCCCGCCGGGGCGTACCCCGAGTACTCCAGGCCCACGTCGTACTGGTCGGAGAAGAAGTACGGAACCCGGTCGTACGAGACCTCCTGCCCCAGCATCGCCCGCGCGGCGGCCGGACCCCCGTTCAGCGCGTTCGCCCAGTGCTCCACCCGCAGCCGGGTCCCCAGCACCGGGTGGTGCGCGGCCGCCACGTCCCCGACCGCGAAGACGTCCGGGTCGGAGGTGCGCAGCGAGGCGTCCACGGCGATCCCGCCGCCGTGCTCCCGGTCCACGAGGGCCAGGCCCGAGGTCTCCGCCAGCGCGGTCCGCGGGGCGGCGCCGATCGCCGCGAGGACCGCGTGCGCCGGGTGCTCCTCCCCGTCGTCCGTACGGGCCGCCAGCACCATGCCGTCGTGCCCGACGATCTCCGTCAGGTGGGACCCGAAGTGGAAGCGGACCCCGTGCTCGGTGTGCAGGTCGGCGAAGAGCCGGCCGACCTCCGGGCCGAGCACCGCGTGCAGCGGGGTCGGCGCCGGCTCGATCACGGTGACCTCGGCCCCGTACCCGCGGGCCGCCGCCGCGACCTCCAGGCCGATCCAGCCGGCCCCCGCGATCAGCAGGTGCCCGTTGTCCCGGCCCAGCCCGGCGAGGGCCTTGCGCAGCCGCTCCGCGTGCGAGAGCCGGCGCAGGTGGTGCACCCCGACCAGCTCGGTGCCGGGGATGTCGAGCCGGCGCGGTTCGGCGCCGGTGGCGAGCAGCAGCTTGTCGTAGGGCAGCGCCGTGCCGTCGCCGAGGACCACCTTCTTGGCTTCCCGGTCGAGGTGGACCGCGGGCTGGCCGAGGTGCAGCTCGATGTCGGAGGCCGCGTACCAGGACGGCTCGTGCACGAAGACGCTCTCGCGCTCCTCCTTGCCCGCCAGGTAGCCCTTGGAGAGCGGGGGCCGCTCGTAGGGATGCTCGCGCTCGTCGCCGATCAGGATCACCCGCCCCGTGAACCCCTCGGACCTCAGCGTCTCGGCCGCCTTAGCCCCGGCGAGCCCTGCGCCGACGATGACGAACGTCCGGTGTGCGTCGACCACCTGATGCCTCCTCATAACCTCTGCGCCACATGCGGCCACATGCGAGCGTCCCGCACCCAGCCTGCCGCGTGAAGGGGGAGTGGCCCGATCGGCTCACCCTTCGGCGCGTCGCGTGCGCTGGGTGAGGCGGGCGTGCAGGGAGCGCGCGGAGGCGTCCGTGAGGGCCGCGATCTGGTCCACGACCGCCCGCTTCCTGGCCCGGTCGTCCGGGGCCTCGTCGAAGATCGCACGGAACTGCGGGTCCAGGCCCTCGGGCGCGCGGGCGCTGACGGCCTCCGCGAGCTCGGCCAGGACGATGCGCTGATCGGCTCGGATCCGCTCCTGCTCGTCGCGCTGCATGACGTACAGGTCGGCCACCGCCTTCAGTACCGCGCACTCGTTGCGGGCCTCGCGCGGCACCACCAGCTCCGCCGAGTACCGGGTCAGCCGGCCGGTCCCGTACGCCTGCCGGGTGGCGCCCTCGGCGGCCAGGCAGAAGCGGCCGATCATCTGGCTGGTCGCGTCCTTCAGCCGGGCCTGGGCCACGGCCGAGCCGTCGTACCCGTGCGGCCACCACTCCTGCTCCATCAGCCGGTCCAGGGCCTCGCGGAGCTCCTCCGGCTCGGTGTCGGAGGGCACGTACCGGCCGATGGCCACCCGCCAGATCTCGGTGCGCTCGGGCTCGGCGAAGAGCAGGTTCGGGTCGAGGTGGCCGGCGTGCAGGCTGTCCTCGAAGTCGTGGACCGAGTACGCCACGTCGTCCGACCAGTCCATGACCTGCGCCTCGAAGCACTTGCGGTCCGCGGGCGCGCCGCGGCGCAGCCATGCGAAGACCGGCAGGTCGTCGTCGTAGGCGCCGAACTTCACCGAGCCCGGGTCGGTGGGGTGGTCCCCGCGCGCCCAGGGGTACTTGGTGGCGGCGTCCAGGCAGGCCCGGGTGAGGTTGAGCCCGACGCTGACCAGGGTGCCGGTCTGCGGATCGGGGACGAACCGCTTGGGCTCCAGCCGGGTCAGCAGGCGCAGCGACTGGGCGTTGCCCTCGAAGCCGCCGCAGTCCTTGGCGAACTCGTTGAGCGCCTCCTCCCCGTTGTGGCCGAAGGGCGGGTGCCCCATGTCGTGCGACAGGCAGGCGGCTTCGACCAGATCGGGATCGCAGCCGAGCGCGGCGCCGAGTTCACGGCCGACCTGGGCGCATTCGAGGGAGTGCGTCAGCCGTGTGCGAGGACTCGCGTCCCAGTCGTACGAACGCGTCCCCGGGGTCACCACCTGGGTCTTCCCGGCGAGCCGGCGCAGGGCGGCGGAGTGCAGCACGCGGGCGCGGTCGCGCTGGAAGGCGGTCCGCCCGGGCCGTTTGTCGGGCTCGGTGGCCCAGCGCTCGGCATCGGCGGGCTCGTACGGCTCGCCGGTCAGGTCGGGGCCGGGTCGGACGGGTGCGGTGGTGCCTTCCATGCCTTCCATGGTCCAAACGGTAACCGCACGAGCCGACAAGACGAGTCAAGAGGAGCGAACCGAGCAAGGGGGAACAACAAGCCCGCTACGCGGTGGCCAGTTCGAGCTGCTGCCCGGGTCCTACGGGCACTGCGAGCGCGGCGGCGGCTTCGTCGTAGCGCTGCAGCACCAGCCGGGCCAGCGCCGGATGGGCGCCCAGCGGAGCAGCGGCCGGACCCGGCGCGGCGGCGGCGCTCGCGGCGGCGAAGCGGCCCGGGGCGGTGAAGTAGGAGGCGACCGCGACCCGGTGGAGCCCCCGCGCGGCCAGGGCCCGTACGGCGCCGGGCACTCCGGGCGCGGCGCCCGAGGCGTAGGCCGCCACCACGGGCACCCCGCCGAGCCGTTCCGAGAGCAGGTCGGCGGTGGCCCGCACATCGGCGGCGGAGTCCGGGTCGCGGGACCCGGCGGCGGCCAGCACCACCGCCGACCCGGCGCTCCAGCCGGCCTCCACGAGCCGCTCGTACA
This sequence comes from Streptomyces sp. CA189, assembly GCF_056428985.1. NCBI lineage: Bacteria > Bacillati > Actinomycetota > Actinomycetes > Kitasatosporales > Streptomycetaceae > Streptomyces > Streptomyces sp. CA189. Next base: position 438 of record NZ_JBWJVM010000130.1, on the reverse strand, counting down.
GGGCCTCGACGAGCAGCGGATGCGGCCCGAGCGGGGCGGCGACGCGGGTCCGCAGGTGCCCGGCGCGGGCGGCGGCGGCCGGCAGGTCCCGCTTGACGTGGGTGCCGCGGCCGAGCAGCAGCGGCACCAGGACGGCGGCTCCGGCGGCCCGTTCGAGGGTGTGGTCCAGCAGCGGGTGGTTCAGCTCGATGTGACCGAGCCGGACGTCGAGGCGGGGGCGGAGCTCACGGACCCGTTCGAGCAGGGCTTCGACGGTGTGGAGGGCGCGCGGATCGCGGCTGCCGTGGGCCACGGCGACGAGGGCGGGCTGCTGCATGGCGGGACTCCTGCGTGGTGTCGGGGGCGCAGACCGCTGAGCTGCGTACCGAGCTGGGAGGTGATCCGGGTCAGCAGCTCCGCCGTGGTCGCGGGCGGGAGCGGCGGAAGCGGTGGGAGGGG
>NZ_JBWJVM010000129.1:0-15702 GCF_056428985.1 Streptomyces sp. CA189 | reverse complement strand
GGTGACGGGGGCGAGCTGGGCGAAGGCCATGGCCACCACCAGCGTGAACATGGCCTGCGCCCAGCCCACGCCGCGCACGGGCCCGACGCAGAACGCGAACAGCATCAGGGGCGGCAGCACGATCGCGTACACCGTGCTCACCTCCCCGGCCAGCGCGAGGACCCCGCCGGCGGCGACCGCGCCTACCAGGGTGCCGATCAGGGCCAGCCGGACGGTGGCCCGGGTCTGCACCGCGTTGGTGCCGGTCAGGCTGAGGACGGCGAGCATCGCCCAGAAGCCGTGCGGCAGGGAGTCCAGTCCCGCGACGGCCCGGGCGACGGCGAGGGCCACGCCGAGCCGGACGGCGTTCTGGAAGTGCACGGACCGGGTCCCGCTGTTCGCGGCCAGCCGGTACCACCAGAGCCGAACCGGCCCCTCCTCGGCGTACCAGAACCGGTCGGCGGGCCCGGTCGGCGGGCCCGCCCCCGTCTCCGCCGCGTCAGCGGCCCCCGCACGCCCCCGTACGGCTATCCCGGCGGCGCCCCGCAACACGAGCGCGGCATCCGCCAGCTCCACCAGCGCGGCGTTGCGGAACCCGGGCCCGGGCCCCGTCACGGGGGTCCGGGCGAGGGCGACCTGTAGGTTCCGCAGCCGGGTGGAGTCCGTGGCGGGCGGGGTCCCCGCCCCGAGCAGCCCGGCCGTCCCGGCCGCCGACTCGCGCACGGCCCGTACGAGGTCCAGCCCGGCCGGCCCGGCCCACGGGCCGGGATCCGGCGGGGGCAGGGACCGGAGCCGGGCCAGCAGGGTCCGGGCCGCCAGCCCGGTGTGGGCCAGCGCGCGCTCCCGTACGCCGGGTCCCGCGGGCCGCTGGGCCTCCCCGACCCGGGAGGGCCGCAGGGCCTGCGCGCGCTCCGACGCCCGGGCGGACTCCGCCGCGGGAAGGGTGTGGGGCGGCCGCTCCAGCACGGCGGCGCACCGGGCCGCCTCGGCCGCGGCTCCGGCGGCCAGGCCCCGGTAGCCGGGGACGGCCGGGTCGGGCAGCACGGTGGCCTCGGCGAGGATCAGCAGCAGCACTCCGGCGACGGTGCCGGTCAGCCGCTGGCCGAGGGTGTCGGGGGCGTACGGCGGAAAGCTGGGCAGGATGTACAGCAGCTGGAGTCCCGGCGCGGCGCCCGCCAGGCGGGGTCCGGCCGCCGAGGAGAAGGCCACGCAGAAGCCGATGACCAGCATCCCCGCCACGGCGGCCCAGGTCCGCACGGACAGCCAGGTGCCCAGGACCACCAGCGCGCAGGCGGCGGGGAGCACGCGGGCGACGACCCGGGCCCGCAGGCGTCCGCTGCCCGGGATCCGGGAGAGCCCGGCCAGCGCGACGGCCGCGAAGAGCGCGTAGGTGGCCTCGACGGGCCGGTCCAGCCCGTACAGGAACCCGTAGAAGCCGATGCCGGCGGCGAGGGTGACCCGGACGGCCCGCCGTGCGGCCGCCGGCAGGGGGCCGGTGCCCGTACGGAGCTCCATCAGGGCGGCGCGCACCCTTTCAGCGTCCCACCGGGCGCCCCGGCGGTCATGCGGGGGCCGGGGCCGGTGGAGGCGCCCGATGTCACTTGACAGTTCGTCCGGCGACCCGGCCGACCCCGCTGTGCACTTCTCCGCGATGTGGGGCAGCGTCTCTGATGAGCTTAGGCGGCGGGCCTGAGTTTCAGGTCTGCCCGGGAGGCGGCTTGTGGTGCTGGGCAGGGTGTGGAGGCCTGCGGTGTGCCGCGTGTCCGTGCCGCTGGATGCGGCTCGGGTGCTCATCGTGTGCGGTGCCTGCCGCCTGTGCCGCCGCTGGGTGCGGCGATTCGGTGGCTACAGCTACCGCCCCGCCGGACGCTTTCCGCCCGGTGTGGACCCGGGTGGGGCGGGGACCCCGCGTCGCTTCCTGGGCACGGGGCGGATTCTCATGGGCCCACCAAGCGGCAGGCCGTTCTGCCCCGTACAACGAGGGCCCAGCCACCAGGACACGGCCGAAGGTACGATCAACGAATCAGCCGATCGCCCACGAAACCAGGCCAATCGACCAACTGCACGCGACCCTCACGCGCTACACCGAGATCCGCGCGCAGCTCGGTGAGGGCCTGGCCGACTGGGCCGAGGCCACCGGCACCCCCCTGACCCGTACGCCGGAGGAGACCGGCGCCCTCGTGCTCGGTGTCCTCCTGGGACTCGCCATGCAGCACCGCCTCGAACCGCGCGCAGTCCCCGACGGGCTCGTCGTCGAAGCCCTGGGCGCGGTCCTGGGCCTCGGCAGGGCCTCCTGACCCGTACGGCTCTCCACCCGGCCTGTCCCGACTCCGGCCCGACCGACTCCGATCCGCGCCACTCCGATCCGCGCCACCCCCGATCCGTCCGACGAAGGGAACCGCCCCGTGCTGCCCACCGGCGAGATAGACCTCCTTGAGGACACCTGGGCCCGTGAGGTCCCACACGCCCAGTTCACCCGGCTGCGCCGCGAGGACCCGGTCCACTGGCACGAGGTGCCGGGCCGGCACGCCGGCTTCTACGCCGTCACCCGCCACGCCGACGTCAAGGCCGTCAGCCGCGACCCGGAGCTGTGGTCCACCGAACTCGGCTCGTTCATGATCCGCGACCAGAACCCCGAGTCCCTGGAGACCCTGCGCCTGGTCCTGCTGGGCATGGACGCCCCGCGCCACTCCCGGTACCGCTCGCTGGTCAGCGCGGGTTTCACGCCCCGGGTCGTACGGAGGCTCGCGGCCCGGATCCAGGAGCGGGCGGTCACCCTGGTGGCGCGCGCGGTCACCCCGGGCCGGGACATGGACTTCGTCGACGAGGTCGCCGCCTGGCTGCCGATCCAGACGATCTGCGAGATGGTCGGCGTGCCCGAGGGGGACGAGCGGCTGATCTTCGAGTGGAGCAACCGGATGGCCGGCTCCCAGGACCCCGAACTCTCGGCCGGCAAGCACGACAGCGATCTCGCGGCCGCCGAGATCTACGCCTACTGCGACGCGCTGGCCGCCGAGCGGCGGGCCCGCCCCCGGGAGGACATCCTCTCGACGCTGGTCCACGCCGAGGTCGACGGGGACCGGTTGTCGCCGGACGAGATCAACATGTTCTTCGTGCTGCTGTGCGTCGCGGGCAACGAGACCACCCGCAATCTGCTCTCCGGAGCCCTGATCGCCCTGATCGACCACCCCGCGGCGCGCGCCGAACTGGCTGCGGCCCCCGAGGACGAGGCCCTGTGGAACACGGCGACGGAGGAGTTCCTGCGCTGGGGCGGCTCGATCCACAACTTCCGGCGCACCGCCACCCGTGACACCGTCCTGCGCGGGCAGCCCGTCGCCGAGGGGCAGAAGGTGGTCACGTACTACACCTCCGCCAACCGCGACGAGGAGGTCTTCGCCGACCCCTTCGCCTTCGACATCCGCCGCACCCCGAACGAGCACCTCGCCTTCGGGGGCGGCGGCCCGCACTTCTGCCTGGGGGCCGGCCTCGCCCGCACGCAGATCAAGGCCCTGGTCCGGGAGCTCCTGCGCCGCCATCCGGAGGTGTCCCTCGCGGGGGAGGTGCGCCGCCTGCGCTCCGACTTCATCAACGGGGTCACGTACCTCCCGGTCCGTTTCGGATAGCCGGGCCCGGGACTTCCGGCCCTCCCGGGGCACTCGCCGCCGCTGTTACAGTTGTCGGCAGCGAAGGGGAGTAGTCCCGAAAACCGCTGGTCGACATACTGGACGCCCCGACGGGTCCCGGCCACCGGGCCACCGCGCTTCACGTGCGGGGCGGACGAGACCTTCGGCCAAGGCATGACCCGTCCCACATCACCGTGTGGGCCGCTTCGTCGTGCCGGGCCGAGTGGTTCTTCCCGTCGCCTCCCGCTGGGTGCCGATCCGAGCCATGAGAGCCCGGCTCCAGCAGAAAGCAGCACCCGGAATGGCTCTCGACCCCGTGGCGATCTTCACCGCCTTCGGTCTGATCTTCCTCGCCGAGCTCCCCGACAAGACCATGTTCGCCTCGCTGGCCATGGGCACCCGGATGCGACCGCTGTACGTGTGGTTCGGCACCTCCACGGCGTTCATCGTGCACGTGGCCATCGCGGTCGGCGCCGGAAGCCTGATCGGCATGCTGCCGAACATGGCCGTCAAGCTCGTCTCCGCCGCCCTCTTCGCCTTCGGCGCCGTCGTCATGATGCGCGCCGGCGCGGACGACGACGAGGCGGACTCGGCGGCCAAGACCGTCACCGGTTTCTGGCCCGTCTACACCACGGCGTTCATGGCGGTCTTCATCAGCGAATGGGGTGACCTGACCCAGATCACCACCGCCAACCTCGCCGCCACCAACGGCTGGCTGCCCACCGCCATCGGCTCCGCCGCAGCCCTCATGTCGGTCTCCGCCCTCGCCCTGGTCGTGGGCCGTTTCATCGCCAAGCGGGTCCCCCTCAAGACCGTCCAGCGCTTCGGCGCCCTGTGCATGGCCGCACTGGCCGTCTGGACACTCGTCGAGGCCTTCACCGGCTGACCGGTCCGGGTCACGGTCACTCCGCCGGCGGCGCGGCCTTGAGCAGGGCGAAGACCGCCCCGCTCGGGTCCGCCAGCCAGGCGATCCGACCGACGTCGGGCACGTCCGCGCCCGGCATCAGCACCGCGCCGCCGCTGATCCGCGCGGTGCTCACCACGGCGTCCACGTCCGCCACCGCGAAGTACGGCACCCAGCGCGCGTCCGTCTCCCCCTCCGTCAGCGGTGCCACCCCGCCGAACGAGCCGTCCTCCTGGTCCCCGGCGGCGGGGCTGAGCACCTGGTAGGTCATGCCAGGCGCCTCCATCTCCTGCGAGCGCGTCCCGAAGAGGGCTCCGTAGAAGGCGAGCGCCGCCATCGGGTCCGGCACGTGCAGTTCGACCCAGCACAGCGCGTTGTCGACGGAGGTCAGCTCGAGGCCCGGTGTCCGGCCCGGCTTCCAGACGGCGAACTCGGCGCCCTGCTGGTCGGTGTACTGCGCGAGCCGCCCTTCCCCCATGACGTCCATCGGCTCGACGCGGACGGCGCCCCCGCCGTCGCGTACGCCGCGGGTGGTGGCCTCCACGTCGTCGGTCCGGAAGTACACGGTCCACGCGGAGGTCGCCCCCGCGGTCGAGCTGCCCGACCGCGGCGACGGTCTTCCCGTCCACCTGGAAGAACCCGTACCCGCCGGCCTCGGCCCCGAGCAGGTGGAACTCCCAGCCGAAGACGGCCCGGTAGAAGGCCGCCGCCCGGGGGATGTCGGGGCTCCCCAGGTCGATCCAGTTGGGCGAGCCGGTGCGGTAGTCGGTACCGAGCATGGGGTTCCTCCTGCGACGGGGTTTCGCATGCGAGGTACCCGCGAGGCGGCCCCTCACCCCGCCATCCCCTCCAACCGCCACACGTACGGGTCCCCCCGGCGCACCGCATTCGGCGGGTGCGTGCCTCCGAGGCCCAGCGGTCCGGTCCTCAGTACGGGCCGCCGCGGAAGAACACGCTGCCCTGGTGGCGCGGGCGGTCGTCCCGTTCGTGGGCCGCGTCGGAGCGGTCGGCGGGGGCCGAGAGCCCGGCGAGGGTCCGCAGGGTCTCCAGGCCGGCCAGTACCTCGTCACGGCGTGCCGCGGACTTCATCCAGGCCGGCAGCCGGGCGAACATCGACAGCGTCGGGGAGGCGTGCCGCTCACGCAGCCGGGCGCCCACGTAGGCGGCGAGGGCTTCGACGTGCTCCTCGTCGTAGGCCCACAGGATCCGTCCCGCGCAGCGGGTCTGCAGCCAGAGCGGACGCCGGAAGAAGGGGTCCTCGGTGCCGCCGACCGAGACCCCGACCAGGGCGTTGTCCCGCTCCCGGGCCGACCGGTCGGCGACCGCCCCGCAGCCGGCGCAGGCGAGACGGCGGGGCTGGAAGAGCAGTTCGCCGGAGTGTTTCCGCTCCGCGAGGCCGGGCCTCGGCACGACGAGCGCGCGGCCGCCGCACCGCGGGCAGACGACGAGCAGCCGCGCGGTGAACCGGGCGAGCCACATGCCGTGGTCCTGGTGGCGGACCGGTCCGGCGGGTACGGGCTCGGAACCAGCGGCGGGAGGGGAGGGCATGGGTGACATGCTGCCAGTCCCTCCCCCGCCGGGCGGATACCGCCCGGCGTTCACCGCAGGGTGGGCGTGGTCTCGGTTGCGACGTGGGACAGCTTCTCCGGGTTGCGGACGAAGTAGAGGCCGGTGATGCGGGTGTCCTCGACGTGGAAGGCGATGACTCCGTCGAACTCTCCGTCGATGTGGACGGCCAGGGCCGGGGTGCCGTTGACCATGGTGGGGGCGAAGGAGAACGAGATGCCGCCCTTGGCCGCCTTGCCCGACATGCCGGCGAAGACGCGGGCCACGCTGAGGGCGCCGACGATCGGCCGCAGCGCGGCGTGCTTGATGCCGCCGCCGTCACCCATGTAGACGACCTCGGGGGCGAGCACGTCGAGGAGGCCCTGCAGGTCCCCGGTTTCGAACGCCCGCTGGAACGATTCCACGGCCGCCCGGGTCTCGCTCGCGGAAACCGTCTGGCGGGGGCGGCGGGCGTCGACGTGCTTGCGGGACCGGTGCGCGATCTGCCGGACGGCCGCCGGTGTCTTGTCGACGGCGGTCGCGATCTCCTCGTAGTCGAGGCCGAACACCTCGCGGAGCACGAAGACGGCCCGCTCGGTCGGCCCGAGCGTCTCCAGGACCAGCATCATCGCCATCGACATGCTCTCGGCCAGTTCCACGTCCTCGGCCACGTCCGGCGTGGTGAGCAGCGGCTCCGGCAGCCACTGGCCGACGTAGGCCTCCTTGCGGCGGCTCATGGTGCGCAGCCGGTTCAGCGCCTGGCGGGTGGTGATCCGTACCAGGTAGGCCCGCTGATCGGTGACCGTGCCGAGATCGACGCCCGCCCAGCGCAGCCAGGTCTCCTGGAGGACGTCCTCGGCGTCGGCCGCGGAGCCGAGCATTTCGTAGGCGACGGTGAAGAGCAGGTTGCGGTGGGCGACGAAGGTCTCGGTCGCCGGATCGGGGCCGTGCAAGGGTGTGTCCACGGTTGGTTCACTTCCGTCAGTTGCCGTCGGTCTTCCGGCGGTTCGAATCCGCTCATGATCACCGGAGAGGCCGATCGGCTCAAGCGGTCTGTTCGGCGGCGGCCCTGATCCCGCCATGCTCGGCCTCCAGACGCCGGCCGCGGGCGTCGCCTCCCGACACGCGGTGCAAGCCGTACGAACCCGGCTTGCCGGCCTCCTCGGCGAGGTGCTTGACCGTGCCCTTGCACACGAATTCCTTGAGCTTCGCGCCGGGCCGCCCGCCGATGTGGAACCACAGCGCGGTGTCGTTCTTGTGGGCGAACTGGAAGATGCCGGCGCCTCGGCCCAGGCTGATGCACTGGCCGGCGAACACCGAGTTGAGGGTCTCCGGCTGCTCGCCCGCGATCCGGCTCAGCACCGTGTCGGCGACCCGCGCGCCCATCGGCGTCGCGGCCTGGCAGCTCATCCGCGGAGCCAGGCCCGAGGGCGCCGCCGAGTCCCCGGCCGCGAAGAGGCGCCCGTCGTCCACGCTGGTCAGCGTCTCGTCCGTGAGCAGGCGGCCCAGGGCGTCGGTGCTCAGCCCGCTGCGCGCGGCCAGGTCCGGGACGCCGAAACCGGCGGTCCAGATGGTCACGGCGCTCGCCAGTTCGCGGCCGTCCGCGAGCCGGACGGCGTCGCGCGTCACGGCCGTCACCTTGGTGTCCGGGCCTTCGAGCACGGTCACGCCGAGCGCCACCAGCCGGCCGGCCACCGCACGCCGGCCCCGCGCGTGGAGGTACGGGCCGAGGACCCCGCCGCAGACCAGGGTCACGTCCCGGCCCTGCTCGGCCAGTTCGGCGGCGGTCTCGATGCCGGTCGGACCGGCGCCGACCACGGTCACCGCGGCCGTCGAGGGCGCGGCGTCCAGGACCGGCCGCAGCCGCTGCGCGTCCTCCAGGGTGGCGATCGGGTGGGCGAACTCCGCCGCTCCCGGCACGGTCGGGTCCGCGCTGCCGCTGCCCACCGCGTAGACGAGGTAGTCGTAGGCGACCCGGTCTCCCGACGCCAGGGTCAGGCTGCGCTCGGCGGCGTCGATCCGTTCGACCGAGTCGACGAGCAGGGCCACCCCCTCGGCCAGGACCTTCTCGTACGCGACTACGGCTTCGTGGGTTCCGCCCGCCAGCTGGTGCAGGCGGATCCGCTCCACGAAGACCGCACGCGGATTGACCAGCGTCACCGCGACGTCCTCGCGCTGCTTCAGGCGGTTGGCCGCCATCACTCCGGCGTAGCCGCCGCCGATCACGATCACGTTGGTGTTCGCAGCCATGGTGTCCGTCTCCTTCGTTTCGAGGGTTCGGACACAAGACACCGGCCGGCGGGCGGTTGTGACAGCCTGCGTTCAGATTTCTTTTTTCGTGGTTCCGACGGCCTCGGGCCGTGGTGGTCAGCAGACCTTCCCGGGAGCGGCCGCCGTGGCCCGCAGCAGCTCCTCCAGGAGCGCGAAGTCGATCTTCTCCGGTCTGCGGAAGCGCAGGCAGCCCTTGCCCATGTCATGGCCCGCGAGCCGCTCCTCGAAGGCTTCGCGGACATCGGCGCGCATCAGGTAGAAGGAGATGTACTGCTTCTGGCTCGCGAAGGCGACCTCCCCGACGCCCTCCCGTTCGTACACGGGCATCCCGTACGCCATCACTTCGCCGAATCCGCGCAGTTCGGTACGGCACAGCTCGCGCAGCCGGGTCAGTGCCGCCCTGCGCTCCTCGGGAACCTCGGCGAGGTACTCGTCCACGTCTTCCGCCTTGCTCTGCACCATGGACCCGAGCGTAGGCGAACGCGCACCACCCGTCCTCGCGCAACCTCACGGTTGCGCGATGCCGAGTGACGTGCAACTCTGGAGTTGCACTCAGTCATCCAACGGCCTGCGACGAAGGAGTCCCTGATGAACACGGACCGGATCGAACGCGACACCCTGATCGAGGCGTCCCTGGAGCGGGTCTGGTCCCTGGTGGCCGAGCCGGGCTTCTGGGTGGCCGACGAGGGGAGCCTGGCCGGCACGGTGGCCGAGGAGGGGCAGTCGGTCGTGGCGCGGAACAGCGAGTACGGCGAGTTCCCGGTACGGGTGGAGAAGGTCGAGCCGCCGACCTACCTGGCGTACCGGTGGGCCAGCGCCTTCCCCGGGCAGGAACTGCGCGAGGACAACAGCACCCTGGTGGAGTTCACGCTGAGCCGCGAGGGCGACAAGACGCGGCTCCGCGTCGTGGAGAGCGGGTTCGCGGCCCTGGCCGGGTCCGAGGAACTGCGCGGCAAGGCGCTGGAGGACAACACCGGCGGCTGGCCGCAGGTGCTCGACGCCTTCACGAAGCGCGCCGAACAACCGGCCGCGTGAGCGGGGAACACCCCGGCGCCGACGAGGCGGTCGACCACGTCCTCGTGGCGCTGGCGGACCCGACCCGGCGCAAGCTGCTCGGCCTGCTCGCCGCCCGCGGCGAGGTGACGGCGACCACGCTCGCCGAGGGGCTGCCCGTCTCCCGGCAGGCGGTGGTCAAGCACCTCGCCGTCCTGGACGCCGCCGGGCTGGTCTCCGGCAACCGGGTCGGGCGCGAGGTCCGGTACACCGTGCGGCCCGCCGCCCTGGACGCGACGGCCCGGTGGATGGCCACCCTCGCCGCCGACTGGGACCGGCGGCTGGCGGCCGTCAAACGGATCGCCGAGACGGCGCAGCGGGATGCGGGCCAGGCCCCCACGGCCCGATAGTGGGAACTGTGAGCGACTGGCCAGAGGGAACCGGACGAGCCGCGCGAGCCACGGCGAGCGGTGCGGACCACGGCGGCGAGCAGGAGCCCGTCGCCTGGTCCGGGCCGGAGGGCGCGCAGGCCTTCGCCGCCGTGGAGGCGGCCACGGACTGGCTGCTCGGGTACCCCTTCGTCTTCCGGACCCTGGCCCGGTGGATCGGCGGCGGATCCGTCCTGGTGGACTACGGATGCGGGCCGGGCAAGGTCGCCGACCAGGCGGCCCGGCAGCTCGGAGCGAAGGTCCTGGGCGTGGACACCTCCCCGGAGATGCTCGCGCTGGCCCGCGGCGCGGGGACGGCGGTCGCCGAATATCACCTCGTCACGGACGGGCGCGCGGCCTGTCTGGCGGACGGCAGCGCCGACGCCGTGATGTGCAACCACGTCCTGGCCTCGCTGCCCACCGCGGAAGCGGTGCTCGCGGTCTTCCGGGAGATCCGCCGGATCCTGCGGCCCGGCGGCCCCTTCGTCCTGCTGGCCACCGATCCCGCGTGCAGCGGGACGGAGTACGCCTCGCTGAGCATCGGCGACCCGGGTGGCGCGTACGCCCCGGGCGACGAGCTGCCCGTACGGCTGCGGCGCACGGACAGCAGCTGGCAGGTGATGCCCAACCACGCGTGGCCCGTGGACTTCTACCCGGCCCTGCTGTTGCGGGCCGGGTTCGCGGACCTCGGCCAGCACCGCCCGACGGTGGACGAGGCCCTCGGCCTCCCCGGCCTCGTCGACGCGGACCTCGCCGCCGGCCGCACCTGGTCGGCCGAGCGGGCGAAGCCTCCCCTGGTGATCACGACGGCGCTGGCGGTCTGAGAGCGCGGACCCTTCCGGGGGAACGGGACCGAACAGCCTTCAGCAGGCGCAGGAGATGCCCGAGCGCGGGGCGGTCAGATCGTCGATCGCGCGCTGGTCGGCGCCCTGGGCGGTCTCGAAGGCGAAGCCCTCGCGGACCCAGTACTCGAACCCGCCGAGCATCTCCTTCACCTGGTAGCCCAGGCGGGCGAAGGCCAGCGCCGCACGCGTGGCGCCGTTGCAGCCGGGGCCCCAGCAGTACGTGACCACCGTGAGCGCCGGGTCGATCAGCGAAGGCGCCAGCTCCGCGATCCGCGCGGTCGGCAGGTGCAGCGCTCCCGGGATGTGGCCCTGGTCCCAGGCGGCCTCGCTGCGGGAGTCGACCACCACCAGGCCGGGGACACCGGAGAGCAGGTCGGCCCGTACGTCCGAGACGTCGGCCTCGAAGGCGAGGCGGGCGGCGTAGTGGGCCGCCGCGACGCCCGGAGCGGCGGCCGGGACGGAGAGGACGGCGCTGGTGATCTCGGTGGAGACGGCGGTCGAGACGGTCGCGGACATCGGGGAACTCCTTGTGCGGGTGAAGGGCGGGGGCTCGCCGGCCGGGTGGGCTCCTTGCGGACTCCCTAGCGGACTCCCTTGCGGCGATGACTCCATCCTCTGCCCCCGCCACCCCCACGACGAGTGGCGTAAACGCCCGCACTCGTCAAGATCCCGCCAGGGGTGCGGCGACCCTGACGAACGCCTTCCGGTAGGCCGTCGGCGTGGTCCGCATCTGCCGGTTGAAGTGGTGCCGGTACGTGGCGGTGGAATCGAAGCCGACCGCCGCGGCCACCTCGTCCACCGTCCCCTCGCCCGATTCCAGCAACGGCAGGCTCGCCGCGATCCGCTGGGAGACCACCCAGCGGATCGGGCTCACCCCGTTGCGACGGGCGAAGTGGCGGAGGAAGGAGCGTTCCGACATGCTCGCCGCGCGCGCCAGGGCCGGGACCGAGAGCGGGCCGTACAGCCGCTGAAGCGCCCAGGCCATGCTCCGGGAGATGCCGTCGTCGGCGCCGTCGGGTCCTATCTCGCCGACCGCGGCCTCGATGAACTGGGCCTGCCCGCCCTCGCGATGGGGTGGTACGACGAAGCGGCGGGCCACGGTGTTGGCGACGGCGGCGCCGTGGTCGGCACGGACCAGGTAGAGGCAGAGGTCGATGCCGGCGGCGCTGCCCGCGCTGCTGAGCACGTCGCCGTTGTCGACGTAGAGGACGTCCGCGTCGACCTCGATCGCGGGATGGCGCTCGGCGAGGGTGCGGGCGTAGCGCCAGTGGGTGGTGGCCCGGCGGCCGTCGAGGAGGCCGGTCGCGGCGAGCGCGAAGGCGCCCGAGCAGATGGAGACCAGGCGTGCGCCCCGGGCGTGGGCCTTGAGCAGGGCGTCGACCAGCGAGGGCGCGATGGGGCCGCCCGCCGGGGAGACTCCGGGGATGATCACGGTGTCCGCGGCCGCGAGGGCGTCGAGCCCGTGCTCGGCGCGGAGCGTGAACCCGCCCACCACGCGCAGGTCCCGGCCGGGTTCCGCCGAGCAGACCCGCAGCTCGTACCAGGGCAGGTCCCCCAGCTCGGGCCGGGCCAGGCCGAACACCTCGACCACCACGCCCAGTTCGAAGGGAGCCATTCCGTCGAAGGCGAGTACGGCCACCACATGGGCCGGAGCGGGCTTCGTGAGGTGAAGGGGCACGGCCTCGGAGGTCATGGCCGTACTGTAGCCAGGCGTCGCCGCCGGGCCTCAGCGGGCCGGTGAACGAGGGGGCTCAGGGGGCGAAAAGAATGGGCCAAGAGGAGAACGCACTCCTTGCCACTTACAACATATAGCGCACTGGGGGGCTTGCGGCAAGGCCCCCGCCCTGGGGCAGAATCGCGGACCGAGGCCAGAACCTGCTGAAATGGGGAGATTCACTCAGTGCGTGCCGATATGTCATCTTATGGATCACACGGTTCCGTCGGGTCGACGGCGACCGCCACCAGCGCGTTCGAACTTCCCGACCACCTCTCCCCCAAGGCCGACCCGGCTCTGATCAACGGCGACGAACGGCATTTCGCGGCCGTCTCGCACTGCCTGGAGCAGACGATCGCCGAACTGTCCGACCGCCTGGAGGCCACGCGCAAGGCGCCCGGCGGCATCGGCCGGGAGGCGATGGACCGCGACGCGGAGATCCACCGCCTGACCAGCCGGCTGCGGACCCTGCGCCGCTTCGGGCTGGACCTCTGCCTGGGGCACATGGTCCCGGCCGACGGCTCGGAGCCCGTGTACGTCGGGCGCCTCGGCCTGACCGACAGTGCGGGGAACCGGCTGCTGCTGGACTGGCGCTCCCCGGCGGCCGAGCCCTTCTTCGCCGCGACGCACGCCGTCCCGATGGGGCTGGCGAGCCGTCGCAGGTACCGCTGGACCCGCGGCCGGATCAGCGACTACTGGGACGAGGTGTTCTCCGCCGACGGGCTCGAAGGGCGCGCCGCGCTCGACGACCAGTCCGCGTTCATCGCCAGCCTGGGCGGCAACCGGTCGGCCCGGATGCGCGACGTGCTCGCCACCATCCAGACCGACCAGGACGCCATCATCCGGGCCGGATCCCGGGGCGCACTCGTCGTCGACGGCGGTCCGGGTACGGGCAAGACCGTCGTCGCCCTGCACCGCACCGCCCACCTGCTCTACTCCGACCCCCGGCTCGGTCACCGCCGCGGCGGCGTGCTGTTCGTCGGTCCGAGCCGGCCCTACCTGGCCTACGTCTCGGACGTACTGCCCAGCCTCGGCGAGGAGGGCGTACAGACCTGCGTCCTGCGCGACCTCGTCACCGAGGGGGCCGGCGCGGTGGCCGAGGCCGACCCGCGCGCGGCCCTCCTCAAGTCCTCCGCGGACCTGGTGAAGGCGGTCGAGGCGGCGGTCCGCATCTACGAGGAGCCGCCCACCGAGGGGATGACGGTCTCCAGCCACTGGTCCGACATCTGGCTGAGCGCCGAGGACTGGGCGGCCGCGTTCGAGGCGGTGGAACCGGGCACCCCGCACAACGAGGCACGCGACCAGATCAGGGAGGAGCTGCTCACCATCCTGATGGAAAAGGACGACAGCGACGTCTCGCCCCAGCTGCTGCGCCGTTCGCTGCTCCAGGACCGGGACCTGGTCACCGCCCTCAACCGTGCCTGGCCGATGCTCGACGCGGGCGAACTCGTCGGAGACCTGTGGTCGGTGCCCGCCTACCTGCGCAAGTGCGCTCCGTGGCTCGGTCCCGATGACGTGTCCCTCCTCCAGCGCGCGGACGCCCAGGCCTGGACGGTGTCGGACCTGCCGATCCTGGACGCCGCCCGCCGGCGGCTCGGTGACGCCGAGGCCTCCGTGCGCAAGCGCCGGCACGAGGCCGCCGTCGCCGCCGAACGGGCGCGCAGGTCCGAGGTCATCGACCGGCTGCTCCAGGACACCGAGATCGACGAGAGCGAGGGCGCAGTGGGGATGCTGCGCGGACGGGATCTGCAGGACGCCCTGATCGACGGGGACGCCCTGCCCGGCGCCGAACCGGACCTGCTCGCCGGCCCGTTCGCCCACATCGTCGTGGACGAGGCGCAGGAGCTGACCGACGCCGAGTGGCAGATGCTGCTGACCCGGTGCCCGTCGCGGAGCTTCACGATCGTCGGGGACCGCGCGCAGGCCCGGCACGGGTTCACGGAGTCGTGGCGGGAGCGGCTCGAACGGGCCGGGCTCGACCGGATCGCCATGGCCTCCCTGAGCGTCAACTACCGCACCCCCGAAGAGGTCATGGCCGAGGCCGAGCCGGCCATCCGCGCGGCACTCCCCGACGCGAACGTACCGACCTCCGTCCGCAGCAGCGGCATCCCCGTCACGCACGGCCGCGTCGCGGACCTGGCCGCGGTCCTCGACGACTGGCTCGGCGCCCATGCCGACGGGGTCGCCTGCGTCATCACCGCCGATGGCGTCGAGGACACCGCGTTCCCGTCGGCGTCCCGCGTCCGGACGCTGACGCCGACCCTGTCGAAGGGACTCGAATTCGACCTGGTCGTCCTCATCGACCCGGACACCTTCGGCGAGGGCATCGAAGGCGCCGTGGACCGCTACGTCGCGATGACCCGCGCGACCCAGCGCCTCGTCGTCCTCACGAGCTCGTGAACCGACCCGGTCGCGTGGGTGCCCGCGGGCCTAGCGGAGGGCTCCGAGGGCCTTCGTGAAGGCCAGGGGCTGCTGGAGGATCGAGCTGCACGTCGCGTCCGCGTGGTTCACGACCCCGGCCGCACACTGCCGGTCGCGGGTCGCGGACCACATCGCCAGCCTGCCGATTCCCTTCTCACGCGCGAAGTCCACGAGCTGGGCGGCGTCGGCGAGGGTGAAGATCTCGGTCGTGACGTCGTTGACGCCGATCATCGGGGTGACGGCGACGGTCTTCCAGGCCGCCGCGTCGGAGAGGCCCAGTACTCCCTTGAGCTGTGCCTGCGTGGCCGTGGCGGCCTGGATCGCGTACCGGCCCATGTCACCGCTGTAGGCGGGTCCGTAGTCCATCGCCATGATGTTGACGCCGTGGATCCGCACGCCGTTCTTCTTCGCGTCCGCCAACAGGGCCACGCCCGGCTGGGTGAGGCCCTCCGGCATCACTGGCAGGGTGAAGGCCACGTCCAGTCCGGGGTGGGAGGCCTGCAGGAGGGTGATGGCCTGCGCGCGGCGGGTGTTGGCGGCGGTGTCGGGCAGGGCCGCGCCCTCGATGTCGAAGTCGACCTTGGTCAGTCGGTACTGGTCGACGACCTTGCCGTAGGCCGCGGCCAGCTCCTCGGCTGAGCCGCAGTTCAGGGCCAGTTCGTGCCCGGCGGCGCCGCCGAAGGAGACGCGTACGTCCCCGCCCATGGCCCGCAGGGCCCCGATCTGCGCGGCGACCTTGTCGTTCGCGAGCTCGGTGACCCCGCCCCACAGCGGGGCGCAGCCGCCGCCGGAGGTGATGAAGGCGAGGTGGAACTCCTTGACGCCGGTCCTGGCCGCCGTGTCGACCAGGTCGTAGGCCGGGTGGAGGGAGGTGTCCACGTACGGCGCGAAGCGCGCGCCGCCGGCCGGGTTCCCGGTTGCGGGCGGGGGCGTGGCGGCGGGCGGGGTGGTGAGGGCGATGAGGTGGGAGGGCGGCGCC
>NZ_JBWJVM010000128.1:0-15893 GCF_056428985.1 Streptomyces sp. CA189 | reverse complement strand
CACCGCAGTTCAAGACCCCTCCGACACCGGAAACAACCCATCACCGACCGCCTCATCGACCCGCAGCATCACAGGTCAAAGAGACAGCCCGTCAACGGCCACACCGCAACATGAACGAGAACGCACAGTCGGCTCAGATCCCGGTGCGGGGGAACGGCCTGGCTCCGCGCTGCTGGTGGCTGCCGGGCCGCCCGCCGCCGTCGCCTGCGGCGCATTGCGGTTCGCTGGCGCGGCGGCGATGCTCGCGCTGACCGCGGAGCCGAAGAGGAAGGGCATGACCTGGGCGCCGACGTCTCCGGTGATGGAGTAGCCGAGCATCAGGTGCAGGAAGTCGATCATCTCCTTGCCTTCGGCGTTCTCGCCGAAGGTGTCCGTGAGGAAACGGTCGCAGCGCGGGGTGGCCTGCTGCTGGGGGCCGGTCGACGTGGAGCGGGAGTTGAAGTCCTTGTCGGGCTGCGGGGTCCGGATGAGGCCGGTGTGGAGGTCGACGATGCCGGCGGGGTGCACGGCGTGTACGGGTCCGCGTCCAGGAGTTGGGCCCGCAGGACCATGCCGGGGGCCGTCTTCGCCTGGGTCAGCATGGCGCTCATGCCCGAGGTGCTCAGCGCTCGGCGACGGTGATTTTGGAGTGACTGGTTGCTGTGGATGCCGCGGGGGTCGGTCGATGCGATGGCTTCGGCGAGGTCTCCGGCGGCCCAGACCACGGTGTCGTCCTCATCGCCCTGCCAGCGGGTGGTGTCCCACCGGTACCAGCCGAGGCCTGGTACGTGCCGGTAGTCCTTGGAGTAGAGGCGGACGACAGCTTGGCGTTGCCGCAGTCGCTGAGGGTGTCGGGCAGCAGCCCTGCTGAGGTGGCGTGTTCCAGGTGCGCGCTCGCGCCGCCCTGTGCGGGAACGGGCGCCGGTCCAGGCGGGGGCTCCTGCGCGAGGATCTGGGCGGCGATGGCCTCGGCCTCGAAGTCGAAGAGGAAGCCGTCGGTTTCGGGGGGCGGGGCTCACCGGCGTCCTCCAAGGTGCAGGGGGCGCTGCGCGCCGGCGGCCATGCCGCTACGGATGAACTGTGCGGCGCTGGGACTGGCCGGGGCGCGTCATCTCCGCGGTCTCGCGTAGGGCCGCCGTGGCCGCGGCCGCGGCTACGTGCCCGGCCGCGACGAGGCCTCCCGGGGTGTAGGAGGCCCGGTTCAGCTTCTCCGTGAACCCTGCTCCTTCGGTGACCTGGGAGCACGCGGCGACGTCGGCGAGCAGAGCTGCCAGGAGCCGGGATGTCTGGTCCTGGCCGCCGCCAGCCGCCTGGACTGCCTGTCGGGCTCGGGGCAGCACGGGGCGGGGGGGGCCGGGATGTGAGGCGCCGGCAGGTGCCCTGTGCGCTCCAGTTCCTGGGCGAGCCAGGCGGGCAGCGGAGAGGGCTGGCGGGCATCCAGAGCTCTACCGAAGTCGATGACGAGGATGCCGCGGTCTCCGATGTCGACGACAGCTCGGATCCGGAGACCGGGCCGAGCGAAGCAGACGACCCGGGCACAGACCGCTGACGGTGCGTGACCGGGTTCCGATCGTGCGGAGGTCTGCGTAGAGGGCCTCTTGCGCGACCGCCGCCAAACCGTTTTGGTGACTCTCGTCACTCACGGGGCGAACGGGAAGGCGGCCACGATGGCAGACACCACCCAGGCCAACACGGTGGAGGGCGAGAACCACACTCCACGCAAAGCGAGTTGGCGATCCATCGGCCCCGGAATCGTAGTGGCGGCGACCGGTGTCGGGGCCGGCGACCTCGTTGCCACGCTCATCGCGGGCAGCAAGTTCGGCTACACCCTGCTGTGGGCCGCGGTCATCGGTTGCCTGGTCAAAATCTCGCTCGCCGAAGCGGCCGGCCGCTGGCATCTCGCCACCGGCCGCACCCTCTTCGACGGCTGGCGCAGCCTCGGCTCTTGGACCACCGTCTATTTTGCGGTGTACGTCGTCGTCTGGGGCTTCGTCTACGGAGCCGCCGCGATGTCCTCCAGCGCGCTCCCGCTGGCCGTGCTGTTCCCGGACACGATGGACCTCAAACTCTGGGCCGTGCTGTGTGGTCTGGCCGGGCTGGTCTTCGTCTGGTTCAACCAGTACGCCGTCTTCGAGAAGGTCATGACGGTCCTGGTCGGCGTAATGTTCCTGATCACCGTGTATCTCGCGATCCGCGTCACGCCCCGCCTCGACGCCGCCTTCGCCGGCCTGGTGCCCGTCCTGCCGGACGGTTCGCTGGTCTACACGCTCGGCCTGATCGGCGGTGTGGGCGGGACGATCACGCTCGCCGCGTACGGCTACTGGGTCAACGCGAAGGGCTGGACGAACACGAGTTGGATCAAGGTGATGCGGCTCGACAACCGCGTCGCCTACCTCACTACCGGCGTCTTCGTCGTGGCCATGCTCATCGTCGGGGCCGAGCTGCTGCACTCGTCCGGCGTGGCGCTGGCGAAGGGCGACAAAGGCCTGATCGACCTGAGTGCCGTTCTGGAGGAACACTACGGAGAGGCGACCGCCAAGCTGTTCCTGGTCGGGTTCTTCGCAACATCCTTCACCTCGCTGATCGGCGTATGGCACGGAGTGAGTCTGATGTTCACCGACTTCGCCACGAAGTTCCGGCCGTCCCTCGCCCGGACCGGGACGAGCCCGTCGAAGTCCCTGCCCTTCCGAGCCTATCTGCTCTGGCTCACCTTCCCGCCCATCAGCCTGCTCTTCCTGGACCAGCCTTTCGGGCTCATCATCGTGTACGGAGTGATCGGCGCGCTCTTCATGCCTTTCCTGGCCCTGACGCTGCTGTGGCTACTCAATTCCTCACGCACACCGTCCCACTGGCGCAACGGCCTCCTAAGCAACGCGATGCTGGGGGCCGCCGCCCTGTTGTTCGTGGTGCTGTGCGTCCAGCAACTGTGGGAGCTGCTCCAGTAGCGGACCCACAGTTCCGGGGCATCAGCACGCGGCCGCCGCATGAACCAACCCGCCGCCCGCCCCCCGGCTCAAAGAGGGTCGAACTTCCAGAACACCAGAACGAGACGCCCTGGCAGAGCCTCATCGCCCGTCTGGTGGAGGTGGTGCTGGGGATGAGGGCCTGGGCCGCTCGCGGGGCGACTTCACCAACAAGCTCCACCTGAGCGCCGACGGCCGCTGCCTCCCGCTGTCCCTGGTCGTCACACCAGGCCGACGGGCGGACTGCACCCAGTCAAGCCGGCTACAGACCGCGAACACCTGCTGACTGGCGAGCCGGGAGGTGTTCGCGGAGATTGAGAGCCGAATGGCGGCTCGACGAGGCCTCTCCCGGGTGCGGCGCCCCTTGCCACAGGTCTGCGTCGAGGGGAAACGCGGCGATGCGCACCTTCACCGAGTTCCCAGAAAGGTGATCTTGAGGTCGAGGAACTTCTCATGGTCGCCGTCCTTGCCGACCTCGACCAGCGCCAGGAAGCCCTTGCCGCTCTCGAAGCAGAACCGCATGCCCGCTTCGAGTGAGGAGATCTTCAGCACGTCGACGAAACGCGTAACGGCTTTGCATGTCGCCAGAGAACCAGGTTCCGCAGCCTCAAGAGCGACGATCCGTGCCTCGTTGATCGCCCACAACTCGTCGTAGTCCCGGTAGAAATCCAGTTCCTGGCGGTAGCGTTCCACAGCCGGTGAAGCCCCCCGTAGACGAAACCCGTACTCCAGCGCCAGCGAGAGCGTCGAGCCGGTACTCGCACGGGGACTGCCGGAAGCCGATGGGGCGGCGCCACGGCTAGTCCCCGGCGCTGGTGGCTCAGTGGTCGGCTGTGACGGTGCTGCGGTGACGGTGACCGTCGGGGCCGGCGCGGGCCCTTTCGCGGTCGGTGATCTCGAAACGGCGGGCAGACCGATGAAGCCCACAACGACACCCAGAACGGCGGCCAAGGCCGACACCGCCGCGGCAATCTCACCTAAGCGCCGCCGCGGCGGGTCCTCCGATGGGGCCGAATTTCCCGCAGACGAGGGCACGCTCGGTGGAGACGTCGGCTGGGGCAGGGCGGCGTCCTCGGCTCCAGGGCTGCTCGACATGGCGTCCTCTCACTGAGTCAGGGCGCCTCGGCCGCTACCGCGCCAACCTGCCCGGGAGCGGCAGCAGGAAGGTCGCGCACGAGCCAAGCGGCTTGTCCACCATCGGGCGGGGGCAGCGGAGCTTGCGACCCCTCATGATCCGGGCCTCGGGCCAATGCGAATGGTCAGGTCAGTTCTCGCCGGGCGTGGGTACCAACGCGGGCAGAAGCACGGCGAGAACCTTCTCCATGTACGCCTCTGGCAGGGGGCGGGTGCGCAAGAGCCAGGTGTGGTAGATCGGCCCGTAGAGCAGCTCGACCGCCATCTCGAGGTCGAGGTCGGTGCGGATCTGCCCGGCATCGCGTGCTGTGGCGAGGCGCGCGACACATGCGTCGATGGAGACCCGCAGGATGCGGGTGACGCCGTCCGCCGCAGCCTCATCGGATTGGGCGGCACCGATCAGTCCACGCCAGATCTCGCCGAACTCCGTGTTGAACAGTCGCATGACGCTCGATGTCTGAGCGGCTAGGTCCGCATGGATGTCACCGGTATCGGGGAAGCCGGCGGCGGCGTCCCGGGCGTTCTCGACGCCCTCGATGAGGATGGCGGCCTTGGAGGGCCACCACCGGTAGATGGTCGTCTTACCGACACCCGCCCGGGCGGCGATGCCCTCGATCGTGGTCGAGGCGAATCCCCGCTCAACACACAGGCCGAGAGCAGCCTCGATGATGGCCTGCCGGGACTCTTCGCTGCGGGTTGCGGGACTCACACACCGACCCTATCCGAGCGCAACGCTACGTCTCGTGTTGACAGCCATCGATTCCAGCCACACACTGATCACGCAACGATCCGTTTCGTATCGATTGCACAGCGGGGGGCGTCCCCGGTACCCGGGACACGGGTACCGGAAAGACGCCCCAGCGGGTCAGGCACCTCAAGACCACCCTTGCCCCTGCGAGAGACCGTTCACCGCATTCGTTGATCTCGAAGGGCAGCCTGATGGCGCTTCGTGTGCGACGACTCGGTGAACACGAAGACTCTCGGGTGTGCCCGTCGAGTGGTCACCGCTTGGGTCGTTCGTAGGTGCGATAATCGGTCCGCGCCTGAGGAAATATCGCGCTGGTATCGGGGCCGTTTGATCGTGGGGCCGTTCAGGCCGTTCGAAGCCGAGGAGTTGGGACGTCTCGAGCAGGAGATTGGCCTCCCCCTGTCGGCGTCATACCGGTCGTTCCTGGAAGCGGCGGGTGGGGAGAGCCTCACCTACTCGGTCCGCCTGCCGGCTTGTGAACCGGAGCCGTTGCAGAATTTCGACGATCTCTACCAACTCGGCCGCGACGGCCATGGTGAGTACGGCTGGGGCACGTTGCTCGGTGAATACCGCCGCAGTCGTGAAGGGTGGCTCGCCGATGAGGTCTCGCTCACGGGCCTTCTGCCGATTGCCCGAAACGGCGGTCCTCGGGATCGCGGGCAGGAGATCAGCGGGACCGGGCGGGGCCCGGCCGGGCCGGGCGGCGTACGCGGCGCCGCCGGGCTAACGCGCCCCGACGGTGCCGGGCCACGGCCTTGCGCCCGCGTACGCGACGGCATCGTGCGTGCGCCGGACGGACCGGGCGCTCCTGCGCCCCTTCGCCTCATGCCACAGACGGGCGGTCTCCACCGCCTCCACGAGCGCGAGCAGCAGCGTCAGGACAGCCACGGCGCCACCGCCCCGCCCCGGGCCGTACGCGGTGCGCGCTCACACGCGCGGGCGGAGGTCCGCCACCCGGGCCCGCGCCCTTGGCCGGTGCGGCCCGGTGCCGGTGCTCAAGGAACGCGGCTTCGACCGGGGCCGACTGTCCGGGAGCCGCGGCGGCGGTGGATGTGGTGGTCGAGCGGGACACGGCCGTCGCCGGGGAGACCCTCACCAGTGGGCTATGCCGCGCTCGGTTGTCCAGGCCAACTGGTCTGGGCGAAGCGCCCGAAGCTGCTTCCCGGTGAAGGCGCGGCAGTGGACCGGCACGGTCGCCTCCGGGAGTCCCCTCCCAGCCAGGGCCCCGCACCGGCCCACCCGCCCAACCGCCGGTCAGGGGGCGTCGATGAGTACCCGGCTGTCGGTCGGCACGGTTGCCGCGAGCCCGTTCGCGTACGCGTTCTGCACGCGGGAGCGCTCGGTCGCGTTGGGCACGGCGTTGGTGCAGGCCGTCCCGGCGCTGGACCCGGACATCAGCTGGGAGCACGGCCCCGGCTTGGTGTCCGGGAGGCCCAGGCTGTGGCCCAGCTCGTGCGCAGCGATGCGCGTCTTGTCGTACCCCTGGCTCACGGCCTGCGCGCCGAGTTCGACTCGCACCTGTCGCCCAGGACGGACCGGACCGAGGGTAGCCTGCGGCCAGCCGGTGGTGGCCACGATGACGATCTCGGCCCGGACCCCGGGCGCGGCCTCCACCAGCCGAACGTTGCTGACGTTCGCGTTCCAGGCAGCGACCCCGGCCGTGATGGCCGCTTCCCAGCCGCCAGCCCGGCTGTCATTGTAACGGAGCGTCACTACCGCTGCGGAGGCGTCCGATACGGGCGCGGGTGCCGCGGTCGCGGCGGTTGCCGCCGCGAGAACCATTGCGGCGGCGGAGGTGCCGACTTTCAGCCAGGTGCCCAAAGACATGGTCGTCTTCCTTCATGCGTGGGGGGACCGGCCCCTCGGCGGAGCCGGGGCACTGGAGGCGCCGCCACCGCCCGCCTGTGGCCGCGCGTTCGGACAGCCGCCCCTCCGGAGCCCTAAGAAGGTAGCCCCGTACCCCACCAAACCGTCATGCACCTGCCAGCCAATTCCGGCAGGAACTCCAGCCGATGCCCGGTCAGCGGGCGGCACCTCGCGCGGCCGCGCCGGCGCAGCCGTACCGCTTGCGGACGGCTGCGCCGCAAAAGCAAGGTGTGAACAGGTACGCCCATGACAGCCAGCCAGCTTCGCGATCCCATGCGATCAGGGTCAGCGGCCTCGCTCAGCAGCAAGGGTGTCACTCGGCGTCTCGCCTTACGGGCAGAGCCTGCCAGGCCTCGGGGTACAGTCGTCGCCCGGATCCACAGGGCCGCCCGGCCGGAAATTGGACCACCACAGCGGGGTGGACCCGTAATAGACCACCAGGTTCCCGCCGTTCTGGATCGCCAGATGCGCACCCCAGTGATGGTCGGTGGCACTGTTCCACAGCGGGCGCATCGCCGCGTCGTAGGAGACGAGGTTCCCGTCGGCCTGCATGTAGAAGGTATTCCCGTAGCCGTAGCTTCCCGTGGCCGTCCAGATGGCAACGTTGTCGCGGTAGAGCACCACGTGGCCGTCGTACTGCTGGATCAGCATGGTCCGGCGGTCGGGCGAATACCAGGCCTCGCCCCGGTTCAGGCCGGTCGTGCCCGTGATGACGGTCTCGGTGTCACTGCTGCCCAGGGCGGCCGGGGCAACAGCCGCAGTGGCGGGCGAAGCCTGCGCCGCCGTAGCGCCAAGCCCGGCCGGGACCAGGGCGAGCGCTGCGGCGGCGGTCAATAAGACGGGGCGAAAGCGTACTCGGTTCATGGGAACTCCGTCTGGTGCGATCCGGTTGGACGCCCGTAGCCTCGCAGTGGAATCTCGCACTCAGCAGAAGGAATTCGGCCGATGGGCCGCGCCATGACCGGGAGGGGCCGCCAAGGGCTGCCCCTTCGCCACGGGGCCACTCACGACGTGCTGGCCTGCTGGTCCGGCGTCGACCGCTCCACGATCACCCGGGCGATCCGCGAGGTGCGGAATGGCTCCCAGCTGCCGAGGTTCACGACGAGCAGTATGAAAGCACGTTGTCCCACGCCTAGAAGAAAAGAATGATGCGCCCCATGAAATACACCGTCTCCATCGAGATCGCCCTGCCGCGGGAGAAGGTGGTCCAGCTGCTCGCCGACCCGGCACACCTCCCGAAATGGCTGCGGGGCCTGGTGCTGCACGAGCCGATGACCGGGGAGCACGGGCAGCTCGGCACCAAGTCGCGTGTCGTGATGCAGATGGGCAAGCGGAAGCTCGAGTGCACCGAGACCATCACACGCCGGGAACCGACGGACCTGCGCGAGATCCGGAAAACGAGCGTAGTTCACTTCGACCGCGAGATCGTCGGCGAGGGCATGTGGAGCGCCGTGCGCGACCGGCTGACCGAAGCCAGCCCGGAAACGACGCTCTGGGAGAGCGAGAACGAATACCGGTTCAGCGGCCTTCTGATGAAACTGGTGGGACTTCTGATGCCCGGCGCCTTCCGCAAGCAGTCGCGACAGCACATGCAGGACTTCAAGGCGTTCGCCGAGCAGGGAAAGGACGTCCGCAGAGCGATGGACTGAGCGGGGTCCGGACGTCCGGCTCCCCCACGCCGAGGAGAACCGCACGCCCTCCCAGGGATGACCGGGGCAGACCGCCTCAACGAACAGCTCGGCGCCCGGCCGACCCTGCCGCCCGCCCTTTACGCCTCCTTGGCCCGGCGCGGGATACGATCCGCCGCTTCCTCACCACGACCGGCGACGCCACCTGAGCACTCACCGTCGGTTGCTTCCCGGCCTCGCCGATGTCCACGCCGCGATCGACCGTCTCAGCGCCGAAACCGGCAGGTGCGCCAGCGTGCCGGCCTCCGATAGTGCGTTCTGGGCACCGTCCCTGGCCCGCGGACACATGTCGGCGCGGACCGCGCACAACCTAACCCGCCCCGGACGGGCCAGTACGCCGCGCCGCCGGGCGCTGCGCCGGGCGCGCTCCTCAGGCGCGTGCGGAGGGGCCCGCCGGCCCGAGCGAGCGGCGGGGACACCACCGCGTCGCCGGGTCCAGAATGCTGGACCACCCGGCCCGCTTACCCACTGGGGTGAGTGCGCTCACGAGAGCGGCGGCCCAGTCTCTTCCTCGTCCCCCTCAGCAGCACCATGCCGCGGCCGGGCAGGTGGCTCATGGCCGAGGGACAGTACTGCCGGCTCGTTCGGCGGCGGGGTAGTTCGTCCGTAAGGGTGCGACCCTGGCCACTGGGGCCGTGACGGGGGCCGCACCTCGACAGCGCGAGAGCGTCCGCTGCGCGGTGCCGTTTCTCCTTCTCAGCGCAGTTGCTCGGCCAATCCGACGATGATGCCCTCCGGGCCGCGGAGGTAGCAGAGCAGATAGCTGTCCTCGAACCGGGCGATCTCACCGACGAGCTCGGCACCGTGCGGACGCAGACGGGCAACAGTGTCCTTGAGGTCGTCGACGGCGAACATGACGCGGTGCGTGCCCAGGATGTTGTGCGGTCGGTCGCGCGGCCCGGCGCTGATTGCCGCGGGGCTGCGGTACTTCGCCAGTTCGAGCCGGCTGTGACCGTCAGGGGTGCGGAGCATCGCGATGTCGCAGTGAACGCCGTCCAGGCCTGTGCACTGGTCGGCGACGAGGCCCTCGACCTGCGCGGTGCCCTCCAGCTCCATACCGAGTTCCATGAAGAACGCGGTGGCGGCGTCCATGTCCTCGACGACGATGCCTACGTTGTCCATCCGCTGAATCGCCATGGCGGCGTCTCCTTCGTTCTCGTGCGGCGGGTGGGTGGCCGCTGATGTCCCTGGGACGGAGCCGGTGGCACGTTCTCGACATCCTCAGACTCCCGGACTTCGAAAACTCTGGATCGCGCCTCGGCACCGCCACAGCTTCAGCGTCACCGGGGCCCGGTCGTGTCCGGTCGCTCTCCTGCGGACCGGTTCCGGCGAACCGGGGTGCGTCGTCGATGGCCGCGGGTCGGCAACGTGTTCACGAGCAGCCGGTGCAGCCCGGCTCGCAGCCGCACGCGTCGGCCTCGGCCGCGCTGGTACGGGCGGGGGCCGACGTGTGAGTCGTGGGTGCGCAGCAGCCCTTGCCCTGCCAGGCGTCGCGGCCTTCCTTGAGCGCGATGGCGGCGATGACGAGGGCAGCGATGGGGTCGGCCCAGGACCAGCCGAGGGTGGCGTTGAGGACCAGGCCGGCCAGGAGGACGGCGGAGAGGTAGGTGCACAGCAGGGTCTGCTTGGAGTCCGCGACCGCGCTCGCGGAGCCGAGTTCGCGGCCCGCGCGGCGCTGGGCGGCGGAGAGGAACGGCATGATCGCGAGGGAGATGGCGGCGATCACGATGCCGGGGATGGAGCGTTCGGCCTCGCCGGTGCCGGTCAGGGCGCGGACGGCATCGACGCTGACGTACGCGGCGAGGGCGAAGAAGGAGACCGCGATGATCCGCAGAGTGGCCTTCTCCCGGGCGTCGCGCAGGCCGTGGTCGCGGGCGGAGAACTGCCAGGCGACCGCTGCGGCGGAGGACACCTCGATGATCGAGTCGAGGCCGAAGCCGATGAGCGCGGTGGAGGAGGCCAAGGTGCCGGCGGTGAGCGCGACGATCGCTTCGATGACGTTGTAGGTGATCGTCGCGGCGACCAGGAACCGTATCGGCGGGCGAGCGCGTCGCGGCGTGCCGGGGACGGCCCCAGGGATATCGCGGTCATCAGCAGCAACCCTTCTCGGTGACGTCCGGGCAGGTCTTAACCACGAGGCCGCAGTCGCGCAGGCAGGCCAGGTGGTTGGACAGCCGGGTGCGGGAGACGCCGAGCGCGTCGGCCAGGTCGGCGGGGTAGGCCGGCGCCTGGCGCAGCGCGAGGAGGATGCGGCAGCGGATCGGGTCGGCGAGCGCGCGGCCGAAACGGGCCAGCACGTTGATGTCGGAGACAACGGTCAGCACCCCCTGACAGTACAGCGAATCGTGAATTCACAGAAAGGTGGATGATAATCGGTGGGACTGAGCAGCTAGCCGGTCCCAATCGCCAGATTGACCCCCATGCCTCTCTTCACGTCAGTCCGCGTAGCGCCGGCCGTCGGCCTCGACCCTCCGCGCCTTTGCGTGTGCGGACAGACGTGGGTCCAGGTGGGCGAGGCGGGGTTTGGCCGGTGCGGGCAGGCGGGATGCATCGGCCGTGTTCTCGCTGCCTGTGCCCACACGCTGGGAATCCCTGCGCCGACAGTTTTCCGCCGACGGCTACGTCGCCCTGCCCGGACTGATCAGCCCCACCGGGCTCGCCGACCTCGCAAGTGAAGCACGGAGGCTGGAGGCCGACGCCGTGCGCCGCGACTTCCGCATGCCCGGCATGGCCGACAGCCCCCGGCACATGACCACCCTCGGCGGACAGCACATCGCCCGCGCTTCACCAGTGATCACGCGCCTCTACGAGAACCGGGACCTGATGGGGCTGCTCTCCTCGCTCCTGGGCGAGACGGTCTGCGCCGTGCACGACCCCGTCGAGCGGCACGTCCTGAACGTCCTGCACCGCCCCGGGGACACCCACGGCGCACACACCGACGACTACCCCCTCGCCCTGGTCCTCTTCATCGAAGCCCCACCACACCACACCGACGGCGGACTGCTGGAGTTCCACCCCGGCCGCAGCGACCTCGGCGCCCTCCACGCACCCGGCACCCGACGCGTCCACCACCGGCCCGCCGACGGCTACCTCCTGCACAGCGACCTCACCGCCCACCGCGTCACCCCGCTCGAGCGTGACGGAGTACGGCGTACCGTGCTCAACTTCGCGTACACCACACCCGGCCGCCAAGGCGCAACCACCCAGACCGCCTTCCTCCTCTACGACTGAGACCCGCCGGCCGGCCGGCAGCGGGCGCAGCGGCCGATCTCCTGACCTCCGGGGAGCGTTGCAGGGCAGCGCGTACGGCGTCGATGCTCTTGCTGCCCCCGCAGCATGCGATCACGGCACGCTCGGCCGGATGCTCGGGTCGCTCCCCACCCACAGCACGCACCCGCGAGGCTTGCATCAGGAGCAGCTCCCTGGATCGAGCGGGCTACGGCGCGGACTCCGCCGTAGCCCGCTTTCCCTCCGGGGCTCGGACGTCACCTTGACCGCCCAGGACACTCTGACCAGCAGGTCTACCCGTCTGTACCGAGCGGCGATTCCACGCGGTCCGCGTGCTGGTACCAGCGGCGGTGCCCCTACGATGTCCTGGATTCATGATCTTCGTTTCGAGGGTGGGGAACTGTTGAAGGGCATACGCAGAACACTCGGCAGCACGGCGAGCCGGCTGGCCGTCGGCCTGGCGCTACTTGCTGGAGCCGTGACCGGGGGTTCGCAGCCGGTGGCGGCCGACCCGGTCGCACCGCAGGCAGTGCGTACCGTCACGTACAACGCGTGCGGTGCGTCCGTATGCAAGAACACCGTCGACACGGCCCAGGAGTGGGCGGCGAAGTTCCAGTCACGGATGGTCTCCGAGGGCGGGACCGCCGATGTGATCGCGCTGCAGGAGCTGTGTACGGGTCAGTACGAGGCGCTGGCGAACCTGCTGGTCGGCTACACGTCGGTACGGGTCGGCGATCAGGAGCCTGTTGGGTGCGAGCGCTGGGGAGGAACTTCGAAGAAGTTCGGGAACGCGGTGTTCGTCAAGGGCACGGCGGCTGACTTCTCGACACACCAGGCACTGGTGAACCCCGCTGAGCCCAAGCTGGAGGAGCAGCGGTGGGTGGCGTGCGTGAAGGGCCCGATCGGCGGCCGGACCACGCTGGCGTGCGGGACGCACCTGGCGACGAGCATCCCGTCGAACGGGACGCCGGTGATGCTCGACAACATGGAGCGGTGGGCGGCGGGCGCGCCCGCGCTGGTACTCGGTGACTTCAACGCCATACCGACCCACTCGGCGCTCAAGCCGATGGAGACCGGGCTGTGTGCCACGGGCCCCTTCGTCGAGGCGGACGCCACTAGCCCCAGTCCCACTGCTTGGGCGGCGACCGACAACCCCCCGAAGTACCGGATGAAGTACGACCACGCCTTCTTCGGCAGCAGGGACTTCACGGGCTTCAAGGCGAAGACGGCCGACATCGACCTGACGCCCGTAGAGGACCACAAGCTGTTGTGGGCCGAGGCCCAGCCGCTCGAGCGGACCGCGGTACACGTGCCGGGCGACCTCAACGGCGACCTCTGCCCCGACATGCTCGCGGTGCGCAAGGACGACACCCTGCGGTTGTATCCCGGGACGGGCCGGGGCGCGTTCGGCTCCCCGCGCGTGATCGGCAGCGGACCCGAGTGGAATGGCGCGGTGGTCAGCCACCGCGGGGACTGGGACGGTGACCGCGACGAGGACGTCGTCGCCCGCAAGGGCGACGAGCTGATCCTGCACAAGAACACGGGCAACGGCGACCTCGAAGCCGGTGTGGTGATGAAGGTGTCCGAGACCGGCTGGGCCCACACCACCCCGGTCGCGGCCGGCGACGTCGACGGCGACGGGAGCCCGGACCTCTTGGCCAAGAGCAGCACGGGCCTGTGGCTCCACCGCGGCCGTGAGGCGGCGGACGGCGGATGGCTCTCGTACGGCGCAGTCCGGATCAGCGTCGAGGATTGGCAGAACCGGGAGATCCTCGTTCCCGGTGACACGACCGGGGACGAGAAGGCTGAAATCTGGGCGCGTGACGCCGCCGGGGACATCAAGCAGTACGGCTACGACAGCGTCGCGAAGACCCTGACCACCTCCACGGTCATCGGCAACCTGCCGGCGAGCTCCCGCGTGCTTGGACTCTCCGCGGGCGACGGCAACGCCGACGGCCTCTCCGACCTCTGGTACACCACGCCGACGTTCGAGCTCGTCTTCCACCCGGGAGGCGCCGCCTTCACGGAAAGCAACTCCATGACGGTGGGCACCGGCGGCTGGGGCTACTTCTCCAACCTCGGCTGACGCAGGACACTGTTGATCGACGCTGAATACGAGCATGAGGGCGTCGTGCACACGGTGTCGGCTTCGTGCTCACTCTGTCGCGTGGGTCTCGGTGATCGCGGTGCGGGTGGAGGACTCGTCGACGATTCCCTTCTCCTCGGTGAAGGCTGCGATGAGGGACTGCCAGGCGGTGTTGTCGACCGAGCGGGGCAGGCCGCGGCTGGTGAGGTGGATGCTCCTCCTTGCTCATCGTGGGCATCTGGTAGCTGATCGAGATCCGCTGGTCCAGGGCCGCCAGGACGCCGTGCTTCATGCGTTTGCGCAGGGTGGGCTGGCCGATCAGCAGCACCGCGAACGGCGTCGTGGAATCCATGTCGTAGTTGGTGAGCATGCGGATCGCGTCCAGGTGGAACTTGGGGGTCCCGCCCAGGCTGGTGACGATGCGGTCGTAGAGTCCGCGCAGGCCGACCTCGGGGTTGGGCTGGTAGATGACCGTGAACCGGGCCGGGTCGAGCGCGGCGACGGCGCCCTTGAGCGCGACGGTTTTGCCGGATCCGACTTCGCCGGTGACCACGCCGATCGCCCGGTTGTTGATGCACCACGCGATGCGGGCGGCGGCTTCCCGTGGAAGTGGTGCTGGTGGAGCATGGACGGGGCCAGGTTGCGGCCGAAGGGCACGCGGGTGAAACCGAAATACCCCTGAACACGGTCGATCATCGCGGTCCCCGCCCATCGTCCATCAGGGACTAGTAGTTGATGCCCTTCGCGGTGTTCGCGGTGTTCGCGGTGTTCGCCGTGTGGGTCTCGTCGAGGATCTTCAGGTAGTCGGTTCCAGTCGGCGGGGCCGACTCCGGCGGTGTCTCCGGCCTCGCCTTCGGATGGGGGTTCCGGCCCACCCGGTGCGGGACGGCATTGCCCGCGCTCTTGCCCGAGGTCCTGACCCCGTCTCGGTTAGGTCGAACGGGTCGAAGACCAGCTCGACTTTCATCCCGACCAGCATCGGGTCGACCTCGTAGGTGTTGCCGTGCAGGCTGACCGTCGCGGTCTTCGTCACGGTCCGGAGCTCCGACCACAGAAACGCCTCCCGAAGATCAACGGGGCTGGGCAGCGGAAGCGGCCGGGGAATCGAACCCAGCCACCGTTCGATCGGAGGCTGCCCCCTCTCCGAGTGCACCGTCCGGTGATAGACCGTCTCCACCCACGGTGACGCCGTAAAGAATCAACACGTTGCTTCGTGGGCCCTGCCGCGTTGGCAGGGTGTGCGCATATCAAGCGAGGTTCGCGACCAACTCGCTCTCAGGTTCGCGGTGTTATTGCCGCATCTGAATGAGCGGCAACGGCGGTTGGCGATGGCGGCCGAGGCCCGGCTGCTGGGGCACGGCGGCGTCCGGGCCGTCGCACAGTCCGCGGGGGCGAGTGAGACGACGGTACGCAGGGGCGTTTTCGAGCTGGAGGCCGGCGAGGACTCGTTGCCCCACGGCAGAGCCCGGCGTACTGGTGGTGGTCGCAAGAGCGCCGAGGACCTGGACTCGAAGCTCATCCCGGCCTTGCTCGCCCTGGTCGAGCCTGACGAGCGGGGTGATCCGATGTCGCCCCTGCGCTGGACGACCAAGTCACTGCGGAATCTCGCCGAGGAGCTGACCCGCCAGGGTCATGCGGTCTCACCGCCGACAGTAGGCCGGCTACTGCGTGAGCAGGGCTTCAGCCTCCAGGCCAACGTGAAGACGCTGGAGGGAAAGCAGCATCCCGACCGGGACGCTCAGTTCCGCTATATCAACGACCAGGTCAAGAAGCATCAGGCGGACAGACAGCCGGTGATCAGTGTGGACGCGAAGAAGAAGGAGCAGCTCGGGCAGCTGCCGAGCACCGGAAGGCAGTGGCGCCCGGCCGGTGAGCCGGTGGAGGTCGAGGACCACAGTTTCTTCACCGTCGGCCCGGACGCGTCGCAGGCCATCCCGTACGGCATCTACGACATCACGGAGAACACGGGCTGGGTGAACGTCGGCATGGACCACGACACCGCGGCGTTCGCGGTCGCCTCGATCCGCCGCTGGTGGGAGGGACGGGGAAACCTCGACTACCGGGACGCCACCCGGCTGCTGATCACCGCCGATGCCGGCGGCTCGAACAGCTACCGGTTCCGGATGTGGAAGTCCGAGCTGGCCGTCCTGGCGGCCGATACCGGACTGTCCATCACGGTCTGCCACTTCCCTCCAGGAACC
>NZ_JBWJVM010000127.1:0-16177 GCF_056428985.1 Streptomyces sp. CA189 | reverse complement strand
TCGCCGCCCAGCTCAACGGCCGACCACGCAAAACGCTCGGCTGGGAAACCCCAGCCGAGCGCCTGCATAAACTCCTCGCGGCCTGAACAACCAACCACGTGTTGCGACGACCCCTAGAAACCGCCGATCCCCGGGGGCCTTCCTCGTGCGTGCGGCCCGCGCGGCCAGGTGGCTACGCGGTCTGCGCGACCTACTCGACGGTGACGGACTTCGCCAGGTTGCGCGGCTTGTCGATGTCCCGGCCCATGGCCAGGGCGGTGTGGTACGCCAGCAGCTGCAGCGGGATACCCATCAGGATCGGGTCCAGTTCGTCCTCGTTCTTGGGGACGAGGATGGTGTGGTCGGCCTTCTCCTGCTTGGTGTGGGCGACCGCCAGGATCCGGCCGCTGCGGGCCTTGATCTCCTCCAGCGCCGCGCGGTTCTTCTCCAGCAGGTCGTCGTCAGGGACGATCGCGACCGTCGGCAGCGAGGGCTCGATGAGGGCGAGCGGACCGTGCTTGAGCTCGGAGGCCGGGTAGGCCTCGGCGTGGATGTAGGAGATCTCCTTGAGCTTCAGGGAGGCCTCCAGGGCCACCGGGTAGCCCCGGACGCGGCCGATGAACATCATCGACTTGGCCTCGGCGTACTCGGCGGCCAGCTTCTTGATGTCCTCTTCGCCGTCCAGGATCTCCTGGATCTGCGCGGGCAGCTTGCGCAGGCCGTCGATGATCCGCTTGCCGTCGGTGACGGACAGGTCGCGGATGCGGCCAAGGTGCACGGCGAGCAGCGCGAAGGCCACGACCGTGTTGGTGAAGCACTTGGTGGAGACGACGCAGACCTCGGGGCCGGCGTGCACGTACACGCCGCCGTCGGCGGCGCGGGCGATCGCGGAGCCGACCACGTTGACCACGCCGAGGACGCGGGCGCCCTTGCGCTTGAGCTCCTGCACCGCCGCGAGCACGTCGTACGTCTCACCGGACTGGGAGACCGCGATGTAGAGGGTGTCGGGGTCCACGACCGGGTTGCGGTAGCGGAACTCCGAGGCCGGCTCGGCGTCGGCGGGGATGCGGGCCAGGCTCTCGATGAGGCCCGCACCGATGAGGCCGGCGTGGTACGAGGTGCCGCAGCCCAGGATCTTGACCCGGCGGATGCCGCG
Organism: Streptomyces sp. CA189; assembly: GCF_056428985.1. Classification (NCBI taxonomy): domain Bacteria; kingdom Bacillati; phylum Actinomycetota; class Actinomycetes; order Kitasatosporales; family Streptomycetaceae; genus Streptomyces; species Streptomyces sp. CA189. Next base: position 15,042 of record NZ_JBWJVM010000127.1, on the reverse strand, counting down.
CGCCTCGCGCGGGTCCAGGTTCAGGCCGCCCAGGTGGACGGTGTTGAACCGGTCGTCGATCCGGCCGCGCAGGACGCGGTCGACCGCGTCGGCCTGCTCGGAGATCTCCTTGTGCATGTACGTGTCGTGGCCGCCCATGTCGTAGGAGGCGGCCTCCCACTCCACGGTCTCGGGCGTGGCGGTGGTCGTCGTACCGGAGGTGGTGTAGGTCCGGAAGTCGTCGGCCTTCAGGGTCGCCATCTCGCCGTCGTCGAGGGTGACGATCTGGCGGGTGTGGGCGACGAGCGCGGCGATGTCCGAGGCGACGAACATCTCCTTCTCGCCGATGCCGAGGACGACCGGGGAGCCGTTGCGGGCCACGACGATGCGGTCGGCGAAGTCGGAGTGCATGACGGCGATGCCGTAGGTGCCCTCGACGACCTTGAGCGCCTCGCGGACCTTCTCCTCCAGGGTGTCGGCCTGGGCGCGGGCGATGAGGTGGACGAGCACCTCGGTGTCGGTCTCCGAGAGGAAGACGACCCCGTCGGCCTCCAGCTTGGCGCGCAGCTCGGAGGCGTTGTCGACGATCCCGTTGTGGACGACGGCGACCTTGTTGTCGGCGTCCAGGTGCGGGTGGGAGTTGAGGTCGCTCGGGGCGCCGTGGGTGGCCCAGCGGGTGTGGGCGATGCCGGTGGTGCCGGCGAAGCGCTTGGGTACCCGGGACTCCAGCTCGCGTACGCGGCCCTTGGCCTTGACGACCTTCAGGGCCGCGGCCTTCGGGCTGTTGACGACGATGCCCGCAGAGTCGTAACCGCGGTACTCCAGTCGCTGCAGGCCCTCCAGCAGCAGCGGTGCCACGTCACGCTTGCCGATGTAACCCACGATTCCGCACATAAGGTCTTTCCCCTCCTGAAGTTCGTTTGCTCTTGCCGCTGCCCGGATCCCCGGCAGGTGGTGCTCAGCTGTGGACGACTCGGCTGTGGACGACTCAGCCGTAGCCGACTCAGCCGTAGACGATGCGGCGCAGTTGCCGGAGCGACAGCTCCGGCGGTGCCACGGCGCGGTGCGGCAGTTCGGCCGCGATCCGCTCGAAGATGTCCGCGTTGACCGCGCCCCCGGACTGCAGCTCACGGTGGCGCCGGCGGACGAACTCCTCGGTGCTCTCGTCGAAGTACGCGAGCACGTCGAGCACCACTCGGGCGGCTTCGCCCCGCTGGAGCGAGGTGCTGCGCACCAAGTGGTCGACGAGGTCGTCGTGCGACGGGCGGTGGTCGGGCATCCGTCGATATTGGCGGTACGAGCCGCAGAACGCAAAAATCCTGCCCGGAATCGGGCAGGATAGCGCTGGTCTGGACCAGGGGAAGGGTTGATTCCGGTCTTCTGAGGTCAGAAACGACCCAAAATCGCTGCTTTCGCCGTCGCGAACTCCTCGGCGGTGAGGATCCCCGCATGATGCAGCTCTCCCAGCTCGCGCAGCCGGCGCAGCAGGGCGTCGTGGTCCTCCGCGGGGGCGGCGGCAGGGGCGGACGCGGGGGCAAGGGCAGGGGCAAGGGCGGGGGCGGGGGCCGGCGGGGTCCCGGGCGGGAGCGGAGGCTCGGACGCGAGCGCCGCCGGGTGCGGCATGCGCACGGCGACCGCCGCCGCGACCAGCGCCATCAAGGGGTCCTTCTTGAACCCGAACAGTTCCACCGCGTGCGGGTCGTACTTCGGCGGGACCGGCTGCACGGTGTGGCCGGTCAGGACGAAGCGGATCCACCCGTTCTCCAGCCCCCGTGACGGGGCCCACTCCACCGACCGCACGTTCCCGATCCGGAACTCCCGGGGCCCGCCGGACCGCTTGGCCTCCTCCGTGGTCCAGTTCCACTCCAGGGACACCCGGTCCCCGTCGAAGGCCACCGTCCCGTCGCCGGCGCCGACCGTGATCGGCACGGCGGGACCCGGCAGGAGGTAGGAGTCCGCGGGCCCGGCGTCCACCTGGTCCAGCAGCAGGGCGTTGCGCACCGCGTCCACGAAGTACTCCGCCACCCCGCCGCGGTCCGGTTCCACCGTCAGCCGGTACGGATCGGAGGCCTCCGGCAGCCGGCCGCCCGTCACCTGGAGCAGCGGGTCGGCGCCGTCACGCAGCCGCAGGCGCAGCCGGCCCGCCTTGCGCCCGGCTTCGTAGGAGATCCCGGCCAGCGCGCGCAGCGGGACGAGCACCTCGCCCAGCGTCTGGCGCAGCAGCCCCACTCCCTTGTCGCGGCCCGGCACGATGCGCACCGCGTCCCCGTCGAAGGTCCATGTGCCGTCCTTCTGGATGATTTCCGCCATCCTTGGATTCTTGCATCGGCCCCACGGGCCCGGTTGGCCTATACCTATGCCCATGAGAGTCCCGCGACGCACGCTCGCCGCCCTCCTGGTCCTCGCCGCCGTCCCCGCGGCCGCCTCCTGCAGCAGCGCCGCCCGGGGGGACGACGCCCGGCCTGGCGACGAGCCCCCCGCCGCGCTCGCGCCCTACGAACGGCTCCTGCCGGCTCCCGTCTCCGCACGGGCCGAAGGCCCGGGGTACGCCTTCGGCCCGGGCACGGTCATCCGTACCGGACCGACCGGCGACGAGGAGGTCCGCAAGGTCGGCGAACTCCTCGCCGAGCAGCTGCGCGGCCCCAGCGGGCTGCCGCTGCCCGTGGTCGACGGCGTGCAGGGCGACGGCATCCGGCTGCGGATCGACGCCGGGGCAGAGGGGGCGGGGGAGGAGGGCTACCGGCTGGAGTCCGGGCCCGGCGGGGTCACCCTCACCGCCCGCACGCCCGCGGGCCTCTTCCACGCCGGCCAGACGCTGCGCCAGCTCCTGCCGGTGTCCGGTCCGGGGACGGTGCCGGGCGGCACGGTCACCGACGCGCCGCGCTTCGCCTACCGGGGGGCGATGGTGGACGTGGCCCGCCACTTCTTCACGGTGGAGCAGGTGAAGAGGTACGTCGACCAGCTCGCCCAGTACAAGGTCAACACCCTGCACCTGCACCTGACCGACGACCAGGGCTGGCGCATCGCGATCGACTCCTGGCCGAGGCTCGCGGAGCACGGGGGTGCGAGCGAGGTCGGCGGCGGCCCCGGCGGGCACTGGACGAAGGACGAGTACCGGGACCTGGTGGCGTACGCCTCGGAGCGGTACGTGGACGTGGTCCCGGAGATCGACATGCCCGGCCACGTGAACGCCGCGCAGGCCGCCTACGCCGAGCTGAACTGCGACGGCAAGGCGCGCGAGCACTACACCGGGATCAAGGTCGGCTTCAGCTCGCTCTGCGTGGGCAAGGAGCGGACCTACGAGTTCATCGACCAGGTGCTGGGGGAGCTCGCGGAGCTGACCCCCGGCACGTACCTCCACATCGGCGGCGACGAGGCGCACTCCACGCCCGCGGCGGACTACGCGGCCTTCATGGACCGGGCGCAGGCGGTGGTGGCCAAGCACGGCAAGACGGTGGTGGCCTGGCACCAGCTCGCGACGGCCCGGCCGGCCCCCGGCGCGGTGCTCCAGTACTGGGGCCACGACCGCACGGCGGCGGCCGAGAAGGCGGCGGTGGCCGCGGCCGCCAAGGCGGGCAACCCGGTGATCCTGTCCCCGGCGGACCGGCTCTACCTGGACATGAAGTACGACAAGGAGACGAAGCCGGGTCTGGCCTGGGCCGGGTACGTGCCGGTGCGCCGGGCCTACGACTGGGACCCGGGGACCTATATGACGGGCCTCCCGGAGTCCGCGGTCCTCGGGGTGGAGGCCCCGCTGTGGACGGAGACCGTCGCGACGCGGGGGGACTGGGAGCTGATGGCCTTCCCACGCGTGCTGGGGCTGGCGGAACTGGGCTGGTCCCCGGCCGCCACCCGCGACTGGACCTCGTACCGGCTGCGCCTGGCAGCCCAGGGCCCGCGCCTGGACGCCCAGGACGTCACCTACCACCGGGCGCCGGACGTGCCCTGGGGCCGGTGACGGCCCGCCGGAATGGGGCGCCACCTGCCTGATCGCGGGATCGGACGGTGCTGCAGGATGTGCGGATGATATTCGGAGGCAGGAAGCTCCCGGGCGCCGTGGAGCGGTTCGAGCAGGCTGTGCGCGCGCAGGACCTTCCGGCTTCGCAGCGGGCGTTCGCGCAGCTCCACCGGGCGGCCGGCAAGGCCGGTGCCGCCGAGTCCCGGGAGGCGGGACCCCGGTTGGCGGCGCTGCTCGGGGAAGTCCCGCCCGGGCCGAGGGCCACGGTCGCGGTGATCGTCGGGGCGTGCGTGGAACGGGGTGCGGACCCGGTCGCCTGCGCGCCGGGTATCTTCGCCGGGGCCACGGCGGCGTTCGCGGTCGCCGGTGACTTCTGCGCGCGCTGGACGGACACGGGCGGCGGGGACCTGCCGGACCCGGAGGGCGAGCACACCGACGAGATCGCCGAGCGGGTGGGTCACGACCTCGCGGTCGGCTGGTTCTCCCTGCCGGAGTGGGAGATGGCGGCCGTCGCCGTGCTGGGCGCGGCGGCCGTGCGCCGGACGGTGGAGGGCAAGGCGGAGCTGCTCGCGGGCGTGGAGCGGGTGGCGGAGGCCTCGGGCGACGCGTTCAAGTGCCTGACGTACGCCCTGCGGGTGCTGGACGACGAACCGCTCGTCGTCCTGCACCGCGAGAGCGGAACCAGCTTCGCCCTGCGCATGAGCGGAATCGGCGACAACTTCCAGCTGCACACCCTGCTCGCGGGCGTGCTCATCGGGGGGAAGCACGTGCCGGGCGAGGCGCCGTCGGCGCGGGAGGTCGCCGTGTGCCGGGACGCCGACGGGATGGTCCCGACGACCGGGGCGTTCAACCTGGTCGGTGCGGACGGAGTCTGGCTCTTCAACGAGGGCACCCCGACCGACATCGCCGTCGTGGACGGCGTCCGGCTGCTCGTGCTGGACCCGTCCCCGTACCGGCGGAGGTGGCATGCCGGGCGGTTCTTCCCCGGCATGCGCGGCGACCTGGTGCTGGAGCGGGTGCTCGGCGCGGAGGAGGCCGCCGGCTGGTTCGGCAAGTGGCTCCGGACAAGGGGTGGGCGCGCGGGTGAGGAACCGGAGCGGGGCCAGGTCGACGGCCTAGAGGGCCGCCGTCGGGTCCTCGTCGGGGGCCTGGCCCGCGTAGGCCTCCGCGAGGAGTTGCTCCTCGCTCGCGCCGAGGCGCCAGTAGCCGGTGAAGCGGACCGCCCGGCGGTCGACGCCGCAGTCCTGGACGACGTGCCTGCGGACCGCGCGGATCGTCGCGGACTCGCCGGCGATCCAGGCGTACGGGGCTGCGGAGGCGGGCCGTTCGGCCGCCCGGAGGGCTTCCAGCACCCGGTCGGTGCGTTCCGGGCCGGTGCCCGGCTCGCGGACCACCCAGGTGATGTCCGCGCCGGCGGGCGTCGGCAGGTACAGCCGGTCGTCCTCGTGCGGGACCTCGAACCAGGCCCTGACCGGGGTGCCCTCGGGGAGCCGGTCCAGGATCGCGGCGGCCGCGGGCAGGGCGGTCTCGTCGGCGTACAGGAGGAACGCGTCGGTGGCGGCCGGCGGCTGGAAGCGTACGGACTTGTTCTCCGCGACGGCCGGGCCGATGGCCATGATCCGGCGGCCGGTCACCGCGCGGCCCGCCCAGGACGAGGCGGGGGAGGAGGCGCCGTGCAGGACGAAGTCGATGTCCACCTCGTCCACCCCGCCAGGGGTCCGGCGCTGTGCGCGGACCGTGTACGAGCGCATCACCGGGCGCTCCTCGTCCGGCATCCCGCGCCAGTCCGCGAACCAGGTGTCCTCGCCCGTGGACGGCAGCACCGTGTGCTCCCGGCCGGCGGGCGGCAGGAAGAGGGAGAGGCTCTGGTCGTAGCCGCCCGAGCGGAACTCCGCCAGGGACTCGCCGCCGAAGGTGATCCGCAGGAAGGAGTGGCCCAGGCGGCGCGTGCGGAGCACTTCGAGCTCGAAGAACCGGAAGTGCGGGATCGCGGCCTCACGTGCCGTGGCGTCGTCGGTGGCGTTGGCGGTCATGCGGAGGGTCCCCCCTGGGATCGGTGCGACGACGGGTGAAGGCGACGGGCGAAGCAGAAGGCCCCGGCGCCTGGGTGAGGCGCCGGGGCCGGACGGCTCGGGGTCAGCCGACCTTCTTGGCGTTCTGGATGGCCTTGGTGAGCTCTTCGACGATCTGCGCGCACTTCTCGTAGGAGTAGATCGGCTCGGTCACGCGGGGGGTGATCTGACCGGCCTTGACGGCGGGCATCTCGGCCCAGGTCGGCTTGGCCTTCAGCTCCTCCGGCTGGAGGGTGCCGGTGCGGTTGTCGAGGAGGACCACGTCGGCCTTGTACTTGCCGGCGTTCTCCCAGCTGAGGCTCTCGAAGAAGCCGCCCTCGACCTTGTCCGGGGTGACGAACTCGACGCCGAGCGACTGGAAGTACTTCAGGTCGGCGGAGGTGGCCGGGGTGGAGACGTAGAACAGGTCGGCGGCGCCGGAACCGACGAGCACCTTGATGCCGGGGTTCGCCTTGGTGGCCTCGCGGAGCTTCGCGGAGGCCGCCTCGAAGCGGGCCTTGGCGTCGACGGTCTTCTTGGCGTTCAGGTCGGCGCCCAGGGAGCCGGCGAGCTCCGCGGTGCGGGCCAGGGCCTTGTCCATGGTGACGTCGCCGCCCACGCCGATCGCGGCGGCCGGGGCCAGCTTCAGGATCTTGTCCTTGGAGGCCTCGGGCAGGTACCAGTAGCTGTCCTTCTCCCAGGTGTTGGTCACCAGGAGGTCGGGCTGGAGGGCCGCGTACTTCTCGACGTTGAACTCGTCGTAGACGTTGCCGATGATCTCGACCTTGGAGATGTCCATCGAGCCGGCCTGTACGTCGGCCTTGCCGTCGGCGGTCTTCGTCGGGCCGAACACGCCCTTGACGCCGATCCCGTAGTCGTACAGCGCGGCCGCGGTGCCGGTGAAGGCGACGATGTTCTTCGGCGTGGACTCGGCGGTGACGTCCTTGCCCATGTCGTCCTTGAAGCTCCACGCGCCCGAGGCGGCGCCCGTGCCCTTGTCGCCCGACCCGTCCTTCGCGGAGTCGCTGCCACCGCAAGCGGTGAGCGCGGCCACGAGGCCGAGGGCGCCGCCTGCCGCGATGAGACCGCGACGGGTGAGGAGGGAGGAGCGGGACTTGGGCATGGGGATGTCCACTTTCATGCGTACTGGGCGGCTCGGGCGTTCGATAGGAAGGTTAGCCTAACCTTGGCTGAAAACGACAAGGGGCCCTCCTCGCGGAGGGCCCCGTACCGCACCACCGACTGCCGTCAGGCGGAAACTCCCAGCTCACGGGCGATCAGCATGCGCTGCACCTCGCTCGTGCCCTCGCCGATCTCCAGGATCTTCGAGTCGCGCCACATGCGGGCCACCGGGTACTCGTTCATGAACCCGTAGCCGCCGTGGATCTGCGTGGCGTCGCGTGCGTTGTCGACCGCCACCGTCGAGGAGTACAGCTTCGCGATGGCCGCCTCCTTCTTGAACGGCTCCCCGGCCACGAGCCGGGAGGCCGCGTCGCGCCAGCCGATCCGGGCCATGTGGGCGCGCACCTCCATGTCCGCCAGCTTGAACTGGATGGCCTGGTTGTCGCCGATCGCCTTGCCGAACGCGTGCCGCTCCTTGGCGTACTTCACCGACTCGTCCACGCAGCCCTGCGCCAGGCCCGTCGCGAGCGCCGAGATGGCCACGCGGCCCTCGTCGAGGATCCGCAGGAACTGGGCGTAGCCGCGGCCCTCTTCGCCGACCAGGTTGGCGAGGGGGACCCGTACGCCGTCGAAGGACAGCTCACGGGTGTCCGAGGAGTTCCAGCCGACCTTGGAGTAGGGCGCGGCCACCGTGAAGCCGGGGGTGCCGGACGGGACGATGATCGAGGAGATCTCCGGGCGGCCGTCCGCCTTGCGGGACGTCACGGCGGTGACGGTGACCAGCCCGGTGATGTCCGTACCGGAGTTGGTGATGAAGCACTTGGAGCCGTTGATCACCCACTCGTCGCCGTCCCGGACAGCGGTCGTGCGGGTGCCGCCCGCGTCGGAGCCCGCGCCGGGCTCGGTCAGGCCGAAGGCGCCGAGGACCTCGCCGGAGCACATCTTCGGCAGCCACTGCTGCTTCTGCTCCTCGGTGCCGAAGAGGTACAGCGGCATCGCGCCGAGCGAGACGCCGGCCTCCAGGGTGATGGCGACCGAGGAGTCGACGCGGGCCAGCTCCTCCAGGGCGATGCCGAGGGCGAGGTAGTCGCCGCCCATGCCGCCGTACTCCTCCGGGAAGGGCAGGCCGAACAGGCCCATGCGGCCCATCTCGCGGACGATCTCGTACGGGAACTCGTGCCGCTCGTACAGGTCGCCGATCTTGGGTGCCACCACATCGTGCGCGAACGCCTCTACGGTGCGGCGGAGTTCCTCGTGCTCGGGGGTGAGCCGGTGGTCGAGGGCCATGGTCTTCGTTACTCCTTGTGGGAGAGGGCGCGGACGGTACGGGAGGGGCTGGTGCGCCCCAACTGCTCGGCCATCCACACGCTCGTGGCGGTGAGGGAGGCCAGATCGACCCCGGTCTCGATGCCGAGGCCGTCGAGCATCCAGACGAGGTCCTCGGTCGCGAGATTGCCGGTGGCGCTCTTGGCGTACGGGCATCCGCCGAGGCCGCCCGCGGAGGCGTCGACGGTGGTCACGCCGTGCTGGAGCGCGGCGAGGGTGTTGGACAGCGCCTGGCCGTAGGTGTCGTGGAAGTGCACGCCGATCCGGTCGGTGCCCACGCCCTCCTCGTTGAGCGCGCAGAGGAGGGTCCGCACGTGCCCCGGGGTGGCGACGCCGATGGTGTCGCCGAGGCTCAGCTCGTCACAGCCGAGGTCCAGGAGGGCCTTGGCGACGCCGACCACCTGGTGGACCGGGACCGGGCCCTCCCAGGGGTCGCCGAAGCACATGGAGAGGTAGCCGCGGACGTGGGCCCCGTGGTCCTTGGCGCGGGCCACGACGGGCTCGAACATCGCGAGGGACTCGGCGACGGTGCGGTTGAGGTTGCGGGAGGCGAAGGTCTCGGTGGCCGAACCGAACACCGCGATCCGGGTCGCGCCGAGCGCGAGCGCGCGGTCGAGGCCGCGGTCGTTGGGGACGAGGACCGGCAGCTCCGCGTGCACGTCGGCGAGGAGGGGGAACAGCTCCTCGGCGTCGGCCAGCTGGGGGACCCACTTGGGGTGCACGAAGCTGGTGGCCTCGATGGTGGTGAGGCCGGCGGCGGCCAGCCGGTGCACGAACTCGGCCTTCACGTGGGTCGGGACGGTCGTCTTCTCGTTCTGCAGCCCGTCGCGGGCGCCCACCTCGTGGATCCGGACCCGGGCCGGGAGGCCCTCGTCCGCGAAGCTCATCGGAAGCCCGTTCATTCGCCCGTCCCCTCCTCGTCCGGGGTGACGACGGCCAGGACCTGGTCCATGGCGACGGTGCTGCCGGGGGTGACGTCGAGCTCGGTGACGGTGCCGGCGTGCGGGGCGGAGATGACGTGCTCCATCTTCATGGCCTCGACGACGAGCAGGCTCTGCCCGGCGGTCACCTTCTCGCCCACGGTCACCTTGACCACCGTGACGGTGCCGGGCATGGGGGCGGCGAGGGTGTCGGCGCCTGCGCGTCCCGCTCCGCGGAGGTTGGCCTCGACCGGGTCGTGCGTCTGGACGTGCCAGGAGTCGCCGTCGCGGCCGAGCCAGGTTCCCTCCGGGGAGGTGGCGTGGCTGAACCGGTGGGTGACCCCGTTGAGTTCGACCGTGAGGTGGTCGGGGGTGCGGTGCACGATCCGGCCCCGGGCCGGGGTGCTGGGGCTCCGCCCCAGACCCCGCGCCTCAAACGCCGGCGGGGCTGGATTTGGCGTGCCGCCGCCGTCGGGTGCGGGTTCGAGGAGCAGTTCCGTACCGGAACCAGAGGGCCGGGTGCGGACCGTTACCGGGTCCTGGCCGGGGAGGCGGAAGTGGTGGACCGTCCAGGCGGGGGTTCCGCCGAGGCGCCAGCCGTTGGCGGTGTCGAACGGGTCGACCCAGGCGGCTGAGCCACCGGTCCCGCTGTCCTGTGAGCCCCCGGCAGGGTTTCGGGAAGGGGCGGGGTGGGGGAACGAGCCCCCGGCCAGCAGCGCAGCCGCCGCGTACACCTCGTCCGGGACCCCGTCGGGGAGGAGCGCGGCCAGGTCCCGCTCGACCAGGCCCGTGTCCAGGTCCCCGGACACCACGTCCGGGTGGGCCAGCAGGCGGCGCAGGAAGCCCGTGTTGGTCTGGACGCCCAGGATCACGGTGTCCGCGAGGGCGCCCCGGAGGACACGCAGGGCCGCCGCCCGGTCGGGACCGTAGGCGATGACCTTCGACAGCATCGGGTCGTACGTGGACCCGGTGTCGACCCCCGCCGCCAGGCCGGAGTCCGTGCGGACGGATCCGCCGGACGGCTCCGACAGGGCCAGCACCATGCCGCCGGAGGGCAGGAAGCCCCGCGCCGGATCTTCCGCGCAGACGCGGGCTTCGATCGCGTGCCCGGTCAGTCGGACCTCCGACTGGCCGAAGCCCAGCTCCGCGCCCGCCGCGACCCGGAGCTGTTGCTCGACCAGGTCCAGCCCGGTGACGAGCTCGGTCACCGGGTGCTCCACCTGGAGCCGGGTGTTCATCTCCATGAAGTAGTACGAGGCGGGATCGTGGCCCGGGACGATGAACTCCACCGTCCCCGCGCCGACGTACCCGCAGGACCGCGCCGCCTCCACCGCCGCCGCGCCCATCGAGGCCCGCAGCTCCGGCGTCAGCAGGACCGACGGGGCCTCCTCGATGACCTTCTGGTGGCGCCGCTGGAGCGAGCACTCGCGCTCCCCGAGGTGGACCACGTTCCCGTGCGCGTCCGCCAGTACCTGGATCTCGATGTGCCGGGGCCGGTCCACCCAGCGCTCCACGAGCAGGGTGTCGTCGCCGAAGGAGGACTTCGCCTCGCGCCGGGCCGCCGCGATCTCCTCGCCGAGCAGCGCGGAGTCCCGTACGAGCCGCATGCCCTTGCCGCCGCCGCCCGCCGAGGGCTTCAGCAGGACCGGCATGCCGATCTGTTCGGCCGCGGCTACCAGTTCGGCGTCGGACAGCCCGCTGCCCGAGGAGCCGGGGACCACGGGCACGCCCGCGGCCTTGACGGTCTCCTTGGCGCGGATCTTGTCGCCCATCAGGGAGATCGCCGAGGCCGGCGGGCCGATGAAGGCCAGGCCCGCGTCCGCGCAGGCGGCCGCGAAGACGGCGTTCTCCGCGAGGAACCCGTAGCCGGGGTGGACGGCCTCGGCGCCCGTCCGGCGTGCGGCATCGAGCAGCCGCTCCACCGACAGGTAGCTCTCGGCGGCCGCCGCCGGGCCGATGCGGACGGCCGTGTCGGCCTCCCGTACGTGCCGGGCGTCGGCGTCGGCGTCGCTGAAGACGGCGACCGACCGTACCCCGAGCTCCCGCAGCGTGCGGATGACCCGGACCGCGATCTCGCCGCGGTTCGCGACCAGAACAGTGCTGAACATCGAAAAGTTCCTCACGTCACCCAAACCTTCGGTAGGGTCGTGGAATGCGTAGCGAGAACCAAGCACGCATGTGAAATCCCATAGCTTGTCGTCATATCCGGGCTGGTCTCAACCCGGCTGGTGTTGATCGCAGAAGACTCGATCGTTCGCTGAGCGATAGAGCAGCGTGAGCCAGGAATCCCCCTCATTGAGGGGGAGGATTCAAATACGGAAGATGCCGAAGTGTGAATCACCCAGCGGGGCGTTCGCGCACGCGGTCAGTGCCAGTCCGAGTACCTGCCTTGTCTCCAGCGGGTCGATGACCCCGTCGTCCCAAAGCCGTGCCGTGGCGTAGTACGCGTTGCCCTGCTCCTCGTACTGCGCTCGGACCGGGGACTTGAAAGCGTCCTCGTCCTCAGCCGTCCACTCGTGGCCCGCGCCTTCGATCTGGTCCCGCTTGACCGTCGCCAAAACGGACGCCGCCTGTTCGCCGCCCATGACGGAGATCTTGGCGTTGGGCCACATCCACAGGAAGCGCGGCGAATAAGCGCGCCCGCACATGGAATAGTTGCCGGCGCCGAACGAGCCGCCGACCACCACCGTGAGCTTCGGGACCCGGGTGCAGGCCACGGCCGTCACCATCTTGGCGCCGTGCTTGGCGATGCCGCCCGCCTCGTAGTCCCGGCCGACCATGAAGCCGGAGATGTTCTGGAGGAAGAGCAGCGGGATGCCGCGCTGGTCGCACAGCTCGATGAAGTGCGCGCCCTTCTGGGCCGATTCGGAGAACAGGATGCCGTTGTTGGCGACGATCCCGACGGGGTGGCCGTGGATCCGGGCGAAGCCGGTGACCAGGGTCTGCCCGAACTCGGCCTTGAACTCCTGGAAGCGGGAGCCGTCCACGATGCGGGCGATGATCTCGCGGGCGTCGTAGGGGGTGCGGGAGTCGACCGGCACCGCGCCGTACAGCCCGTACGGGTCCACCTTGGGCTCCTGCGGGGCCTCGACCGACCAGGGCAGGGCCTGGCGCTCGGGCAGGGTGGCCACGATGTTCCGTACGATCCGCAGCGCGTGCGCGTCGTCCTCCGCGAGGTGGTCGGTGACCCCGGAGATCCGGGAGTGCACCTCGCCGCCGCCCAGCTCCTCGGCCGTGACCACCTCGCCGGTGGCGGCCTTCACCAGCGGCGGGCCGCCGAGGAAGATCGTGCCCTGGCCGCGGACGATGACGGCCTCGTCGCTCATGGCCGGTACGTAGGCGCCGCCCGCCGTGCAGGAGCCGAGGACGGCGGCGATCTGCGGGATGCCGGCCCCCGACATGCGGGCCTGGTTGTAGAAGATGCGGCCGAAGTGGTCCCGGTCGGGGAAGACCTCGTCCTGCATGGGGAGGAAGGCGCCGCCCGAGTCGACCAGGTAGAGGCAGGGGAGACGGTTCTCCAGGGCCACCTCCTGGGCGCGCAGGTGCTTCTTCACGGTCATCGGGTAGTACGTGCCGCCCTTGACGGTGGCGTCGTTCGCGACGATGACGCACTCGCGGCCGCTGACCCGGCCGATGCCGGCGATCACCCCGGCGGCCGGGGCCGCGCCCCCGTACATGCCCTCGGCGGCCAGCGGGGCCAGCTCCAGGAAGGGGGATCCGGGGTCGAGGAGGGCGTCCACGCGGTCGCGCGGCAGCAGCTTCCCGCGGGCGGTGTGGCGGGCGCGGGCCTTCTCGCCGCCGCCGAGCCGGGCCGCCTCCAGCCGGGCCCGCAGGCCCTCGGAGAGCTCGCGGTGGGCGGCCTCGTTGGCCCGCCAGGCGTCGGACGCCGGGTCGGCGGCGCTCGTCAGCACTGGTGCCTGCTGCATCGGTCGAGCTCCCTTGCTCGGTGCGCTCTAGTTAATGAGCGTTAACGCATGTGGGACTTAGGTTAACGACCGCTAACGGCCCTGTCTAGAATGGATTCCCATGAGCACCAGAGCGGCCGCCCCGACCAGGCGCGAGCAGATCCTCGGCGAGGCTGCGCGCCTCTTCGCCGAGCGCGGTTTCCACGGCGTGGGCGTGGACGAGATAGGGGCCGCGGTGGGCATCAGCGGCCCCGGCCTGTACCGGCATTTCGCGGGCAAGGACGCGATGCTCGCCGAGCTGCTCGTCGGCATCAGCGAGCGGCTGCTCACGGGCGGCCGCCGACGGGTGGAGGAGGCGGCCGGCGACCCGTACGGCGTACTGGCCTCCCTCATCGACGGACACATCGACTTCGCGCTCGACGACCGGGCGCTGATCACCCTCCACGACCGGGAGCTGGACCGGCTGCGCGAGGCCGACCGCAAGCTCGTACGGCAGCTCCAGCGCAAGTACGTCGAGCTGTGGGTCGACGTCGTACGGGAGCTGCACCCCGAGGTGGGCGAGGCGGAGGTGCGCGTCTCCGTGCACGCGGTCTTCGGCCTGCTCAACTCCACCCCGCACCTCGCCGCGCTCGGCCGGGACGCGACGGAGTCGCTGCTGCGGCGGCTGGCGAACGGGGCCTTCGGGGCGCTGTCGGGATGACGCGGCGCGCCCGGGGTGTCCGGGGGACGGGATGGAAGGGACGGCTCCGGGCGCGCGGCGGCAGAATGGGCCGCATGCCGAAGCCGATAGAGACGCCTGTGCCCAGCCGAGCCGAACTCATCGACCACCTGGTCCGGACGCGGATCGCGGGGCAGGTCGCCACCCCGCGCGACAACAACCTCTCCCACTACCGCAAGCTCGCCAACGGCGACCGCCACTACTGGCTGGGCCTGGAGCTGGGCGACCGCTGGACGGACGAGCAGGACGTGCTCGCGGTGATGGCGGAGCGGTGCGGGGTCGTCGACGAGGCGACCCACCGCTTCGGCCAGGACACCATCGACCCGGAACTCACCGTGTCCGCCCTGGACCGGATGGCCGCGCGGCTGCACAAGGCCGCGCTGGACCGGCAGAGCGTGCTGCTGGCCACGGGGCACCCGGGCGGGCTGCTGGACGTGCACCGGGCCACGGCCGATGCGTTGCGCGCGGCGGGCTGCGAGATCGTGGTGATTCCGCCGGGGCTGGTCGCCGACGAGGGCTCGGTGTGGCAGTTCGCGGACGTCGCGGTCCTGGAGCGGGGCGCGACGCTCTGGCACACCCACTCCCCGGAGCCGATGGCGGCGATCCTGGACGGCTTGGCCGCCCTCGGCCGCCCCCAGCCCGACCTGGTCGTCGCCGACCACGGCTGGGCGGGCTGCGCGGCGCAGCGCGGGCTGGATGCGGTGGGCTACGCCGACTGCAACGACCCGGCGCTCTTCCTTGCCGAGGCCGAAGGCACCCTCCAGGTGGCGGTCCCCCTGGACGACCACGTCCGCGACCCGCGCTTCTACGACCCGATGGTCGCGTATCTCCTCGCGGCGGCGGGCCTGCTGTAACCCTCCGGGGGGTGCGGCGCCGTTGCCGGGGACCAGTCCCCGGGCCCCTGCGCCTCAATCGCCGGCGGGGCTGGGTTGTGGTGGCGTGGGCCTTGGCTGCGGGTGGGGGCCGGTGCCAACCGCGCCGACGGTGGGTGGTGGGTCTCTTCAGCCGCCCGACGTTGGGCCTTTCCAGTCGCCCGGCGTTGGAGTTTTTCAGCCGTCCGGCG
>NZ_JBWJVM010000126.1:0-16917 GCF_056428985.1 Streptomyces sp. CA189 | reverse complement strand
CTAAGCCTTTCAGCGCCGATGGTACTGCAGGGGGGACCCTGTGGGAGAGTAGGACGCCGCCGAACAATCATTGTGGGAAAGCCCCGCACCAACCCTTATAGGGTTCGGTGCGGGGCTTTTCTGCGTTCTGGGCCAAAACTTAGCTGAGGGTGAGCGGGATCCGGCGAGGATCTTTGGATGTCCTGCGGATGCCCGGCATGGGGTCCGGATGGATTGGCCCTGACGGCTCGTAGGGTTGTCGCATGGGCTACGACCTCGTCATCTTCGACAACGACGGCGTGCTGGTGGACAGTGAGCCGCTCGCCAACAGCATCCTCGCCGGGTACCTGACCGAGCTGGGGCACCCGACCTCGTACGAGGAGTCGCTCCGCGACTACATGGGGGCCGCGGTCCACCGGGTCCACGACCTCGTGCGGGAGCGGACCGGGCAGGACCTGCCGGCCGACTTCGACAGCACGCTGCACGCGCGTACCTTCGCGGCCTTCGAGCGGGAGCTCAAGCCCGTGCCCGGGGTCGAGGGGGTGCTGGCGGCTCTGGTCGAGAGCGGGACCGCGTACTGTCTCGCGTCCTCCGGGAGCCACGAGCGGATCCGGGTCGGGCACCGGGCGGCCGGGCTCGACGAATGGTTCGAGGAGGAGTGGATCTTCAGTTCGGAGGACGTGGGCAAGGGGAAGCCCGCCCCGGACCTGTTCCTGCACGCGGCGGATCAGATGGGCGTGGCGCCCGGCCGGTGCGTGGTCGTCGAGGACAGCCCGCTGGGTGTCCAGGCCGCGCTGGCCGCGGGGATGGACGTGCTCGGCTACACCGCGATGGTGCCCGCCGAGCAGTTGCCCGGCGCCACCGGCTACTTCGGCGACATGAACCAGCTGGCCGGTCTGCTGGGGCTGGCGGAGGGCGCCGGGTCCGGATACACGGGCTACAGCGGTGGGTTCTCGCACTGACCCAATCGATATGTGATCGCTCTACCCACCGGTAGCACCGGCGCCTACGCTGACCCGCCATGACAGCAGACGTGCGGCTGCGCCGCGGGCGCGGGGCGTTGGGGTTCAGTTTCTTCGTGCAGGGCGTGGCCTTCGCACTGCTCGTGACGCGGATCCCGGCCATCCAGGACCGGTACGGGATATCCAACGCACTGCTGCCCGTCTTCCTGGCCGCCGTGCCGATCCTCGCCGGCGTGTCCAGCGTGGTCACCGAGCACCTGGTGAAGCGGGTCGCGCCCAGCACCGTACTGCGGTGGTCGCAGCCGCTCGTGCTGCTCGCGCTGCTCGGCGTCGGCGCCGGCGACGCGATGTGGCACGTGGCGCTGGCGCTCGGGGCGTTCGGGCTGTTCGTGGGGGCGCTCGACGCCTCCATGAACATGCTCGGGGTGAGCCTGCAGGGCGCGTACGGGCGGAGCATCATGCTCGGGTTCCACGCCTCCTACAGCCTCGGCGGGATCCTCGGCGCTTCCGCCGCCTGGGCGGGGGCGCACTGGCACCTCTCCCTGTTCAGCTCGTACCTGCCCGCCGTGGTGGTCCTGCTGCCGCTCGCGCTCCTCGCCAGCCGGTTCTACGTGGACCAGGACGCCAAGCCCGGCTCCGCCGAGGCGAAGGCGAAGGGGCTCGGGCCCGGCGGGTTCAAGCTGCTGCTGCCGCTGTGCCTGGTGATGGCGTGCGCGTACATCGGGGACTCGACGGTGTCGAACTGGAGCGCCAAGTACCTCCAGGACGTGCTGGGCAGCTCCGAGCAGCTCGCCACCGTTCCCTACAACGTCTACATGGTGACCACCCTGCTCGGCCGGGCCGTCGGGGACCTCGGGGTGCGGCGCTTCGGGGCCGTGGCCGTCGTCCGGATCGGGACGGTCGTCGCCGCGCTCGGGTTCGCCGTGGTCGCGGCGGCGCCCGGGCCGTGGGTGGGGATGCTCGGGTTCACGCTGCTGGGGATCGGGCTGTGCGTGATCGTGCCGCAGACCTTCGCCGCGGCGGGCCGGCTGTTCCCGGGGTCCTCCGACACCGCCATCGCGCGGCTGAACATCTTCAACTACGTCGGATTCCTGATCGGGGCGCCGCTCGTGGGCGGGATCGGGGACGCCTGGAGCTACCGGGGGGCGATGCTCGTGCCGATGGTGCTGGTCCTCGTCACTCTTTTCTATGCCCGCTCGTTCGGTACGGAGCCTGCCCGATACGGTGTCCGGCATGAGCGGCGAACCGGTGACCGGGCTGTTGATGTGGGACGAGGCGGTAACGAAGTATGACTTCGGGCCGGGCCATCCGATGGACCCGGTGCGCCTGGAGCTGACCATGGGCCTGGTACGGGCCTTCGGGCTCGACCGGGAGCTGGAAGTACGGGCGGGCCGGGCGGCCGGGGAGTCGACTCTGCGGCTGGTCCACCGCGAGGACTACGTCGCGGCGGTGCGCGAGGTGTCCGCCGACCCCGGGGTCGCCGACGGTTCGTACGGGCTGGGGACGGCCGACGATCCGGCGTTCCACGGGATGCACGAGGCGTCCGCGCTGATCGCCGGGCAGTCGGTGGCGGCGGCCGAGGGGATCTGGCGCGGGGAGGCCGAGCACGCCGTGAACTTCGCCGGCGGGCTGCACCATGCGATGCCGGGCGGGGCGGCGGGCTTCTGCATTTACAACGACGCGGCGCTGGCGATCGCGCGGCTGCTGGAGCTGGGGGCCGAGCGGGTCGCGTACGTGGATGTGGACGTGCACCACGGGGACGGGGTCCAGGCGGCGTTCTGGGACGACCCGCGGGTCCTGACGATCTCGGTGCACGAGCATCCGCGGACGCTGTTCCCGCAGACGGGCTGGCCCGAGGAGACGGGCGGGCCGGCGGCGGAGGGGTCGGCGGTGAACGTCGCGCTGCCCGCGGGGACCGGGGACGAGGGGTGGCTGCGGGCCTTCCACGCGGTGGTGCCGGAGCTGCTGGCGGACTTCAGGCCTCAGGTGCTGGTGACGCAGCACGGGGCGGACACCCACTTCGAGGACCCGTTGGCGCATCTGGCGGTGTCGTTGGACGCGCAGCGGGCGGTGCAGGAGGCGTGCCACGAGCTGGCGCACTCCTGTGTGGAGGGCGGGCGGTGGCTGGCGCTCGGTGGGGGCGGGTATGCCGTCGTGGACGTCGTGCCGCGGTCTTGGACGCATCTGGTGGGGATTGCCGGGCATCGGCCGATCGATCCTGAGACGGCGGTGCCGGGGTCTTGGCGGGATGCGGTGTATGCGCGGACGCGGGAGTTGGCGCCCGGGCGGATGACGGATGGGCGGGTGCCGGTCTGGCGGGACTGGGAGGGTGGTTACGACCCTGCGGATCGGATCGACCAGGCCGTACTGGCCACCCGGCGGGCGGTGTTCCCGCTGCGCGGGCTGCTGGCCTGAGCCCTGCGGGGGCTGGCTGGAGGGGTTACGCCAACGGGGGCGGGATTGGCCGGAACTGGCGATGCGTCAGGGCTGGTGCGGGAGCATCGGGAGGGTGTTGAGCACCGGCGCGTTGCGTGCGCATCTGCTGGCCGCCCGCCTGGCCGGGCCCGTCGCGACCTCTCGGGAGGAGAGCCTGCGCAGTTACCGGCTGTTCGCGGCTCGGGATCCGCGGGTGCTGCTGGGGCTGGACCCCGCGTGGGGCTGGGGCGAGGGTGACCTGCTGAGGCTGATGGCGGAGAAGTGCGGGGTCTCGGCGGATCCCGCGCACGTCAGCGGGCCGGACGTGATCGACCCCGAGCTGACGGTGGCGGGGTTGGAGGCCTTCGCGGAGAGGCTGCGGGCGGTGGCGGTGGCGCGGGCTCCGGTGTTGTTCGGGACCGGTCACCCGCACCGGCTCCTGGGGTTCTACGCCACCTTGGCGGGTGCGCTGTCGGCGGCGGGATGTGATGTCCTCACTCCGGCGCGGGGGGCACCCGTCGACATGCAGACCCGGTTCGGCGTACGCACGCACCGCATCGATTACGTACGAGGGGTCGCACTGGTGCGGGAAGACGGCGCGCGGTCGGACGGGAGTGACACCGGCGCGCACTCCCATTCACCGCTGCCGGTTCGGATCGCGCTCGGGGAGCTGGCGGAGACCGGCGGGCCGTTGCCGGAGCTGGTGGTGGGGGACCACGGGTGGGTCTGCGGTGCAGGTCAGCTCGGTGTGGAGGCGATCGGGCTGGCCGATACGGATGATCCCGCGCTGTTCGTGGGGGAAGCCGAGGGGCAGGTGTCGGTGGCGGTTCCGCTTGATGACGCGGTGCGCGCGGACTACTACCGACCGCTCACTCGCTATGTACTCAATCGGGCGAGTCTGTCGGGTCGGCAGGAGTGGACGTAGCTCCTCTTCCCCACTCGTATCACACGCCCCTACTCTGGGGAGTGAGCGTGCGACGACGGGGCGTAACCGGAGGGGAAGCCGGTGCCCGTCATGCGCGGAAGGTCAAGGTGTGTCATGGCTGCTGGCGAGAGGCCTCTCAGTGAGGTTCAGTTCCTGACCGTGGCGGAGGTCGCCTCGGTGATGCGAGTGTCGAAGATGACCGTGTACCGCTTGGTGCACAACGGACATCTGCCCGCAATCCGGGTGGGCCGGTCCTTCCGGGTCCCGGAAAACGCGGTGCACGAGTACCTCCGCGAGTCCTTCGTGGGGGTGGAATCGGCCTGAGGGCGAGGGTCAGGAGCCCGCGGTTACCCCTCGGGGGCACGCGGATTACAAGCTCAGAGCTCGGGCGGGTAGGCTAGGCCGACGTAGGTCGTGTGGGCCCCGACGCCCCGCACCGAATGAAGAGAAGTGAGCGAGGGTAGTCGTGGGCTCTGTTATCAAGAAGCGGCGCAAGCGGATGGCTAAGAAGAAGCACCGCAAGCTGCTCAAGCGCACCCGCGTCCAGCGCCGTAACAAGAAGTAAACGGCAGCTGTACGTGTTTTCCGCAGCCCCTCCACCATTCTGGTGGAGGGGCTGTGGTGCAGCCGGGGGACTTCTTCGAGGGAGGCGCTGAGCTCGTGGGGAAGGTCGTGCTGGTCACCGGGGCTGCCCGGCAACTGGGAGGCCGCTTCGTGCGGCGGATCCAGCGGGACCCGGAGGTGGAGCGGGTGATCGCGGTCGACGCGGTGACCCCGCCGCACACGCTCGGCTCGGCCGAGTTCGTCCGTGCGGACATCAGACAATCGGCCATCGCCCGGGTGCTGGCCGAGAACTCCGTCGACACGGTGGTCCATCTCGCGGTCACCGGGGGAGCGGCGGCGGGCGCGGGCTCCGGCTCGTACAGCACCGTCAAGGAAACCAACGTCATCGGGACGATGCAGCTCCTGGGAGCCTGCCAGAAGTCCCCGACGGTGCGGCGCCTCGTGGTGAAGTCCAGTACCAGTGTGTACGGGGGCACCTCGCGGGATCCGGCTGTCTTCACCGAGACCACGCAGCCGAAGTCGCTGCCCGCCGCCGGCTTCGCCAAGGACGCCGTCGAGGTCGAGGGGTACGTACGGGGCTTCGCGCGCCGGCGGCCCGACGTCGCGGTGTGCGTGCTGCGGTTCGCGAACATCCTCGGGCCCTTCGCCGACTCGGCGCTCGCCGAGTACTTCTCGATGCCGCTGATCCCGACCGTGCTGGGCTACGACCCGCGGTTGCAGTTCGTGCACGAGGACGACGTACTGGACGTGCTGCGGCTGGCCTCGCAGACCAGCGGGCCCGGCGGGCTCAGCGGGACCTTCAACATCGCCGGTGACGGCGTGTTGCTGCTGTCGCAGTGCGCGCGGCGGCTGGGACGGCCGACCGTGCCGCTGCTGCTGCCCGCGGTGACCTGGCTCGGCGCGGCGCTGCGGGCGGTCGGGGCGACGGACTTCTCGCCCGAGCAGATAAGGCTCCTCACGCACGGGCGGGTCGTGGAGACCACGCAGATGCGGGAGGTGCTGGGGTTCGAGCCGATGTATACGACCGCCGAGACCTTCGCCGACTTCACGCGGAGCCGGGGCGGCGGGCTGCTGCCGCCGGAGCGGGTGGCGCGGGCCGTGGACCGGGTGGCGGGGTTGCTGGACGTGAACATGGACCTGAACGGCGTGAACGGCGTGAACGGCGTGAACGGCGTGAACGGCGTGGACGCAGAGGCGAGTGCGGGGCCTGTGGCTGAGGGAGCGAAGCGATAGTGGCGGACGCCAAGGTCATTCCGTTCGACGAGGACCGGCCGCGACGGCGGTCCTCGCCCGCCCGGCGGGTACGGGTCGCGCCGGAGGCGCCGCTCGCGCCCGTCGCGGCGGAGCCGGTCGGGCCGGAGCCGGTGGTGGAGGCCGTACCGGAACCGGCGGCGGCCGGAGACGGCTGGGACCGGCGGATCGCCGGCGGGCTGGCGTTCCTGCGGCGCCGGATCACCGGGGAGTACGAGGTCGACGACTTCGGCTACGACAAGGAGCTGACGGACCAGGTCCTGATGTCCCTGATGCGGCCGCTGTACGACAAGTACTTCCGGGTCGAGGTCAAGGGCATCGAGAACATCCCGAAGGAGGGCGGCGCGCTGATCGTGGCGAACCACTCCGGGACGCTGCCGCTCGACGGCCTGATGCTCCAGGTCGCCGTGCACGACCAGCACCCGGCGCAGCGGCACCTGCGGCTGCTGGCGGCGGACCTGGTGTTCATGCTGCCCGTGGTGAACGAGCTCGCGCGGAAGGCCGGGCACACGCTGGCGTGCGCGGAGGACGCGCAGCGGCTGCTGGAGGCCGGGGAGCTGGTGGGCGTGATGCCCGAGGGCTTCAAGGGGATAGGGAAGCCGTTCGGAGAGCGGTACAAGCTCCAGCGGTTCGGCCGGGGCGGGTTCGTGTCGACGGCGCTGCGGGCGGGGACGCCGATCGTGCCCTGCTCGATCGTGGGGGCGGAGGAGATCTACCCCATGATCGGGAACTCGAAGACGCTGGCGCGGCTGCTGGGGATCCCGTACTTCCCGATCACTCCGACGTTTCCGCTGCTGGGGCCGCTGGGGGCGGTGCCGCTGCCGACGAAGTGGACGATCCAGTTCGGGGAACCGATTCCGACGGACGGGTACGCGGCGGAGGCTGCCGAGGATCCGATGCTGATGTTCAATCTGACGGATCAGGTGCGGGAGCAGATTCAGCACACGCTGTACAAGCTGCTGGTGCAGCGGAGGTCCGTCTTCTTCTGACGGGCACAGCCTTCTGACGCGGCTGAGCGTGACGAAAACCCCGGTGGGGCTGGATGGCATCCAGCCCCACCGGGGTTTTTCGCTCTGCGGTGCTACTCGACGTCCTCCGCCTTGATGCCCAGGCCTGGGAGGAGGCCGGGGAGGAGGGGCGGGAGGGTGATGTCCGGGTGGGCGGGGGGCGGGGTGGTGCCGGACGCGGACGGGGTTGACTGGCCCGTGGGCGGATTGAGCAGGTTGCCCGTGCCGCCCAGGAGACCTCCGCCGTCCGGGGGCGGGGTCTTCGCGGAACCCGAGGCGGACGGTGCGGGGGCCGCGGACGGGGTGCCCGCGGGGGGCGTCGCCTGCTGCTTGCCCGCCGGGGAGCTCGGCTTCGTGGAAGGGCCGGAGCCGCGGGTCTGTTCCGGAGGCTTCGGAAGCAGACTCTGGAGCGGCGCCACGTCTTGGTCTATGGCCTGGAAGACCGACTCCACCTCACCGCCCACGTCCGTGAGCTGCGCCGGGAGATTGCCCCGGAGCTTGGCCCACGCGTCCCGGTGTGAACGGGAGAACGAGGACAGCGCCTGGATCGGGCCGAGCGAGCCGTCCCGTTCGTAGGCGGCCTGGAGCAGCCGGTGGCCCTCCGAGGCATCGTGCTTCATGCCCGCGAGGGCTCGGCGGATCTCGCCGAGCGACTCGTGGTCGAGTGCGCCGAGACGGCCGCGCTCCATGAGCCGGCGGGCTTCCGACAGGCGGTTCGAGGCCTGGTCGAGATAGAGCTCGCCCCGGTCCGAATCGTCGTCGGCCATCCCGAGCCGGATGTCCTCCATACCCCGCTTCACGGGGTACAGGTGGTCACCCGGCAGGGCGTCCGTGCTGGCAGCGGCCACTCCGCTGAAGGCCCCCGCGGCCACACCTACGGTGAGACCGCCCGCCGCGATGCCCTTGGACCAGCGGGAGCGGGGCCGCAATTTCCGGAGCGAGGTCGCCCGGTGGGCGCCGCGGCCGGTCCGCTGTTCGGGCACTTGAGGGTCGGCGGCCACGCCGCCCCCGGCCCTCTCTTCCATCACCTTGGCTTCCATGGCGGCAATGAGCTGGGCTCGTTGCACCACTTTGACCTCGGGGTCCAGCACCGGGCGCGGCATTCTTTCGCCGAGCACGCTCGCCAGGGCCAACAACCGGTCGTGGTCGGCAGGTTCGGCAGGTGCCTCGGACTGCTCGGCCGCCGGGTCCGGTTCCGAAAGGTCGGACGGGGTCCGCTCCTCCAGGGCCTGGGCGAAGGCGTTCGCCCGCCGGTGCGGAGTCACGTTCGCGATCACTGGCGGCACCTCCTCTCGTCATGACGATCGACTCCCCAAGGTGTCCGGAAGGTTGCCTTCCTTGAGCACATCCACACTTTCGAGTGAGCGGCTTCGGGCAGGGCTTGTCCACAGGGAGCCTGCATTCCCCACAACGAGCGGCGCGGCACTTGGGTTACGGACGAAGGATGATCGGACCACAGCGTCGTTGGATTCGACGGTGGCATCGGTGGCATCGGTGTCGTCAGGGTCGTCGGTGTCATCAAGGTCATCAGGGAGGGGTACCGAAATGTGAGAGGAGGGCGGCGTCAGCGGGCGTCGTCGGGGAGCAGGCGGGCCAGGGTGCGGACCGCCCGGTACTGGAGGGTCTTGATGGCACCCTCGTTCTTTCCCATCACCCTGGCCGTCTCGGCGACCGAGAGGCCCTGCAGGAAGCGCAGGGTCACGCACTCCTGCTGCTGCGGATTGAGTCTCCGTACGGCTTCCAGCAGGGCCGCGTTGGAGAGGGACTCCAGGACGGAGTCCTCGGGGGACCGTTCCACCTCGTTGGCGTCGAGCATTTCGCCGGTGGTGACTTCCAGGCGGAAGCGGCTCGACTTGAAGTGGTCGGCGACCAGGTTGCGGGCGATCGTCACGAGCCAGGCGCCGAAGTCGCGGCCCTGCCAGGTGAAGGTGGAGATACGGCGCAGCGCGCGCAGGAAGGTCTCGCTGGTGAGATCCTCCGCGGTCGCCTTGCCGCCGACGCGGTAGTAGATGTAGCGGTAGACGGTGTCGCTGTACTGGTCGTACAGGCGACCGAAGGCATCGGCCTCGCCGGCCTGGGCGCGTTCGACCAGGTCCATCATGCGGGCCTGGTCGCTGTCCGCGGTGGGGCGGCGGGCGGCGGGCGCGGTGGTCCCGGCGGCTGCGCCCCCGGCGGACGAGCCGCCGGCGCGACCGCGTCTGCCCACCGTCGCTCCGCCGTCGGTCAGGGCATAGCAAGGACCGGCCGGGCCGAGTCCGGCGGGGACCGCGGTGGCGAATGCGGGGGCGGTGTACGCGGTGGGGACGAAGCCGCGCAGCTGGTCGAGGACCGTTGCGCGCAGCGTAGCCAGGCCCGAGGCGTCAACCCCGACAGGTGGGTACACGGGACTCCCAGAGGCAGAGCTTCCATCACGTGCAGTGCGGGACCGTTCACCCGTCGTGGCGACAGATGGCGGTGGCATGCGTTTGAGGAGAATAACGCTTCGTACAGGCAGCGCTACACCCAGTTGCTCAAATCACCGGTTACGACACTTCTGTTGCGTGTCGAGGGCATATTCAGGCACAGATGGTGATCGATTCTTGATCACTTGGATGCGCGGAATGCCTGCTTCCACGGTGGCTCGCGACCGAGTAGGGCAGGGCGGAGTGCCGCGCCGGAGGTGCGGGTAGAGGTGAGCGAATGTCCCGGGCGGGGGAGGGTGCCGGGCGTGGTGGGGCGGGAGGCCGGGCAGGGCCCCGCAGTCGCTACTTGCGGCGGCGGTGCAGGGCGATCGCGGCGGCCGTGCCGCCGGCGATCGCGCCGACGCCCGCGGCGGCCGGGACGCCGATCTTCACGGCCTTGCGGCCGGTCCGATAGTCGCGCAGGCGCCAGTCCATGGAGCGGGCATGCTTGCGCAGTTTTGTGTCGGGATTGATCGCGTACGGATGTCCGACCAGGGACAGCATCGGAATGTCGTTGTGCGAATCGCTGTACGCGGCGCAGCGCGCGAGGTCGAGCCCCTCGGCGGCGGCCAGGGCGCGGACCGCCTCCGCCTTGGCGGGGCCGTGCAGCGGCTCACCGACCAGCCGGCCGGTGTAGACGCCGTCCACGGACTCGGCGACGGTGCCGAGGGCTCCGGTCAGGCCGAGCCGGCGGGCGATGATCGTGGCGGTTTCGACGGGGGCGGCCGTGACGAGCCAGACCTTCTGGCCGGCGTCGAGGTGGGCCTGGGCGAGGGCGCGGGTGCCGGGCCAGATCCGCACGGCCATGTACTCGTCGTAGATCTCCTCGCCGATGGACATCAGCTCGGAGACCCGGTGTCCCTTGACGATGGACAGCGCGCTGTCGCGGGCGTCCTGCATGTGCTCGGGGTCCTCGACCCCGGCGAGCCGGAACCAGGCCTGCTGCCAGGCGAAGCGGGCGAGCTCGCGGCGGCGGAAGAACTCCCGCTTGTAGAGGCCGCGGCCGAAGTGGAAGATCGCGGCGCCCTGCATGACGGTGTTGTCGAGGTCGAAGAAGGCGGCGGCGAGGTCGTCGCCGGCGACGGGGAACTCGGGCTCGGCGGGCTTCAGCGGGGCTTCCGGCTCCAGCTCCGCCGGGCGTTCCGCTTCCGTCGTTCCGGGGAGGCCCTGACCGTCCAGCGGTTCGTCGGCCAGCGCGGTCTTGCGGGCGGCCTCGGCCGAGGCCTCGCCTGCCAGCACGCTCCGCGCGGTGGCGGAGCGCCTACGGGGGGTGAGCCATCCCAGAGCGGCCATGACGCGAGCATAGCCACTGTGTTCGGGAGTTCCCGAACCGATGGGAATCGGCGGTGTGAACTCTTCGGTGCGCCGGTCCGACGGGAAAGACGCGCGCTCGGGCCGGTAGGGGCGCGGGCGCGGGAGAATGGGTGCATGAGTCCTTTCCTGCGCCGTGCCGAAAAGAAGCGTCCGGAGGAGCGGTTGGTCACGCTCATCGGGAAGCCGGGGTGCCATCTCTGTGATGACGCCCAGGAAGTCGTCGAGAAGGTCTGCGCCGAGACGGGTGCACAGTGGGAGAAGAAGGACATTTCACAGGACGAGGAGTTGTACCGCCTGCACTGGGAGCAGATTCCGGTCGTGCTGGTGGACGGAGAACAGCACACCTTCTGGAGGGTGAACCCTGACCGGCTCCGACGGGCATTGCAGGCTTGAGCCGTCGGGCGGTTACCATCATGGGCGATTTATGGGGTCTCGGGGGCGTATTGGTGAGGAGTGTGTACCGTTTTGCCCCCTTCGGGAATTGAACGGGTTCGGCGTGTGATCCGTTCCCGGCTCGTACACCCAAGGCGCGTGACCCCGGTCACTTTGGTCGGACAAAGCGGACACAATCTTTGTGCACGCGTTCACAAAGACATAGCCTGCATTCGACGGGGTGGTCCTGGGACAAGTGGCCACCTGCAGCCCCGCTCATCCCGCAGGAGCATCGTGGCAACTGGCCGAACTCACCGACCGGCGACCCGCAGCCGAGGTATTCCCGAGGCCACTGTCGCCCGGCTTCCGCTGTACTTGCGTGCCCTCACCGCGCTCTCCGAGCGATCGGTGCCCACGGTGTCCTCCGAGGAGCTGGCCGCGGCCGCCGGAGTCAACTCCGCGAAGCTCCGCAAGGACTTCTCCTACCTCGGTTCCTACGGGACCCGCGGGGTCGGGTACGACGTGGAGTACCTCGTCTACCAGATCTCCCGCGAGCTCGGGCTGACCCAGGACTGGCCCGTCGTCATCGTCGGCATCGGCAACCTCGGCGCCGCGCTGGCCAACTACGGCGGTTTCGCCTCGCGCGGTTTCCGCGTGGCGGCGCTCATCGACGCCGACCCGGCCATGGCCGGCAAGCCGGTGGCGGGCATGCCCGTGCAGCACACCGATGAGCTGGAGAAGATCATCGAGGAGAACGGCGTCTCGATCGGGGTCATCGCGACTCCGGCGGGGGCCGCGCAGCAGGTCAGCGAGCGGCTCATCGCCGCTGGTGTCACTTCCATTCTGAACTTCGCGCCGACCGTGCTGTCCGTGCCCGAGGGCGTCGACGTGCGCAAGGTCGACCTCTCGATCGAGCTCCAGATCCTGGCCTTCCACGAGCAGCGCAAGGCCGGCGAGGAAGCGGCCGCCGCCGCTGCCGCCGGTGGCTCCGCCGCGGGCACCGGCACCGGGGCGGCTCCGGCCGCCGCCGTCGTGCCGCCCGCCGGTCGGGCCGCCGCCGTCGCGCGGAAGGGCGGACCCGAGGGGGACGTCCCGGCGGTGATGCCGGCATGAGTCTGCTCGTCGTTGGGCTGAGCCATCGCAGTGCGCCCGTGAGCGTGCTGGAGCGCGCTTCGCTGGCCGCCGATGCCAAGGTCAAGCTGCTGCACGACACGCTGGCCGCGGAGCCTGCGGTGGAGGCGGCGGTGCTCGCCACCTGCAACCGGATCGAGCTGTACGCCGACGTGGACAAGTTCCACGCCGGTGTCGCCGAGCTGTCGACGCTGCTGGCGCAGCACAGTGGGGTGGCTCTGGAGGAGCTCACTCCTTATCTCTACGTGCACTACGAGGACCGGGCCGTCCACCATCTCTTTTCGGTGGCGTGCGGGCTGGACTCGATGGTCGTGGGTGAGGGGCAGATCCTCGGGCAGATCAAGGACGCGCTGGCGCTGGGGCAGGAGCTCCACACGGCGGGTCGGTTGATCAATGATTTGTTTCAGCAGGCGCTGCGGGTCGGCAAGCGGGCGCACTCCGAGACCGGGATCGACCGGGCGGGGCAGTCGCTGGTGACCTTCGGGCTGGAGCAGCTCGCCGTGCGGGTGCCGGTGGAGGAGTGGGCCGCGGGGAAGCGGGCGCTCGTCATCGGGGCCGGGTCGATGTCCTCGCTGGCGGCGGCGACGTTGGCGCGGGTCGGTGTCGCCGAGGTCGTGGTCGCGAACCGGACCGCCGAGCGGGCGGAGCGGTTGGCCGAGATTCTGGTTGCCTCGGGCACCGGGGTTACGGCTTCGGCCATTGCGATGTCCGGTGTCGCCGATGAGCTGGCTCGGGTTGATGTCGTCGTGTCCTGTACGGGTGCCACTGGCTTGGTGCTGACCGGGGACGATGTGGCCGCGGCCATGGAGGAGCGCCCTGCGGGGGCTGTCCCCTACCCGCCCTTCCACCATCCCCCAGACTTCGTCCGGGGGGACCCCCAGCCGGAGCTTCGCCCCGGACCCGATGCGGGTGCGGCGCCGTTGCCGGGGACCAGCCCCCGGACCCCCGCGCCTCAAACGCCGGCGGGGCTGGATTTGGCCGCCCCGGCCGAGCTGGTGGATGCCGCGCTCGTTGCGCGGCTTGCCGTGCTCGCGGGTGAAGGGCGGCGGATTGCCGATGCCGGGGCCGTGCGGAGCAAGGTTGTCGTCGAGGAGCGGGACGGGTGTCCCGTCGGGCTCGAGGCGCTGGCTTCCGATCCGGGGCGGACCGCCGATGGGCGGGCCGCGCTGGCCGGGGTGGACGCCGGGTCGCTGGAGCTGCACGGGACCTGGGCCGACCAGGGCGAGGCGGCCGCGCAGCGGCAGCAGCCGCGCAGGACCGTACGGAGCCAGGACGGCGCGCCCGTAGGGCTCGCGCTGCTCGACCTGGCCATGCCGCGCGACATCGACGCCGCCGTGCACCGGATCCCGGGAGTGCGGCTCGTGGACATCGAGTCGCTGGCCGAGGCGAGCGCCGATGCGCCCATGGCCGCCGACGTCGACGCCGTGCGCGGGATAGTGGCCGCGGAAGTGGCCGCCTTCGGGGCCGCCCAGCGGGCCGCGCACATCACACCCACCGTGGTCGCCCTGCGCGCCATGGCCGCCGAGGTCGTCGCCATGGAAGTGGCACGGCTCGACGGTCGGGTACCCGATCTCGACGAGCGGCAGCGGGCTGAAGTGACTCAGACCGTGCGGCGCGTCGTCGACAAGCTCCTCCACGCGCCGACCGTGCGCGTCAAGCAGCTCGCGAGCGAGCCCGGCGGCGCCGGGTACGCCGAGGCGCTGCGCGAACTCTTCGATCTCGACCCGCAGACGGTGGCCTCCGTCAGCCGGGCCGACGAGGCTGACAAGAACCACGACTCAGGACGGGCATCATGAATCCACGTCTCGACCAGCCGCTGAGGCTCGGCACGCGGCGCAGCAAGCTGGCCATGTCCCAGTCCGGGCAGGTCGCCGAGGCGGTACGGGCGATCACCGGCCGGCCCGTCGAGCTCGTGGAGATCACGACCTACGGTGACGTGTCCCGCGAGAGCCTCTCGCAGATCGGCGGCACCGGCGTCTTCGTCACCGCCCTGCGCGAGGCCCTGGTGCGCGGTGAAGTCGACTTCGCCGTGCACTCGCTGAAGGACCTGCCCACCACGCAGCCCGACGACCTCGTCATCGCGGCCATGCCGCAGCGCGAGGACCCGCGCGACGCGCTCGTCGCCCGCGACGGCCTGACCTTCGAGCAGCTGCCCGACGGCGCGCGCATCGGCACCGGTTCGCCGCGGCGCAGGTCGCAGCTGCACGCCTACGCCAAGTCGCTGGGCAAGGTCATCGAGACCGTCGCCATCCGCGGCAACGTCGACACCCGGATCGGGTTCGTGAGGAACGGCGAGCTCGATGCCGTCGTGCTCGCCGCCGCCGGGCTCAACCGGATCGGCCGCGGCGACGAGGCCACCGACCTGATCTCCGTGGACAACATGCTGCCCGCACCCGGCCAGGGCGCCCTGGCCATCGAGTGCCTGGCGTCCGAAACGGACCTGATCTCCGCGCTCGCCGAGCTCGACGACCCGTACACCCGGGCCGCCGTGACCGCCGAACGCGCCCTGCTCGGCGCCCTGGAGGCCGGCTGCAGCGCCCCCGTGGGCGCGCTCGCCGACCTGCTGGCCGACGGGCAGATTGTCAATGAGATGCGCCTGCGGGGAGTCGTGGGAACCCTCGACGGTTCCACGCTGGTGCAGCTGTCCACCACCGGTCCCGTGCCCCAGTCGTACGACGAGGCCATGGCGCTCGGCCGCGAACTCGCGGACGAGATGCTGGCCAAGGGCGCGGCCGGTCTGATGGGGGAGCGGTCGCTTTGAACCCCACAAGCCCAACCACCTCCGCGTTTCCGTCCGTCGCCGTCCAGGGGCACGTCACCTTCCTCGGTGCCGGCCCGGGCGACCCGGGACTGCTGACGCTTCGCGCCGTGGAGGCCCTGGCCGCCGCGGACGTACTGATCGCGGAGCCCGAGGTGCTCGAGGTCGTACGTACGCATGCGCGCGCGGGGGTGGACACGCCACAGCTGACGGTTGCTGACGAGAAGTCAGCAGCCGCCGGAGTCCCGGTCATCCGAGATGCCGCCAATCTTGTCATGGAGGCCGCGCGCTCCGGCAGGCGGGTCGTCCGTGCCGTCACCGGCGACCCCGGGCTCGACGGGAACGCGGCCGAGGAGATGCTCGCCTGCGCCACCGGGGGCATCCCCTTCGAGGTCGTCCCCGGCGTCGCGACCGCCGTCGGCGTGCCCGCGTACGCCGGTGTTCCGCTGGCCGGCAAGCAGGGTGCGGACGTGAGGTTCGTGAACGCGCGGACCGCCTCCGCGCGCTGCTGGAGCGAGGTGGGCGCCAGCGACGGCATCCTCGTCGTCTCCGCGACGCTGGAGACCGTCTCGGCGGCGGCGGCCGAGCTGATCGGCGCCGGGCGCAAGCCCGACACCCCGCTCACCGTGACCGTGGCCGGTACGACGACCCGCCAGCGCACCTGGAGCGCGACCCTCGGGACCATCGCCCAGGTGTTCAAGCAGGGCAAGATCCTCCCCTCGCCGGAGGGCGCGCGCTCCGTCATAGCCGTGGTCGGGGAGCACGGCGCCGTCGCGCGCCGCGAGGAACTGTCCTGGTTCGAGTCGAAGCCGCTGTTCGGCTGGCGCGTGCTCGTCCCGCGCACCAAGGAGCAGGCCGCCTCGCTCTCCGACCAGCTCCGCTCGTACGGCGCGGTGCCCCACGAGGTGCCGACCATCGCCGTGGAGCCGCCGCGCACCCCGCAGCAGATGGAGCGGGCGGTCAAGGGGCTCGTGACGGGCCGCTACGAGTGGATCGCCTTCACCTCCGTGAACGCGGTCAAGGCCGTGCGCGAGAAGTTCGAGGAGTACGGGCTCGACGCCCGTGCCTTCGCCGGCATCAAGGTCGCCGCCGTCGGCGAGCAGACCGCCGCCGCGCTGGTGGAGTTCGGCGTCAAGCCCGACCTCGTGCCCAGCGGCGAGCAGTCCGCCGCCGGACTGCTGGAGGACTGGCCGCCGTACGACCCGGTCTTCGACCCGATCGACCGTGTCTTCCTGCCGCGCGCCGACATCGCCACCGAGACCCTGGTCGCCGGGCTGATCGAGCTCGGGTGGGAGGTCGACGACGTCACCGCCTACCGGACCGTGCGCGCCTCGCCGCCGCCGCAGGACACGCGCGAGGCGATCAAGGGCGGCGGCTTCGACGCCGTGCTCTTCACCTCGTCGAGCACCGTGCGCAACCTGGTCGGCATCGCCGGCAAGCCGCACAACGTCACCGTCATCGCGTGCATCGGCCCGGCCACGGCCAAGACGGCCGAGGAGCACGGGCTCCGGGTCGACGTGCTGTCGCCGGAGCCGAGCGTGGGCAAGCTGGCGGAGGCCCTGGCGGAGTACGGGGCCGCGCGCCGCGAGGCCGCGAAGGAGGCCGGCGAGAGCGTGTACCGGCCGAGCGAGCGGCGTCCGGGGGCGCGCAGGCGTCGTACGACCTGATGTGCGGCTTAGGGTGTCCGCCAGTAGGTCATCGGATGCGGGGGTTTCGAGGGCGGGTGTCCCAGCGGTAGAGGGTCCAGGCGCGTCGGATCAGGCAGCGGACAGTGATGACTGTGCTGGCCAGAGCGATG
>NZ_JBWJVM010000125.1:0-17619 GCF_056428985.1 Streptomyces sp. CA189 | reverse complement strand
CCACGTCCCGCTGCAGATCCGCGATCACGCGCACGAGATCGTCGTACGACGGCTGACGCTTCGCGAGTCCCACGGACAGACCAACGAGGCGAGCACGCGCAGGTCACTCAAGGACCTGAGCAGTCACCCTTTGTCGACGAATCCATACGGCCTTACCTCCGGTGACCGGGGAAAACGCGGCTCGGGATTCCCGGGTGTGCACGCTAGCCTCTGTAGTCCCACGGGCCCAAAGCCCTTGGTGGAAACGTACGTATGCAGGGGGGAGTTGCGGTGTGATTACCCATCCGGTGGCGCCAACCCCGGTCACACATCCGCCGGTTGCACTTCGATATGCGCTGATTCCGGTTCACGGCTACGGCATTGCGGTGGCGACGGTTGCGCGCATGCTCGATGGCGATGCCGACAGTGGCGTCGCTGCTCGCGTCCTGGGTCCTGCCGAGCCGATTCCGTACGGGGCCCAGCCGGTGCTCCTGGCCGAGACGACGGTGTACGGGGCCAAGCAGGTGGAGCAGTTCCTCCAGCGGTGGGGGCCGCTGCCGAAACCGTGGCTGGTGTTGGTTTCCGACGCGCCGACCCGACCCGTTGCCGATGCCCGGTACCTGGTGCGCGCCCTTGAGGGGCGCCTGGCGGGGGTGGCGCGGGTGCCGTATCTGCCGGTCCTTCGGGCCGTTAGCGATCCAGACGAGGCGCTGGAGTACAGGGACGTTAGGGCCGCGGCGCAGAAGCTGCTGCGGAAGATAGAGGGAGATAGACGATGAGCACGACGGTGGAACTCCTGACGCTGGCGGCGGACGGGATTCCGGTCTCGACCCCGACGACGATCCCGGGGCTCGACGGCCCCGTGAAGAAGATCTTCGGATACGCCCTGTGGCTCCTGATCCTCGCGGGGGCCGGCGGCACCGGCTTCGGCATCTACAAGCTCGCGGTCTCGGACAAGTCCCGAAACGGCGGCGGATCCGAGCCGTTCAAGTGGATGGGTGGCGGGGTGGCGACGGTCTTGCTCGCGGGGTCGCTGATCACCATCCTCAACGGCATCGCGACGGCTGCCTGACATGTCGCGAACGAGGGGGACCTGGAACACGAAGGGGACGTGGCTCGCGGGAGTGATGCTGGCGGCTGTCGTGCTCCTGACGGGCTACGCCTGGCTCAGGGGTGACGGGGGCGCGGGGCAGAACCAGGCCAAGGACGGGGCGCCCCTCCCGAGCGTGAGCGCCACGGCGAGCCCGCTGCCGTCCTACGCACCGCCGGAGGACTGGACCGAGCCGAAGCGATGGGTGGCGTTGCCGCGGGGGCAGCGTGAGGACGGCCGGGGAAGCCAGGTCGGATTCCCCCAGAGCGCCGAGGGGGCGGTGGCCATGATGGCTGCCGCCAACACCACCCGGGTCGAGGGCGATCACTCCACCATCGACGAGCAGCTGCGCATCTACAACTCGTACATGTCCAAGGGCGACCAGTCTTCGAAGGCGGCCGAGCAGATCGAGATGGCGGCGCTGATGTCGGACAAGACGCTCGCGAAGGACGCGGGCGTTGCGGCCGGTCAGCCGCTGCCGTCCGGTGCCTACTCCCGCACACACGTCATCGGCTACCGGATCATCAAGAAGGCCGAGAGCGAGGTCAGCGTGTGGATGCTGATCCGGGGCGTGCAGAAGAACGGCGAAATGGCCGAGGAGCAGGGCACCTACACGCGCACGCTGGCCGGCGCGCAGTGGCAAGACGGTGAGTGGAAGCTCACCTTGGCCGCGACCCTGCGGGCCCAGGCGGAGACCAAGGGCAAGACCGTGCCTGCGATGGTGGCGCCGGGCGATGCCGAGTTCAACGCGTCCGGGTGGACTGCTATCCGGGAGGCGTCGTGAAGCATCGGCTGGTCGCTCTGCTGGCGGCCCTGGTCATGGCGCTCGGTGTCTCGGTGTCTGCACCTCAGCCTGCCCGCGCGGATGGGCCTATCGGCAACGGCATCGAGGGGATATGCCTTGTCGGGACCGGTACCAGTCCGATCCTTGGGCTGATCTCGATCATCGCGGGCCAGGGCGGGTCGCTGTGCGACAAGATCGGCGACAAGGCCGAGAAGAAGATCAAGGAAGAGTGGAAGAACGTCTGGGACTCGGTGCTGGGAGACATCATCAAGTCCGCCGAGGACAGCGCGAAGTGGGTCATCAAGAAGGTTCTGACCGTGGCCCTCATAGGGCCATCGCTCGACTTGAAAGCCACCGGGCTGTGGGGGAAGGACGCCTCGCTGTCGGGGATGCTGATGTGGCTAGGCCTGCTGATTGCCGCGGCGGGAGTCATGTGGCAGGCGGCGAAAATGGCAGTCACCGGAGAGGTCAAACACCTAGGCCGGGCCGCGACCGGCTGGGCGGAGAACATGCTCCTGTCCGCCGTCGGGGTGGGCTTGTTCGCGCTCCTGCTGACGATCTCGGACGCGATTGCCTCCGGGCTGGTGAATGAGACGTTCGCCAGCGACAAGGAGGCCTACGACCGGATTCTCAAGGTGATGATCCCCTACGGCGTCTCCAACCCGATCTTGGTGTTGGGCCTGGTGCAGGTCCTGCTGATCGTCGGCTTCATCCAGCTGGTCATGGTGTTCTTGCGGCAGTCGGCCATCCCGCTGATCTGCCTTCTGCTGCCCATCGCCGGAGCCGGCCGGACAGGCGGGGACGTCACCCGGACATGGGCGCCCAGGCTCATTACCTCCGGCCTTGCCATCGTGGCCTACAAGCCGATCCTGGCGGTCATCGTCTGCGCAGGCTTCGCCGAGTTCGGGAACAGCCAGACCCTCGCCGAATGGCTGCGCGGCTGCGCGACCCTGATCCTCGGCGTCCTCGCGCCGGGACCGCTCACAAAAATCTTTGCCCCGTTCGGTGAAGCGGTGGGCGGTGGTATGGCCTCAGGCGGAGCCAGCGGCGCGCTCGGCGCAGCGGCGGGCTACATCGGCGGCAAGGGCGATAAGGGCGACAGTGGCGGTGGCGGCGACGCACCGGCCAGCGCAGTACAGCACGCCCAGATGGTCTCGCAGACCATGGGCAAGCAGGGCGAGGGCGAGGGCGGCGGCGACGCTCTGGCGCAGGCAGGCCGCAACGAAGCGGCCGCGAAGATCCCCGCTCAGAGCGCAGGCCCCGAAGGCGCGGTAGGTACGGCCGGTACGGCGGGCACTGCGGGAACGGCAGGCACGGCAGGCGCGGCGGGGACCGCCGGTGGTGCTGCGGCCGCAGGCCCGGCTGGGATCGCGATCGCAGTCCTGGACGGCGTCAACGACGCGGTGCAGGGAGCAAGTGGAGAAGTCGGCGGGGGTAAGTAAGTGAGTACAGCGCACGAAGTGCCCACGACCTTGATGGTCAAGGGCTTCAGGGTCCGCCGGTCCTTCGGGATCGGCGGGCTGTCCAAGGGGGCGACGATGGTCGCCGCCATGGTCCTGCTGGCAGACGGGGTGATCGCCACTCAGGCACCGGCGACTCTGCTGGTCAGCGTGCCCGCGACGCTGTTCGTGCTCGGGCTGGCCGCAGCACGACGGCACGGTATGTCGGCGCTGGCGTACTACTGGGCGAGGCTGTCCTGGCGGCGGGCCTCGCGGGTCGAGGCGAACGCCTACCGGCGCCAGCTGCTGGAGTACCCCTACGCGCTCGACATGCCGGGCGTCGGCGCCTCGTCCACCCTGGTCAAGGCGCACGATCCGACCACGGGCAAGCCGGTCGGAGTCGTCCACGACCGCTCCACCGGCTTCATGACCGTCACCACGCTCCTCGCCCCCGGTGGGAGCCTGATGGCCCCCACCGCGTCCGTGCAGAACGGCCTGCGCAACTGGTCGTCCGTGCTGGAGGCGATGAGCACCGATGACCAGGTCAAGGGTGCCAGCGTGACCATCCAGATCACCCCCGGCGCCGGCGAGGCCCTCGGCGACGACGTGGCGGCCCGCCAGGATCCCGGCGCCCCGCAGCTCGCGAAGCAGATCGTCGCCGAGCTCGTGCGCATCACCCCGCACGCCACCGCCTCGGTCGCGCCGTACATGTCGGTCACGGTGGACCCCAACGCCACCGTGAACCCCCCAGTCGATCTCGCCGACAAGGTGGGCGAGGCACTCAAGGTCGTCGACTCCCTCGACCTGTCCGGGACCGGGACCGACATCGAGCGCCGGGCCACCGACATCGACCTGCGCCGCCTGGTGCGCGCCGCGTTCGACCCAGCCGTATTCAACGCCAGGGACGCGGACTTCGAGGAGCTCAGCTGGGCCGAGTGCGGGCCGCAGGCCGCTGACGACAACTGGGAGGAGTACGCCCACGACGGAGGGGTCTCCGTCTCGTGGGTGCTGCGCGAGATGCCGCGCCGCCCCATCGCCTACAGCGTCCTGCTGCCGCTGCTGGCCCCAGGACGCTTCCAGCGCCGGATCACCCTGGCCTACAAGGTGCTGGACCCGCACGAGGGCGAGGCGGTGCTGGAGCGGGAGATCAGCCACGCCCGCCAGCGTGAGCAGACAACCGCGGAGGTCAAGGGTCGGCCGAAGTGGTCCCAGCGGGCCGACTCCCAGCGGGCGGAG
The DNA here is from genome assembly GCF_056428985.1 of Streptomyces sp. CA189. NCBI lineage: Bacteria > Bacillati > Actinomycetota > Actinomycetes > Kitasatosporales > Streptomycetaceae > Streptomyces > Streptomyces sp. CA189. The sequence goes on along the minus strand of NZ_JBWJVM010000125.1, from coordinate 13,091 downwards.
GAAGCCGCGGCCCAGGTCGCCGGCGGCGCCTCGGTCGTCGACTGGACCCTGATGGTGACGGTTACCGCCCGCAACCCCGCCGACCTGCCCGCCGCACGCCAGGAACTGGAGCGTGCAGTGAAGGCAACGCGCGGGATCCGCATGAGGCCCGCGTACGGGGCCCAGGCCGCAGTGTTCGCGGCCGGGCTCCCGCTGGGCTACAACCCGCTGGTGAAGGGCTGACGATGGCAGGCAAGGCCAAAATCCCGGCGGTTTCCACACCCAAGCGCGTGATCCGCGTGGCCGCCGATCCGCAGACCCGCGAGGAGCGGCAGGCGGAGAAGAAGCTGAAGCAGCGGTACGCACCGCGGCTCGGCTGGGGCGGGCGCTTCGGCGGCCGCTCCGCGGTCGAGGACGCGGGCACCGTCTACACCGGCCCCTCCACGCAGGTTGGCGGCATCTACCCGTTTTTGCTGGGCTCCGGCCTGCCGCCGCGCGGCGTGCCCGTTGGACGGGACGTGCTGACGGGGGAGCTGGTGTGTATCGACCCGTCCGGCTGGACGGGCAAGTTGACGACTAACCCCGGTGTTTGGGTCATGTCGCAGCCGGGCGCGGGCAAGTCTGCGCTGGTCAAAAGGATGTGCTTGGTCTATTCGGCGTATGGGCACATGACCTGTGTTCCCGGCGACGTCAAGGGCGAGTACTCCGGCCTGATCAGCGCTCTGGGCGGGTCCGTCGTACGGATCGGTGACGGCATCGGCCGCATTAACCCGCTGGACTCCGGCCCCCTCAAGGGCCACGTGCAGTCGTTGCCCGTGGAGCGCCGCCAGGCCCTGCTCGACGTCCTCAACGGCCGCCGGCTGGAGACCCTGGTCGCTCTGCTGTCGACCAAGCACGGACTGGGCAGGACGCCAGACGAGGTCGAACGCAGCGCCCTGGACACCGCCGTTCACCTCGCCTCGGACGGACAACGGCAGGGAGTCGACCCGATCGTCACCGATGTCGTGCAGGTCCTGCGCGCCGCCCCGGAAGAGCTGCGCAACAAGCTGGCCGCCGAGGGCGAGCGCTACCAGGACTTGACGCGATCGGTGATCGCCGGGCTGGACAACCTGATCGGAGGACCGCTGCGCGGGCTCTTCGACGGGCAGACCACCACCCCGCTGGACATCAACGCGCCCGCCGTCAGCGTCGACATCTCCGCGCTGCGCGCCCGCGGAAATGACGTGATCTCCGCAGGCATGATCGCGACCTGGGCCTACACCTACAGCAGCATCGACTCGGCCCGCTCGATCGGCTTGATGGACCGGAAGTTGGTCCTGCCGATGGACGAGATGTGGCGTGCGCTGCGCTCGGGCCCGGGCCTGGTCGACGCGATGGACGCGATCAGCCGCCTGAACCGTACGACGGACGACGTCACCATCTACGTCACGCACTCCCTGCTCGATGTCGAGGCCCTGCCCACCGAGCAGGACCGCGCGAAAGCGAGGGGGCTGATGGACAGGTGCGACACGTGGGTGATCGGAGCCTCCTCGGAGGAGGAGCTGCGGCGCGTCACCGGCAAGCGCTCCCTCACCGAGCAGGAGCGGATGATGATCGGTTCCTGGTCGTCGGCGACCTCCACCGGGCTGGACATCGACCCCACCGTCTCCGAGGACGGCGAGGGCCGACCGGTCGAGGAGGAAGGCGCCCGCCACCCGGGCCGTGGCAAGTACTTGGTCAAGGTCGGCACCCGGCCCGGCATCGCCGCGTCGATGGAGCTGACCCAGACCGAGAAGGGCCTCTACAGCACCGACAACAACCTGCGCCGGACCACGACCACCGGGGGTGTCAGCCGATGATGACCGAAGACGACAAGGCGTGGGCGTTCGGGGGCAGTCTGTTCGGCGGGGTGGTGCTGCTGTCCGCGTCCACCTGGGCCGGGGCCGCCGCCGGCGCGTTCGTCACCGGCGAGGATGTGGCGCCCGCCGCACCGCTGACCGTCTACCGCATGGCCACCGACTGGGCCCAGGTGTGGGAGCACTCCCAGACCGCCTCGGCCGTCGGCGCCGGGCTCTTCGACGTTGCCGTCGTGGCCCTGGTTGTTTGGGGCCTGCGGGTCAGCATCCGCTGGTTCCGCAACCCCGACAGCCTCGCCACCCTGCACCAGGTCCGCGAACTGGCTCCCAAGGCCGCCGCCCGCACCGCGACCCGCCTGCGCGCCTCCCTCAAGGATGTGAAGCCGAGGGACATCGCACCCCGCGACCGCGGTGTGCTCCTCGGCGACCACATGCCCTCAGGCGTCGAACTGCGCGGCAGTGACGAGGACACCTACGTCGCCATCATGGCGCCGCGCGCCGGCAAGTCCACGTCGTTGGCGATCCCGGTTGCCGACGAGGCGCCCGGCGCCCTGCTGATGACCAGCAACAAGGCCGACGTCTACGCCGCAACGGTTGCGGCCCGCGGCGGGGTTGGCGAGACGTTCCTCTTCGACACCCAAGGCGTCGCCCAGGCCGAGCGGGGCATGTGGTTCGACCTGGTCGCCCAGGCCGAGACGCTGGAGGGCGCCGAGCGGCTCGCCACCCACTTCGTCAACCAGATCACCTCGGAACAGGCGGACCCCTTCTGGAGCCAGTCCGCCGGAGACCTCCTCACCGGACTTTTCCGGGCGGCCTGGTGGGAGCGCGTCACCGTCCGCGAGGTCATGAGGTGGCTGGCCGACCCGCGAGAGAAGGCACCGCTGCGGGTGCTCTACGAGCACGAGCCGGTACTCGCCGAACAGGTCGACTCCTCGATCAACATCGCCGAGGAGACCCAATCCGGTATCTACCAGAACGCCCGAACGGCCATGGGTGCTCTGCGTGATGCGAAGGTCATGGCGTGGGTCACCCCTGACAACAGCGACCGCCCGCGCTTCGACCCCGAGGCATTCGCGACCTCCAAGGACACGCTCTACCTGCTGAGCAAGAAGGGCGGCCCGTCAAGCGCTCTCGTGGCCGCGATTGCCGACTCGGTGTTCACGGCCGGCACGGAGGCGGGCGAGCGCAACGGCGGCCGCCTGCCCGAGCCGATGCGCGCCGTCCTGGACGAGGCCGCGAACATCTGCCGCATCGCCGACCTCCCCGACCTCTACTCCCACCTCGGCTCCCGCGGCATCACGCCCATGGTCATCCTCCAGTCCTACCGCCAGGGCGTGCGCAGCTGGGGCGAGGTCGGCATGGACTCCATGTGGTCGGCGGCCACCAAGAAAATTATCGGGGTCGGCATCGACGACGCGAAGTTCGCGCAGGACATCAGCACGCTCACCGGCAAGCGCACGGTCGAGCGCGGCTCCTACTCCAAGGGCAAGGAAGGCACGAGCCGCTCCTACTCCGAGCAGCGCGAGGAAGTGATGGACCCGGCGGAGATTCGCTCGATGAAGAAGGGCAGCGCCCTGCTGATGTCCACCGGCATGCCCGTCGCGCAGATCGGCCTGCGGCCCTGGTATGCGGAGGAAGCGATGGCGCACATCGGGCCGCAGATGAAGGCCGAGGAAGCGGCCATCACGAAGCGGGCTGTTGCCGCCTACGAGGAGCGCGTGGCCGCGCGGCCCGCGCCCGAAGCCGATGCCGCCGAACCCTCCGAAGATCTCGACGCGCATGCCTGAGGGCAAGGGCGAGGACGAGGGCCTGCCCGACTTCGAGGTGCCGGTCGGGATGTTCCAGGATCTCGAAGACCTCAAGGCCGAGGTCGCCCGCCTGACCGGCCAGGTCCGGGCACTGAGCGACGGTATCGTCGCCGACCAGGGCGTGCCCTCCGCGGACGGCGAGGCGGCCGCCGGAGATGAACCCGGCGACGGGGAAGGTGAAGAGGAGGAGGCGTCGTACCCTCCCTTCATCCTGCTGCTCGATTCCCCCGAATATGACGAAGAGCTTCGGCTGCTGATCGAGTGGGTCGAGGGTGTACTCGTCCCCGGCTACCTGGCCGAACCCAGCAGTGATGCCCGCTGGTGCCACCTGTGGTTCGAGCACCCCGTCGCCGTCGCCCGCCTGCACGCCCTGTGGTTGGCTTGGCAAGAGCTCACCGACCCCGCCAGCTGCGGCTACACCGGCCCCTCCACCTGGCACCGCGACCATCTGGACCCGTGTCTGCGGGAGCTGCGCCCCTCCACCGGGCCGTACGCAGGCTGCACCAAGGGCGAGCACCAGATCGACCACCGGATCCCCGGCATCGTGCCCAGCGCCTGGAACCGCCCCGAGGACTGACCCGGCCGGCGGCCGGTGATCCCGACGGATTTTCGGCCGCCGCCCGGGCAACCCCCTACGCTGGCGGGTATATCCCTGCCGAGGGGGCTCAAATGCCTGATGAATCCACGCACATGACGGTCGACGGCGAACTCATGAAAGCTCGCCGAGAACACCGAGGCCTCAGCCGGGCGGCCCTGGGAGGTCTCGTGGGCCGCAGCGAGGACTGGGTCAAGAAGGTCGAACGCGGGGACCGGGTGGTCCGCTCGCTGTCGATGGTCGTGACCCTCGCTCGCGTCCTGGGCTGCCAGAACGCCAGCGAGCTCACCCGCGCCGACGTCTCGGTGCCGATCGAGGACGGCGGCAAGGTCACCCACCCCGGCGTCCCCGCGCTCCGCGCCGCGATCCACGCACCGCTGTTCGCCGCGGCCGGCACGCCCGAGGACATCGGGCACCTCGCCGGACGCGTCCGCCAGGCCTGGGACATCTGGCACCGCGCCCGCGACCAGCGCACCGCGGTGGCCTCCGTCCTGCCCGGCCTGATCCACACCGGCCACGCCACCGTGCGGGCCGCCGAAGGCGCCGAGAAGCGCAGGGCCTCGGTCATCCTCTCCGAGACGTACGCCCTCGCCCAGCAATACGTGGCACACGTGGTCGAACCCGAGCTCTACTGGGTGATCGTGGACCGCGCCCGGATGGCCGCCGAGCAGGCCGACGACCCGATCGCCCTCGCCAGCGCCGCCTGGATCATCGGCAACGGACTGCGCGTCTCCGGCCACACCGAAGAAGCTCTGCGCATGGTCGCCGACGCCGCCGACACCCTGCGCCCCCAGCTGGAGGACGGCAGCAACCGCCTGCGCGGCATCTTCGGCAGCCTGTGCCTGCACGCCGCGGTGACCGCCGCCCAGGACAGCCGCGAAGGCGACGCGTGGCGCTGGCACGGGGAAGCCGACCGCACCGCGACCAACCTGGGCAGCGGCTACGCGCACCCCTGGACGATGTTCGGCACCGGCAACGTCCTGGTCCACGCGGTCACCATCGGCGCCGACCTGCGGACACCCGGCATCGCTCTCCAGCAGCTCACCGACGCCGACCCCGCCTCGATCCCCTCCGTCGAACGCCGCTCCAGGCTCTTCCTGGACGCCGCCAAGGCCGAGTACGTCCGCAGGGAGAAGGCCAGCGCCCTCCAGTACCTCCGCCTGGCCTACGAGACCTCCCCCGAGGCCGTGCGGTACGTACCCTCCGGCCGGGCCCTCGCCGTAGACCTGGAGCGCACAGCAACGGGGGCACTCGCCTACACCGCCCACCAGCTCGCCGACGACATCGGCGTAGCCGCCTGACCTGCCAGGGCGCCGTCAGGGGGGACAGGCTGTCCCCCCTGACGAGGGGGGACAGCCTGTCCCCTGAGGCAGCGTCATGTCGTCCTACGGTTGACGCATGGCGCAGCTGGAGTACTGCGACGCTGACGAGCTCCCCGCCGCCCTGCGGACCAAGGTCTTCACGGACCTCGCCCAGGAGCGGTGGAGGGTGACAGCGCTGGTGATACACCGCCACCCCGTGTCGGGCAAAGAGCTTCAGCGGGTGGCGTACCTGCGCCGCGTGGATGCCAACGGTGGTCGAGAGTGGGAGATCCCACTGGCCACCCTGTACGAGACGGCGGAGGTAGAGCGATGACCATGACGGCCAAGGAACGCGCGGAGATGAGGCGCGCCGACTCGGACGCGATGCGTGCCGGCGAAGCCGCCGCGAAGGGCCTCAAGGAGGCACTCGCCCGCGTCGGGATCACCATCCCGAGCCTGGGTGCGGGCCTGCCCGTCAACGGCAACGGGAGGGTCGAGCTGGGTGGCTGCAACGCGGGGCTCGCCACCCGGCTCGCCGAGATCCTGAACACCGCCGCGGACGAGCTGCCCGAACTACGGGCCACCACGCAGTGAGCGCCGGTACCGTGACCGGCACTCCGCGCGTAGCCGCGACCGTGCGCAGAAACGACCTTGTCCGACTGGACGACGGGACGATGCACACCGTGGACGGCACGCCCTCCTCGTCTCCCGGAGCCATAGGGGGACTGACCCTCACCATCCGCTTCGTCAGCGGCCGCGTCCTTCGCGTCGGCGCCGGAGTCCTGCTCGACGTCGAGCGGCCCGAGTAGACCAGCCTGCACCACCCCCTCCGTGGGCGCAGGCATCCTGAGTCCCTGCCGGGCCGACCCGGCAGGGACTCGCCCATGTCCGAAGCCGTCAAGCTGCGAGCGCCAACTCACCCCAGAAACTCACCTCTTAAGAGGTGAGTTTCCTCTAGGCTGAGACCATGAGCATCGAGGCTGCCGAAGCCGCCATCCCCAAGCCCAAGCCCGCGCCGTCGCTCGAAGTCGTCCCCGACCTGCCGGTCAAGTCCGTGGGTGAACTCGGCGTCGCCGTCACCGCCGTCCTCGTGGAGACGTGGAACGCGATCCGGGAACAGCATCCCGACGTGCCCGAGGCGGTCGTCACCATGGCGACCGCAGGGCGGGAGAGCTCGGTCGAACTGGCGCACTTCGCCCCGAACCGCTGGGCGGCGCGTGAGGGAGACGCCTCCCATCACGAGGTACTGGTGTCGGCCGAGTCCCTCAAGGACGGGGCACGGGAGGTCATCGGCTACCTGGTCCACGAGGCCGCCCACGGGCTGAACCGGGGCCGTGGTGAAATCGGCTGCTCGGCCAGCCAGTACCACAACAAGCTCTTCCGGAAGGCAGCCGAGGACCTCGGGCTCACGCAGCGACTGAACGTCACGGACAAGTGGAAGAAGAAATACGGCTTCGCCGGCACGACGTTGAGCGACGAGGGGGCGAAGACCTACGCCGACCACATTGCGGCGCTGGACGAGGCGATCCAGGCCTTCCGCACCCCTGAATCCGTCTTCTCCCCGACCAGGAAGAAGGGCGCCGGGAAGAAGCAGAAGACCGGAGCTGATGGCGAGACGGCCGACGAAGCCGAGGAGGAGGAAGCGCCGTCCCGGCCGGAGAAGGAGGAGCGCAACTACTCGAAGGCCGTCTGCGGGTGCACCCCGCCGACCACCATCCGGGTTTCACCGCGGACGCTGAGCCGTCGCACCATCATGTGCGCGGACTGCCAGAAGGTCTTCGAGGCGGAGGAACGCACCTGACTGCCCCGCCCGGGCAGACGGAAGCGGGCCCCGGCTCCCCCTCTGTGCGAGGGAGAGCCGGGGCCCGCTTCGGTGTGTGCGGCTGTTTCGCCGCGGCACCAGGGAATGAGCTCAGCGGCCGAGGCCTGGCCGGCGCGGCTGCTCGGTTCCGGTGGAGCGCGGCGGGGATTCGTGGCGTGGGCCGCCGACGGCCGGTCCCCTGGTGCCGGTGGAGGAGCGGCTCCTCGCAGCGTTCGTCCGGACTACGGGCAGCGCGGGTTTCCACAGCGGTCCGAGCGAGCGCTGCATGGCGCCGGTCGCGGCGGGGTGCACGAGCGGCTTCGCGAGCTGAAGCACGCGCACCAGCTCCTGGCGTGCCTCATCCCGCATCTCCGGTGGCAGCGCCTCGATCCGCTGAAGAGTCCGGCCCGTCCCGGCGGCGAACTGGAGGGACTTCTGCTCGGACCACAGGGCGTTGCGCTCCCGCTCCACCGCACCCGGGGTGTCGGCCGGGTTGATCCACACGTTGGAGGCGTCCAGCTGGTTGCGGTAGACCACGGACACGTCGCGGCGCACAACGAAGACGACGTGGGCGAGGGGCCCCGCGTCGATGCTTCCGGTGCTGCGTACGACTCCGACGTAGCAGGCATCGTGAATGGGGCGGTCGATCTTCCGGCCCTGTCCGAAGGCCTCGACCTGCTGGATGTAGCGGTCCAGGGCGCCCAGCGAGCTCTCCGACTCGTGGACGGCGACCACGGGGACCTCGATCCAGTAGCCCGCCGCCCACAGCCTGGCCGCGGGCTCCTCGAAGTCGCGAGGGTCGCGCATCGCCGACTCCATGATGATGTCGAAGCGCTGCTCGATGGCGTAAGCCTCGGACTTCTCCATCCACTTGTGGCCGTCGATGCTCGTGTACGCGCCGGCGGTGGTGTCGTCCGCCGCCATCAGCTCGTCGAACATCGGGTGGTGCGGCTTGCACGTGTCCAGGTTGATGTTGACGGCTTCCCCCCGAGCCGCCAGCGCCCTGGTCACCGCGGAGGTGATCGCGGTCTTGCCTGCCCCGGTCTGCCCCGACACGATGATCGCGATGGGCTGCTGCTGCGGCGTACCGGCCAGCTGCTGCGGGACGATCCGCTCGCGGAAGATCCGCTCGTTCTCGGCCTCGGACAGGACGTAGAGGGTGCGGTCGATCTCCGTCACTGGGCGTTCCGCAGCTGCGCCAGCTTCTGGGACGACTCGGTGGTGACCGCGTCCACCGCGGCCCTGTCTTCCGGAGTGAGGGTCTTACGTCGGGCGGCCCATTCGCCCTGCTCGGCCGCCAGTTCACCGGCGCGAACGACATCGCCCGCCTTCTCAGCCCGGCCGATCAGCCCGGAGAAAGCCCCCACCACGTGGTTGATCCCTTCCAGGGCTACCTCGTACGCCGTGCCGTCCTCAGCCGACCACGAGGCCTGCTCCACACCGGCAAGTACCGGATTCTGATCCTTCATCATGCTCTCCTGTCCCATCGGTCGTACGGGCCGCGGTGGTCGACCACCGCGGGGCGGAACAGCCAGACCCCACTTTGTCAGAGGCCACCAGCTCATTGGTCAGTCTGGCCAGATAACCCGCGGGCTCCGGGTTCCCCTCACGGAGGGGGAGCCGGGGCCCGCGTTGTCGTGTGGCTCTACCGCCGTGGGATGTTGGGGGAAAGGCGCCTACGGCAGGGTCTCCGTGATCGGCTGCTCGACCACGGTGTCGCGCTGGTCGTCCCAGCGGGTGCAGTGCGAGGTGGTCCCGCCGTCGGCCAGCCACCGGACGGTGATCTGCCACGACGGCCAGGTCCCCGCCGGGCGCTCCCGCTCGATGTCCAGGACCTCGTAGGCGTCGCCGTTGGTGCCGAGGCGGTAGCGGCCGCCGACCTTGCGCGGGCCGACCTGGAGGTTCACGAACTCGGCGTGGGTCAGCTCGTAGCCCTCCTCGTGCGCGCCCAGCGCCTCGGCCGCGCTCTCGCATCCGCACTCGGTGCAGCCGCCGTACCGTTGCGGGCTGACGGTGCCGCAGGTCGCGCACGTCACCAGCGGCTTGCCGCAGTCGTGGCAGGCGTCGTAGTGCGGCGGGTTGCTCGCGCCACAAGTACAGGTGGAAGCACGGCGCTCGCGCAGCGCGACGGCCACGTCTTCCTCGTATGTGCCCACGCGGGGCTCCTCTCGTGCAGGCCCAGTCCTCGTATAGCTACGGCCACCAGACATGTAACGCATAGTGATCGTTATCGCTGTCCGTGTCGGTCGTGTCGTCAAGGCGGGGAGCGTGCCGACCGTGCTGCGTGTGGTCTTCAGCGCAGTTGCATGTCGTCGTGGGCGGCGGCCCGGCCGAGTTCGATGGTGTTGTCGGGGAGCTTCCACCACATGAGCCGCGGGGCGCTGGCGGTGCCGTGCTTGATGTCGCAGCGCCAGGCCACCGCCCCGTCCTCTCGGACGCGGGGCGGGGAGCCGCCGGGGCCGGTGCGCATCCGGCGCAGTCGGCGGGCGGTGCTGTCCACGGCACGTCCGGTGAGGACCTCGACAACGACCTCCACGATCTTGGGGCGGCCTGCGAGCTCGATCTCCGAGAGGGAGGTGAGCCAGTCCCGCCCCAGCCGGTAGGTGGCCATCGGCTGGGCATCGCGTTCGGCCTCCGGCACGGTGGTGAGCCAGTGCTGCTCGACCTCGTGGCGGAACTGCCGTTCCGGGTCCGCGTACACGCGCGCGGCTTCCGGCTCGCCGGCCTCGCGACCGGCGCGGAGCTGCTTCGTCAGCTTCTGTACCTGCTGCCGCAGTTCTGCGATCGTCTCGTCTTTCTCCCGCAGCAGCCGGTCACGCTCGGCAAGCTGGGCGGCAAGGCGGGTGACCTCGGCGTCGTGCCGGGCGTCGTCACGCTCCCGGACACGGTCGGTGTTCTCGGGCGGCGTGCGCGGGGCGGGCAGTACGGTCAGCGGCGCGGGGGCGGTGGCGGGCAGGCCCGCGGCTGTCCGCAGGCGGGCGGTGATCTGCGCGAGGGCGACGGCGGGCCGGTGCGCGTCGACGCGGATCAGCGGGTGGCGCTCCCACGGGTCGGCCTCGGTGGCGTCGGGCAGGTAGATGCGCACGGCTCCGCCCCATGCGCTCATTCGCCGCAGCCGGTTCGACAGAGCCCAGCTCGCCGCGTCGTCGGCTATCACCGCGACATCGGCCAGCCCGGCCGTCTGGGCCGCCAGGCGGGCCGGGTCAACCAGCGGGCGCTCGCCGTTGTGACGCGAGGTGGAGACCAGAACGAGGGGCAGGATGCGGGATGCCTCGAAGACGCGCCCGGCGAAAGTGTCGGCCTCGACCGTGTCCACCACCCACACCTCGGCCGTCGGCGCCGCAGTTGCCATCGCGGTTGCTCTGCGCACGGCGGCTACTCCCGTGCTTCCGCGGGCGCGGGCACGGCGGCGGTATCCGGGAGCGTGCCGGGGCTGTTCAGGGCCTTGGTGATGGTGCTGCGGGCGTACCCGGTACGGCGGGCCATCTCGCCCGGCCCGATCCCGGCGGCCTGGGCCAGCGGCAGGGCCTCGCGCAGTGACCTTTCCGCCGCCTCGGTGGCTTCCCGCGCGCTGGCGCGGTCCGTGGCCGCGACGGACAGGGCCCGGTGGGCCAGGGCCCGCTGTTCGTCGACGCTGTTCATCACCCCGGGCCGCCACACGATCTCGGCGAACCGGTAGCGCGCCTTGAGGGCCTCCTGCAGGGCGAGCGCCCCGGCCGGGGAGTCGGTGGGGAACCCGGCGAGGGTGAAGTCCTCCTCGTGCCAGCCGTCCTCGGACGTGTGCAGCAGCGTGCCGTCCTTGGCGCGCACCTCGATGCGCCACTGGCCGAGGCCGCCGATGCCGAAGTCGACCCGCTCCGGCGTCTGGATGCCCTCCATCGACACCGGGACGACACCAGGCATCAGCTGCTCGCGCCCGTCAGGTCCCGTGATGCTGGCGTAGTCGATACCGCCCCCAGTCCCACCTTGGTTTCCCTCGGTCACTTGTGGTCTCCCCTCCACGATCAGGGCGTCACCCTACGACGCACCCCGGTGCCTTCGGACAGGAACCGGCGAACCCGTACGCATACAGATGGGCTCGGGTCGAATGACAGGTGGGGGCGGAATCGGTCGATTGCGCCCCCTCGGATCGATCCAATGAACCGAGACGGGCATAGCGGGGCAAACTGGCGCACCGATCCAATCGAGACCGCTCCGCAGTTGCGCCTCCCTATTTAGCCCCCTTACGGTCGTGATCCGGCACCTCGCCGGACGAACAAAGAGGGGCGATTAGTGGCGGACCGCCTGTATCTGCGTCACTCCACCGATAAGCAGACCAATGCCCGCCAACTTCATTCTCTGGATAGTCTGCTCAAGTCCGGCGCACCCCGGTACGAGGACCCGGCCACATCGTCCCGCGTCTACGCGATCAACCGAACCGGGTTCCGCCGGCTGCTCGATGAGGCGGCGGTCGGCGACGACATCCGCATCGCGGACGCCGCGCGGCTGTTCCGCTCGACCAAGGACGTCATCCAGATCCGGGAGGTCCTCCAGCGGCGCGGACTGCACCTGCGCATCGCGACCGGCGCATGGTCCGGCTTCGATCTGGCCGCCGACGACCCGCAGACCAAGCTGTTCGTCACGATGCTCGCCGGGGTCCTGGAATTCCAGCGCGACATGATCAGCGAGAACACGAAGGAAGGTGTCGCCGCCGCCGAGGCAGCGGGCAAGACGCTGGGGCGCCCGGCCGCATTCGATGAGGACCAGGCCGCCGATGTCGTCGAGGCGTACGGCCAGGGCGCCGCGGTGAAAGCGCTCGCCCGGCAGTACGGCGTCGCGCCCAAGACCATCCGCAGGGTGCTCGACGCGGCCGGCGCCCGCGACGTCGGCGACGTCCTGGCGGAACGCGACGGAGTGCCCGCCGACGCCCGGGACCAGGAACAGGAACCCGAGCAGCCGCACGCCATCGACGTGCCCGGCCTGCTCGCCGAGCACCTCAAGGCCACCGATGTCGCGGAGATCCGTGAAGCGCTGCGCGGTGGCCGGACGGTCCGCCGCGGACAGGGCTACTCGGTGCGTGTCACTGCCCCGCTCGCACTCCACCAGGCCGTGCTGAAGCAGTGCGCCGCACTCGCCGGTGACGGCTCCGCCCCCGCCGGGCGCAAGGCGTGCCGCACCTACGCCGACCGGATCGCCGCGGCCACGCGGATGCCCTGACGGAAGTGCCGAAAAGGCGCCCTGGGCAGGCGAGCTCCGTTCGCAGGGCGAGCGGAGTGTGGGACACTCGCCGGTCATGAGCCAGTTACTGCGCGCCCAGACAGTGACAGTGAGCATCGACTACAGCCAGTTCTACATCTGGGACTGTGGCTATCAGCTGGGCGAGGAAGTGCCGGTACCCCCGACGTTCCATGATTCTCTCGGCGTCGGCAAGGGAGCCTTGAGCGTCCCGAGCACCATCCAGAGCCACCATGCAGACGTCCGCATGGAACTGTGGGACGCCTCGCCACCCGCCCCTGAGGCGACGGAGTTCACTGTCGGGGAAGCAGACCTGGAGTGCCGTGGGGACGACGACAACCACCCCCAGGGTGCAGTCGTCCTCTTCGCTCTGATGGGGAGCGAGTACCCACCGATGCCCCTCGCGGGCCCGGGCAACTACCGGGTCAAGGTCCTGCGCACACCGGAGAACGCGCGGCCCGACTGGGAGAAGAACTGGGAGCACCAGCACAACGGGTACGAGGTGTACCGGGTGCAGCTGTGGCGGCGGGCCTGCGAGTAGGCCGGCCCGCCCCGCGA
>NZ_JBWJVM010000124.1:0-17641 GCF_056428985.1 Streptomyces sp. CA189 | reverse complement strand
CCCGCCCGCTCTCCGCCGACGAACAGACCCTCATCGCCAGCGCGCTGGACGTCGCGGGGTGCACCGTCGGGTCTTGATGCAAGGGTGTGGGGAATCCGTTCGAAGGCTGTTCGCCGGGCGGTGTCGCTACCGTGCTGGGCATGACGACGCAGATCTGCGAGAAGGACGGCGTTCACCAGCTGCCGGAGGATGAGGACTCCTGGCACTCCGAACGCTGCGACACGTTGGTGGCCGCGGGGCTGGAGCGGTGCCTGCCGTGCCAGGACCGGCTGATCGCCGAGCTGTCCGTGACGCTCACCGACGACTTCGGGAAGCTGTTCACCACCTGGGTGATCAGCACCCTCAACCGCCGTGTCGAGCTGGGCGGCTCGCTCCCGGACACCGCGCTGGAGCTGTTCGGCCCCAACGGCGGGCCCGTCATCAGCCCGCCCTCGCGCAAGGCCCTGCGGCGCGTCAAGCTGCCCCGCGTACCGGGCGCCGACACCCAGGCCGCCGTGGCGTTCTCCCTCGACGCGAAGGGCGCCACCACGGTGCTCACCGCGATGAAGCCGGGCGAGCGCGAGGCGGTCCTCAACGACGCCATGGACGGCATCGTCGCGTCCATCGCGATCCCGCTGCCCCCGGTCTCGTGAAGACGGGTGGGCCCGCGTTCCCGATCGGTAGCGTGGTGGCCATGACGACCCACTGCTGTGACGAGTGCCGTCCCTGCCGGGACAACTGCCTCTGTGACTGCGGCTGCTGATCGGAGGACGCGCACATGACCGTGACGTACACCGGGCTCGGCACCCGTCCCATCGGCACGATGACCTGTGACCAGAGCGGATGCGATGCCGTCTTCCACGACGGCCAGGCCGAGACCGAAGCGCCGGGCATCCACATCCGCGCCAGGGAGGCCGGCTGGCAGTTCTGCCGCCCGACGGCCTACCACCAGACCGACGTATGCCCTGACTGCCCGCCCGACAAGGGCTACTAGGCCGCAGAAGCCTGTGCTCCTGGTCCGCGTTGTCGTACGTCAACGGCGACGGAGGCCGGGGAGGATGGAGGCATGACTGGTGAGTTCGGGAGGGGTGGGTTGGTTGTGAGGTCGCGCAGGCGCTGGCGTGGTTTTCCCGTCGAGGCGGTCGTGGACCTGCCCGAGGAGCGGGAGCCAGTCCGGGCCCGGGTTCCGGCCTGGGAACGCGAGCACGACTGCTGTGTGGTGGAACGGGTGCGCGGCTGGCGAGGCGGCACGGTGCTGATGACCACGGTCCACGAGGCGGCCTGCCCGGTGTGGTCGGCGCGGTAGCCGCAAACAGCCCAGGGCCTCGCGTGGAGAAGTCACGCGAGGCCCTGGCGCAGGTGCCGGGGTGCGGCGGTCTGCTGAACGATTCCCGGACGGGATCGGTTGTGCGCCGTTCGGGGGATGCTGGCGCAGGCCCGGGACGGATCGGAGGGAAAGGCCGGCGGACCGAGCCCGAGCAAGCCGGCGGTTACCGGTTACCGGTTACAGGCCGGAGCGCTGCCCCCGTCTGCCCTGAGCAGCGCGAACCTGGCGGCCACAGGACCTGTAACCGGTAACCGGTAACCGCTCTTGAGCAGGCTGGTGGCGGAGCGATGCTCCCGGCGATCGACGGCGACGTCCTGGTGCTCGACGTCGCCGCGGCTCCTGGTCCTCGCTGTCGATGGCGGTCCGCCGGCGGGCGGGCCGCGCGCCGAAGGCGCCTTGATCCAGTAGAGAAACTTTCGACAGCTCGGCCTGCCAGGGTCCTGCCGCGATGTGGCGCTGACGGGCCCGTGGCCCGCCACGATGTGGTCCTGGCCTGGCAGCGACCTGCCGGTGGCCTGCCAGCGATGTGGCAACGTGGCAAGCCGAGCCACATCACTGCCAAGTCCTGACCTGCGATGACAGGTCAGGCAGGTCAAAAACCGAGCCCGGGGGTGCCCGGCATCGCCGCAGGTCAGCGCGTAGGAGGGCCGGGGGCCATGCTCTCCGCCCCGGCATCGGCTTCTTTTTGTCACTGACGACCGCCTCATTTCGTCACTGACGTAAGACCCGGATCCCTGTTTCGTGAGTGACGAAATGGACGGTTCGTCAGTGACGAAATGGGAGACTGGCGGGCATGAGCGAGAGAGACCCGGCGGTCGAGGACGCGGGCGACCTGGTGACCTGCAACGTGTGCGGGAAGCGGATCGAGCAGCCCCGCGGGTCCGGGCGCCGGCGCAAGACATGCAGCCCTGCCTGCCGCCAGAAGTCGTACATGCTGCGCAACTTCGATGACCGCCGTGTGGGGGCACCCGTCGAGCTGCGGGGCCAGGACGTGGTGGAGCCGGCGGAAGTGGCGTGGGTCCCGGCCCCGGCGGTGCCGGATCCCCCGGCAGCTCCCCCGGTCGTTGTGCCGTTGCCCGCGCCCAAGGCCCGTCGCCGGAGCGCGATGACGGCCTCGCCGATACCGCTTCCACCGGCTCCGTCTGGGAATCCGTGGCTGGTCGCGGTCGAGCGGACGGCGCGGGTACGGGAGCAGCCGGGTTTGTTCGAGGTCGAGCCCGACGACGAGGGCTAGCCCGACGCGCCCGTGGTGACCTGTGCCCCGTCCGGGCCCGCACTCGTCCTCAGCCACGACGATGCGTGTACGAGCGGCGCGAGAGTGCCGGGCTCGGCTACATCGCGGCAGCTGCCAGCTCCCCGCCAGCCACGGCATCAGCGTCCGTGCCCCTCACGCGCCCGCATCCGTGATCCGGGGGTACGGTCCGAGCCACCGAGGAGGCCGGCGCACGGTCGCCGGAGGGCCACCCGGGCACCCCTCCCCCGCCGCTGCTGCTTTTAAGTCGCCCAGCGCGCCCGCGGTCGCCGTCCGGAGGTGGCCGCGCATGCCATTTGACGGTAGGCGCCCCACAGTCGAGCCGCAGGCAGGGGCCCGGCCGATCTACTGACGGACCTACTGACGAGCACCTACTGACGAGGGGTGCGCAACGCGTTGACCTGCACTCGTCTGTAGGAACAGGGGACTACTGACGGCCGTCAGTAGCTGTGGTGGTGGTCTTGACCTTGGCCACGGCGGAGGCGACGGCGAGGCCGATGCCGAGAACCACGGCGCCCCATGCGGATTGGGCGAGCCCGTACACGATGAGGATCACGCTGAACACGAAGAGGACGGTGTGCACGGGCGGTGCGTCCTTGGCCGGCTGATCCTCGACCGGCGGTGCCTTGAGGGTCTCGATCTCCTCGACGATGGCTTCGATCCGCTCGGTGGCGTACCGGTGGCCGGAGCTGTCGGGGGACTCCTGGAGGTTCGAGAGCAGGATCGAGAACTTGTGGAGCTCCGCTTCGAGCTCCGCGATGCGCCTTGCGACCAGCGCGTTCTTCGCTTCGTCCGGCATGGAGCGTCCTCTCCCCCGGGCCGGTGGTGTCAACGGCCAGCAGGACAAGCGTAGATGCGGGATGGTCCCTGCCGAGGGTGATCGACGAGGGCGGGAACCGACGAAGCCCCCACCGAAATCGGCGGGGACCTCTCGTGGAAGGGCAGGCCTACGGCTGGGCTTGCTCCTCGCTCTGGTCTTCGTCGTCGATGTCGAGTTCGGTACGCCACTTCAGGACCGTCGATGCGCTGACGATCTTGACGCCTACCTCGACGATGCGCTGGTCCCTCAAGTGCACGGTCCGCACGATCTGGGTGACGATCACCTGCCCGGTCAGTCCCAGCGCGTCCTTCTCGACGTCGGTCGCGTAACGGCTGGTCACCTCCTCGACGACGCTCTTCTGGCGGCTGCCGAGCCGCTTGGCGGCGAGCTCACGGGATCCTCCGGTGCTCACCGTTTCGGTGAGTTCGGGTACCGCGCTGATCACGTAGGCGGGGTAGTAGCTGGAGGAGTAGTGGACCGGAACGCCGTTGCGGCTGACCACTCGTCGGCGCACCGCGACGGGCGCTCCGGGCTCGATCTCCAGCCGGGCCGCCACGATCTCGTCCGCAGCCACCGTCCCGATCTCCAGAATCCTGGAGCTCTCCCCCACGGCGAGAGCCCGGCCGGTCGCCGCGTACGTACGAACCCGTCCCTCGATGTTGTCGCTGACCGGCCCCGCGGCGATGGTGCCGACGCCTGCCTTGGCGATGGTCAGGCCCCAGCTCTTGAGCTGCTGGAACGCGCGCGCGGCGGTCTTCATGGATACGCCGTGGATGTTGCAGACATCGCGGAGTGAGGGCAGCTGCTCGCCCTCGGGGATCGCGCCCGTCCGGATCCGGTCGGCGTAGTACGCGGCAATGCTCGCGTAGCCCTCGCCTTCGGCCATCGCTGCTCTCCTTTGTGGTGCCTGCTAGACCCCCTTCGAGTCCAGCTGTGTACCCCCGACGGTAGACCACTCCCCGCCATAGGTACAGCACTGGATTCAGTGCTGGACCTTTTCGGGTCTAGTGCTGTACCTTCATGGCATCGGGACGGCCCGACGGGTCGTCAAATCCCAGCAAATGGGGAGGATTTGCCATGGGTACGGCTGCCTTACGGCACACCGCTCGCCCCGGGACGGACGAACTCGTGGTCCGGTACCGGATGTTCACCCGGACCCTTCGGCCGGTCCCGGAGGGGACCGTGGCCGTCTGCTCGACCGTCGACCCGGAGGCGTTCTTCCCGGAGATCCACGCGTCGGGGCTGTCCCAGCCGCCGAACCACGCCGAGCGCATCGTCCTGGGTATGTGCGAGGGCTGCCCGTTGATGGCGGCCTGCCTGGTCAGCGAGATGCGAGAGGTTCCGTCCGCCTTCCAGATCAACGGGGTCCGGGCGGGTCTGCGCCAGTCCGAGCGCCGTGCGCTGTACCTGGCGCTGGAGCGGGCGGGCGAGCTGTGAGCGCGGGCACCACGGCCGCCGCGCGCCGTACGAAGAGGAAGGCCCGCCTCGCGCCGGCCCCGATCCCGCCTCAGGCGAAGAAGAGCCGGAAGAAGGCGAAGAAGGCCAAGAAGCCCGAGAAGGTCAGCCTCGGCGCGGCCACCCTCGCGGCCCTCCGTGGCCAGACCACCCCGGCCGCGCTCGCCGGAGAGGTCGAGGCGGCCGTCGTCACCGCCGTCTCCAACCCGCGACTGCGCTGGGCCGCGTACAACGGCACGGCCGCGCTCACCGGGCACCTGCTGCTCTTCCCGGCGACCGGGACCCTGCGGGGTGCCGAGCCGGTGATGGGCGCGGTGATGGGCGCCATCCCGAACTGCACCGCGTTCGCCATCACCCTCGTCGCCGGATACGGCGCCTACCGGATCACCCGCCCGGTCAAGTGGCTGCTGGGCCCCTTCGCCCCCGCCGCGCCGATCGGGGCAGCCGTGGGCGCCGCGTACTGGGGCCAGGGCACCGCGCCGCTCGTCGCCGAGTTCCTGGCCTGGTCCGACCCGTGGTCGACCTTGCTCGCCCCGCTGATCGTCGCCGGGGGCGCGGGCGCCCTGTGCTGGACCTTCCTCGAATCTCGCGCCGCCGGATGGCGCCGTCCGTTCCGGTGGCTGGCCCGCATCCCGCTCGCCACCGTCATCACCTCCTCCCTCCTCTACGCACCTGGAGCACTGCTGTGAACAGCCTGACCATCGCCACCGACGTGGTGCTCGCCGCCGGCGGAGGCCTCGGAGGAGCCGGAACCTCCGGCATCGCCCTCGCCAACGGGATCGTGCTGCTGGCCGGACTGCGCGGCTCGAAGCGCGTCAAGTTGAACCGGGACAAGGCCGGTGGCCTGGGGATCGGCCTGGGGGTGCTGTCCGCCACGGCGGGCGCCGCGCTCAGCCAGCTCTCCAGCGCTGCGGCCGAGATCCCCAAGTCCCTCATCGCCGGAGGCACGTTCGGCAACATGTCCCTCGGCGGCACGGCCCTCGCCCTGACCTGCGTGATCTTCCTCTTCGAGTGGAAAAAAATGTGGATCCCCGCGGCCCTCGGCATCGGGGCCGGGGTCATCTACGCCAACGCGGGCGGGATCTGGGGAATCGTCTACAACGGCATCCTCATGGCCGCGAACGCGGTAGGTGCCCTGTGAGCCGCCTCCAGGGGATCGGGCCCACCCTCACCGCGCTGGTCTCCGGATCCATGATCCTCGGCGGCAAGATCTGCCGCTGCCTGCCCATCGCCGCGAGTTGGGCCTGGAACATGGCCGCGCAGGACCCGGCCGCCACCGCCGAGAAGCAGGAAGAGGCCGACAAGGCGGCGAAGAAGAAGGTCGAGGCGCGTCTCAAGGCCCGCCGCGCGCGCCGCCGCAAGAAGGCCGCCGCAGGCGAGGAGCCCGAGGAGGACGAGGACGAGGAGCACCTCGACCCGGAGACGGCCACCGCGCCGCCCGTCGCCCCTGTGGTCCGGGGACGCGGCGACACGGCGGGCATCCTCGGCATCGGCGCGGCCATCGGCGCCGGTGGCCTGTACGCCGCGTGGATGCTCGTCGGCGAGGCCGCCGTCACCGCGCTCGCCCCGCAGCAGCCGCTGATCTTGACCGCCGGGGGACTGGCCTGGGTCGCGGCGGCCCTGATGCTCGCTCCTCCCCTGCCCGTCGCCAAGGTCGAGGAGGACCAGGGCGACGACCCCGACGAGGAGTTCGAGGACGAGGACCTGGAGGACGACGCCGACCGCGACGACGTCGAGGAGGACCTGGACGACGACGTCGAGGACGATGCCGATACGGCCAGGACGTACCTCTCCCCCGGCCAGAAGCTCCAGCGGCACATCCTGGCGCGGCTGGCCCAGCTGGAGGACGAGTACGGCGGCAAGGGGGGACTGCACGTCGTCTCCCTGATCGCCTCGGCGGAGGCCGCTGGTCTCCTCTCCCCCGGCGCGATGACCAAGAAGGACATGCGGGACTGGCTGGAGGCGTCCAAGGTCCCGGTCGCCAAGTCCACCCGGCAGCCCAAGGGCGTGCCGCCGCTGGGGAGCGAAGTCGACTACGGGGTCAAGGTCGAGGAGCTCGCCGGAGTGCTCGGATCGAGCGTCTCGGTGGCCTTCCGGAACATGTACCCGACCACCGTCGAGACACCCCCGCCGGCCCCCGTCCAGACCCCCGCTCAGACCCCGGTCGAGGCCCCCGTCCGGGCCCCCGCCGAGGCCCCGTCCGGGGTGCCCGGCGGGGTGGTCGCGGGGGGTGTGCCGGGGCCCCGTCTCCGGCTGGTGAAACCCCTCTCCCCCGACCCCTCCCAGGGGTCGACCCAGGACACCGCGTAGACGCGGCTACAGGCCGTCTCACCTGCGGTTCTACAAACCGGCCTTGGGTCGTCTACGGCCCGGCTACAGGTCCGGCTACACGCCCAACCCGCCCGCCTTGCAAGGGGATCGGGCCCCCGAAAATCTCCGTCCCGGGCCACCTACCAAGCAGCCCCGGGACCACCCCAGAAGGAGCACCTGATGGTCATCGCTACGAAGATCGCCGGAACCGTCCTCGCCGCCGCGCTCGGCACCGGCGCGGCCGTGACGACCCTGCCGGAGAAGAGCCCCGCCCCCGGCTACGTCCACTACGAGGGTCCGACCGTGGACTTGACCGCGAAGGCGGGCACGGGCGGCCTCCTGCTCCGTGCCGAGGACGGCACGACCATCCTCGGCGCGATGGGCACCGAGGACGAGGCCAGCATCCAGGGCTGCCACCCCTCGGACCCGGGCCTGGTGTGGGTCCGGCAGATCACCAGCGGTACGCACAGCGGCGGATGGGGCGCGATGGCCGGGTACGTCCGGCACCAGTTCGCGGACGTTGACGGCATCTTCCCCTGCGGCGGCTGACCCTCCTCCGAACAGCAGAAATGCCCGTCCCGGGCCACCTACCAAGCAACCCCGGGACGGGCGACCACCCCAGAAGAGATGGAGCCCACATCATGGCATTCCGCAAGACGATCTCCCAGGACGAGCTCCGCCAGAACCTCACCACCGACCAGCTCCAGCAGGGCAAGGGCTACTCCGGCGCCACCGGCGGCTGGACCGAGGCGCCCGCCGAGCAGCCCACCGCTGGCACCGGCACCACCGACCAGGACTCCACCGGCGCGAGGAAGTGGTGGAAGTGAGCCGCCACACCGCCCCGGTCTGCCACGGCCGCCCCATGAAGCACAGCGCCAAGCTGCGGCAGTGGGTGTGCGCCCGCTGCGGAGCCTGGACCACCCGCCTCACCGGCGGAACCCGGTGACCCTCCCCGGCCTGGCCCGCGCGCTCTCCCACCTCTGGCAGTGCGCGAAGTGCGGGACCTGGTCCACCGAGAAGACGAAGAACGGCCGCTGCAAGGACTGCCGCTGACGGGGAAGAGCACCCGGCCCCTCCCCCCGGGGAGCGGCCGGGCAGGCCACCGCCCGACACCCCGCAATCGAACTCATTTCGTCAACCGGGGATCCGCAGAGACCATGACCACCCACCCCCGGGCGGACGCTTCGGCTCCGCCCGGGACCCCTTCGCCCACACACCGAGGAGAGTGATGACGACCACCCTGGAGCCCGCCGTACACGTCCCGGGCCCCGCCCGTCCCGCCCCCGCTTCGCCCACGCCGAGCGACGCTTCGGCGACGCACGTCCAGGCTTCGCCCACACACGGATCCGCTTCGGGCACCGCCGCGCCCGAGGACACCAAGGCACGGATCCGCATCAGCCGAGGCCTCGCCGCCGTGTGCCTGATCGGCGGTCCGCTCCTCCTCGGGATCGGCTTCTACCTCAGCTTCAACAACCTCTCCGCAGCCGCCTGGCAGCGCTTCGGCTTCAACGAGGGTGCCCAGTCCGTCCTCTTCGCCGTCGGCGTCGACGCGGCGATCGTCATCTTCCTGAGCATGGACCTGCTGTTTGTGTCCAGGCACCTGCGCCCGTACCGGTGGCTGCGTCCGGCCGCCCACGCGATGGCCGCCGCCACGATCGTCCTCAACTCCATGGCGCACGGACTTACCAACTGGGAGATGTCCGTCCCGCACAGCCTCCCCCCGATCCTCGCCATCGTCCTGGTGGAGTCCGGCCGCGACTACCTGGTCCAGGTCGCCGCGCTGGAGCGCGGACAGAAGCGGGACGTCATCCCCTGGCACCGGTGGGCGATGCACCCGATCGAGACCGCCGGCATCTTCCGCGTGATGAAGAAGTGGGAGCAGGACTACGACCAGGTCCGCGAACAGCGCCGTGACCTGGCCATCCATGAGGTCTGGCTCGACATCCAGAAGGACCTGGAGAAGGCCGAGGCCCTGGCGGTCGAGGCCCGTGAAGCCGCACGGAAAGCCGCGGTGGACCGCCTCCCCGGCCTCCTCGCCCCCCACGGCGTGGACATGGAGGAGGCCCTGGCCCTCCCCGACCGGATGCAGGCCAAGGAACAGCGCCGCCAGCACGAGACCGCCGAGCGCAACCACCAGCTCGCCGAGGAGAAGGCGAAGCTGGACCACGAAGCCGCGATGAGCCGCCTCGACCGGGAGGACGAGAAGGCCGGCCGCGAAGCCGAGCGCGACCGCCGCCGCGGCGTGACCGCCGCCGACATCCGCGGCGACGTCGCCGCCGCCGAGCGCAAGGCCGACGCCATCGAACGGGCCGCCGTCACCGAAGCCGGAGCGGTCCAGTCCCGCGACGCCGCCGAAGCACTCGCCGACGCCGCCGAAGCCGACCTGCGCGCCACCGAAGCGAACAAGCGCGGCGCCGAAGCCAAGGCCCGCGCCGCCGAAGCCCTTCAGCAAGAGGCCGAAGCGAAGACCGCCGCCGCCGAAGCCGACCGGCTCACCGCAGTGAAGAAGGAGGCGACCGCGAAGGCCAACGCCGCCGCCGAGGAGCTGAACCGCCGCGCCAGCGAAGCGAAGGCTGCCGCCGCCGAAGCCGAGCTCCGCGCCACCGAAGCCGACGAGATGTCCACGCTCCCCAAGACCCAGCGCGACATCCGCAAGGTCGCCCGGATGATGCTCGCCAAGGCCGGCCCCAACCCCCGCGCCCGCGAGCTCCAGGAGCTCACCGAGCTCGTCGACCTCCAGACCGTGATGGACCTCCTGGCCCTCAAGCAGGCCACCGCGTCCGTCCGCCGCGCCGAAGCAGCCCAGCTCATCAAGGACGGATACGACGGCTGAACAGCCACCCCACCCGTCACGGACCCGACCGCAACACCGAGCAGGAGGACAACCGATGAGCCAGACCGCACCCGCCGAACAGGCCAGGGCCGTCGTGTACGACGCCTACCGCCAGGGCCTGCCCCAGGCCACGGCCGCACAGCTCCTCGCCGGGAAGGCCACCCCGGCCTGGATCGCCCACGAGTACGCCGCCCTGCGCCGGCGCGGCATCTCCCAGATGGCCGGACAGCAGGAACTCTTCGCCCCTGAGCCCGCCGACGCCCAGCAGTAGGAGACCGCAATGCCCATCCACTTCGGCACGATGCCCCACCACTGCACCGGCACCGTCACCACCGCCGTTGAGGCGTACAGCCCCGCCGGCGGAACCGCCCACGGCAACCTCGACGCCGCCGCCTACGTCTGCCCCAACCACATCCAGACTGCACGCGACATGTGGCAGGCCCAGAACCTCACCCCGTACGTCACCGGCGCCACCGGCTCCACCCGCTCCTGCGGCGGCACCACCGACTTCCGCGACAGCGTCTCCGCTGTCACACCCGCCTGAAAGGATCGTCAGATGACCGACAAGACCCCCGCCCAGCTCGCCGACACCGCCGGCGACGTGATCCGCGCTCTCAACCACGCCACCCTCGGCCGCCAGGCCGACTGGGAGTACCCGGGCGACGCGTACAGCGTCGTCGGCAACCTCTCCTACATGGCCGGGATGCTCCCGCAGGCCCTGGACCAGATCGCCAAGCTCCTCAAGCGACTGGAGGCCGAGGGCCATCTCAAGAGCGACCGCGACACCCTCGCCGCCGACCTGGAGGCCGCGCACGCTGGCCTGACCATCGCGGCCGGAGCCGCCGACACTCTCCGCGGCGCACTCAACCGGGCACACTCCGGCCTCGGCGCCGTCGCGTACAAGGAATAACGAACACCCGGAAACGACGTCCCGCCTGACGGGACGGCACAAACAGCAGGGCCCGTGACGCGGGATTCGTCACGGGCCCTTTGTTCGCCACGCGAGATGTCTGCTGGCTCTTTCGGCATGGCGGTGGATATCCCCGCCGAATTGCGAAAGGATCAACGACACAACAGAACACCCCGCAAAAGAAACGGGGCGCCACCGGAAATTCGACCCTCCGGCAACGCCCCGCGCGGACCCTTACTTCGTTTCTCAGGCGAGCAGCAAGGACCCAACGCTTTGATCAGCGTACCCGGGACGAGCCGTCCCGCAACACCTGTCCGGGCCAACGTGCCAGACGATCACCCGACCGATACGTCGGGTGTATCCACGTTTGTCCCCCAGCTCCCTGCCGTTGACCGCGATGAACGCGCGGACCGCCGCAGCCAGCTGGAGGCCCCCGCCTCCGCAGACCTTCCCGCAGACCCCACCCCCCGCGACCTGGTTCGCCACCGGCAGGCTGCCCTCCACGCCGCCGAGTACCCGCCCGTCAAGGTCGACGCCGACGCCGCCCAGCTCGCCCGCTGGGTCAGCCGGTTCGGCGAGGCCGCCGCCGCCGGCCTCGCCCAAGGCCGCGACGCCGCCCGCGAAGCGGGCCAGACGTTCGTGCCCAGCCACGACTCGGCGCTCGACAAGTTCGACGCGGACATGCGCAAGATCCGCGCGACTGCCCGCGCGAAGCGCACCGGCCTCACCCACCCCACTCCCCCCACTGAGGGTGAGGGGCCGTCTGATGCCGTTGGGAGCACGGAGGCGGGCCTTGGTCAGGGGGGCCGGAGTGCAACCCCCCCCCCCGACCTCAGCACCAGTCAAAAAGCGTCTGACCTGCGGGTATCCGTCTCGCCGGAGGACATCGGAGACGCTCCGGGGACACGTCGGGCGAACCTCCCGGCGCAGGCCCAGCAGGTCCGGAACACCGACGGCGAGCCGCCGTCGGCCGGGTCGGCCGCGACGAAGAAGGCGAACAAGAAGCGCGACCACTGGCACGAGCTGCGGATCGCACTCCAGAAGATGACCCACGACGACACGCTCTCGAAGTGCGGGCGCCTGCCGATCCCGGGCGTCGGCCGGATGAAGCTCCGCTACAACAAGGCCAAGAACCGGACGAACTGGGTCAACGTACGCACCTGCCGCAAGGCCAACCTGTGCCCCGTCTGCGGAAACAGGATCCGTACCGCCCGCGGCGACCAGCTCGCCGCCGCCGCGATGGCCTGGGCAAACGGCGACTCCACGCTGCCCGCGCCCTTCGACAAGCTGCGCGACGAGAAGGGCGGGGGGCTGGCCATGGGCACCTTCACGCTCAAGCACTACCGCCGCACGCCGCTCGCCCAACTGATCAGCGTCCAGCGCAAGGCATGGTCGTACGCCTTCGGACGTGAGTCCGGTAAGAACTGGCAGAAGATCCGGGCTCGGTACGGAATTATCGGAGATGTCCGAGTCTTCGAGACGACCTGGGGCTCCGCCAACGGCTGGCACCCCCACTTCCACGTCACGTACTTCCTCGCCCGGCCCCTGACCGAGGCCCAGCGCAAGGAGCTTGAGCAGATCCTCTTCCAGCGCTGGGAGAAGGGCGTCGCCCGCGCGGGCGGCTACACGATCAAGCGCAAGCACGGAGTGCGCCTGGACGTCCCGAAGAACGGCGACGTCGAGGCCTTCGCCCGGTACATCGCCAAGGAGATGACCGGCCTGCTCACCAAGACAGGGAAGCAGGGCCGGCGGACCCCGTGGCAGATCGCCCAGGACTACGCCGACACCGGAAACCCGCAGGACATGGCGCTGTGGGCCCAGTATGAGGACGCCATCAGGGGCGTGTGGTGGCTGCGCTGGTCCGACAACCTGAACCCCCTGGCCAAGCACTTCGACGGCCGGACCGACGAGGAGATCCACGACGGCGGCAACGACGACGACGAACCCTCCGGACCCGAGACCGAGCCCGGCCCGGCCTTCATCGACGTCCTCGGCGTGCGCCTCGACGCCTGGTTCCAGGTCATCCTCAAGGTCCCCACCCGCCGCCTCGACGCCCAGCACGCCTTCGAAGCCTCCGGCCTCACCGGCCTCCGTACCCTCCTCGAATCCTGGAAGCTCACCTGGGGCCACGACGTCTGGTCCGACCTAGACGACTCCACCCCACCCGACTTCCGTGAACCCGAACCCCTCCCCACCCCAACTCCACACCACATCCCTGCCCAAAACCCCTCACATCCCCCAACTCACCCCCAACCCGAACTCTTCACCTGCTGACCCCCGCTCCGACCTCTCTCCTGTAGATCCCGAGACCACCCACTCTCAAGGGACGAAGGGAGTGGGTGGTCTCGGGGACGGAAGGAGAGAAGCCCAGGTCGGAGCGGGGGTCAGCCCCCAGCCAAGTAACACCTCGCTTTACACCCGGTTTTACACCCGCCCCCCCACGAAGGAGCTCCCGATGGGACGCAAGGTCCGCCAGCAGACCCGCGCCGCCCGCCCCGCAGGCATCACGCCCGCCGGCGGATGCTCGGGCATCCAGCTCGACCACCGCGACGGCAGCATGTCGTGCTCGCGCGGCGAGAGCTGCCCGAGCGTCGCGCTGCCCCACCGCGGCTGGGGCGACTGCGCGAGCTTCGGCCCGTGCGACTTCTGCGCCGGCCCGCCGGTGACCTGGATCTGCGACCGGAGCTGATCAACCGACTGCCTGTGGTCCTCGGATCGACCGACGCAAGCGCCGGCCATCGAAGCCCCAGGGGGCTCCGATCCGATCCACATCAGGCCGGTGACCAAGTCCCGCGCCGTCCAGGCTTCGAAGGCGACGCCGAGTCGCACCTGACCCTCCTGGCCTCACCCTTTCGAAGCAGCGAGGTATGCCATGCGCTTCGCTTATGGCACCTCGCCCCCGGCGGCGCTCCGCTTGCCGGGGGGAAGGACCGCCCCGAGGGGGCGGTCCGCCGGCGGCCCGAGGGGCCGCACGGCTGGGCGCGGACGGCCGCGCCCGTGGTGGCTGAGGCCCGGCGGTCGGGTCCCGCGAGCGGCCCTGAGGGCCGCACGGCGGGACGGTGACCGTGGCCGCTGTCGCGGCCCCTGGCACCGGGTCCGCCCCGCAAGCGGTGCGGATATCCGCAGGTGATACGACTGGTGGACCAGTCGCCAATTGGCGACTGGTGACGGTCGAGGGGGAGCGATGGCACGGGGCACGCCGGGGGCGAGGCGCGGACACACGGTGTCCGTACGGCTGAACAACGGGGAGCGGGAACGGTGGGACGAGGCCAGGGTCGAGTCCGGCCGCAAGGAGTTGGGCGCGTGGGTGCGAGCGGTGGTCGAGGAGCGCCTGGCCGCCGCCGAGGGTCAGGCGCCGGCCGCGGTGGCGAAGCCGGTGCAGCTGGACCCGGTGAGCGAGGCGACGTACGAGGAGCTGTGCCGGATCGGCGCGAACCTCAACCAGCTCGTCCGGTACAGCCACATGGACGGCGAGCTCCACCCGGCCATCGAGGCCGCGCTCTTCGCGGTCGGCAACGCGGCCCTGGCGCTGCGCGGGATCGCGCCGATGGACCCGACGGACCCCGAGTGATCGCCAACGTCACCAAGGGGAAGAAGGCCGTCGGCGCGATCCTCTACGACTTTGGGCCCGGCCGCCGAGACGAGCACCTCAACCCCCGGATCGTGGCCGGCACGGTAACCGGCACGCCGATGCAGGTCGCCCGGATGATCGACCACACGGCCCGGCTGCGCCCGGAGATCACGGCACCCATCTGGCGAGCCTCCCTCTCCCTGCCCGACGAGGACGGCATCCTCCCCGACGGCCAGTGGGCGCAGATCGCCGAGGACTTCATCCGGGACATGGGCTTCGACGCCGCACCCTGGGTCGCAATCCGCCACGGGGACGACCACATCCACCTCACCGTGTCCCGCGTCGACTGGAACGCGCAGCTGCTCACCGACCGGTGGGACTTCCGCCGCGCCCGCGAGAGCGCCGACCGGCTGGAGCAGGAGCACGGCCTGGTCCGCGCCGCCGACCGCTTCCGGCCGCAGGGCCCGCAGGTCCGCAACAACGAGTTGCAGGCCGCCCGCCGGCGCGGCCGTGAGCTCGACACCGCCCTGCCGCCCGAGCGCGAGGAGCTCCGCCGCATCGTGCGCGAGGTCCGGGACGCGAGCAAGGGGCTTGGCCGCGCCGCCTTCGAGTCCGGCCTGGCCGACTCCGGGGTGGGCTTCCGCGCCAACGTCGCGCCCAGCACGGGCCGGATGAACGGCTACAGCTTCACGCTGGAGGGCTGGAGTGACGCCGCCGACGCCCAGGTATGGGTGCCCGCGTCGAAGGTCGCCCGCGATCTGCGGTGGGCCGATCTCCACAAGGTGCTGGGCGACGGGCCCAAGCCGGTGCCCGACCCCCGCACCGCGATGGCCGCCGCGGCCCGGCTGAAGTCCGGCACTCTGCAGGCCGTCCCGAAGGACCGGCTCGGCAAACTCGCCGAGCGCGGCGCCGCGATCCTGAACCAGGGTCTCGCCGAGCGCGGCATCGCGCCCGTGCCCGAGCAGCCGGTGGCCCGCTCCACCGACCCGGCCGCCGCCCTCCTCGCGCAGTGGCGGGCCATCGCCGCCGGGGAGCCCGTCCCCGCCGACCCGCTGCCCATCCCGCCCCCGCGCACCCCGTACTGGGCGGACAGCGTCCGCCGGCCCTACGGCAAGCTCAGCCGCGGCGACCTCGCCAACGAAGGACAGAGCCGTCTGCGCGACCTGCGGACCCTGGTGACGCAGAAGACGCAGGCGCAGGCGGAGATCACCGCAGGCGACTCCATCGCCACCGGCCAGATCACCGGCCCCCACGTCCAGGAACTCCACCAGCGCCTCGACCTCCTGGAGAAGGCCGAGCCCCACATGACGGCCGCCGAGGAACACCTGGGCACCGCGCGCGCGGCCCAGGAGGCAGCGAAGGCGGCCCGCGCGGTGTGGCGGGAGGCCGACACCCGCAAGGACATGTCGAGGTGGGAGCTGTGGCGGCTCGGCAGCAACAGGGCGACCGAGACCCAGCGGGTGAAGGACGCGAGCGAGGAGGTCGAGCTGAACGTCAAGGCCGAGGCCCAGGCGCTCACCGCCGCCGGCGAGGCCGCCAAGGCGGCCCGTACGCAGACCGGTCTGCGCGACCCCGCCGCCGAGCTCGCGCAGCTGCGCACCGACTGGCCCCAGCTCGTGGCCGAAGCCCAGCAGCAGGACCAGGTCCACGGCAAGGCCAGGCGGTTCAACGGCCGCGCCGACGTCGAGCGGCTCACCGGCGAGATCGCCAGCATGGAGAAGACCATCCAGGTCATCCTCCAGGAGCAGGCCCTGCGCGACGCGATGCCCGAGGAGAAGACCGAGGTCGAGGACCGCGGGCGTTCCTCCTACGCCCGCAAGGCTGCCGCGGCCCAGGCTCCGGCCCGCAAGGCGGTGAGGAAGCCGGGCACCGGCCCCCGGTACACCGGAGCAGCGTCCGCACAGCCCGCGCACCTACGGCGCAACCCACCGAGCCGGGGAGGCCCCAAGCCGCCGAGACCTCGCTGACCCTGTTCCCCGAGGGAACCGGCCGGTGGGCGTTCAGCCACTGAACGCCGGTGGGTGCTGGGGGCACCGCCGCCCCCAGACCCCTGCGCAGGTCGGCATCGCCCGGCGCGAACAGGTCTCGTCGTGGCCGACCGCCGTCCGCGCCGAACGACACCGCCCACCTGGACCCGTGGCCGAGGCCGGACGGCGGGGTCCCGTTTCGAGTCCCCTTTGAAGTCCCGTTCGGGGTCCCGTTCCGGGTCCTCTTTCGGGTCCCGTTCGGAGTCCCCTTCCAAACCACGGCCGTTGCGTCATACCCGCAGGTCACAGCCATCGGACAAGGGGTCTCGGCACGCCGACTACTTCTCTGTGCGACCCTCCGGCGACGTGAAGCCCGGCCCCAGGACCCGCCGGCCCCCAGGCTGCGCGAGGTCCTGGCCGTCATCGCCGACGTCCACCAGGCGCTCGCCCCCCGCCCGCTCGGCCGGTAGCAGACGCTGCGCTGTGCGGTCGGACGAGGCGGTCGGCGACGTCGCCGGACCGAGGCCAAGAGGCCTTCGTGTGGTGCTCATCCCAGCAGTCTGCCGGGTCGTCCAGGACAGCAAAAAGGCCGCCCAGGGGCGGCCGTATCGTCAGCGGAAGGTGACGATACCTTAGCACTCTAGATGATCTTGATCCTGAGTGATCTTGGTGGGGAAGCCCTCGCGCGTACACCTGTTGGGTGTCTTCGGCCGGTACGGCCGTACGGGCGCCGCGACTTCGAGATGCTGGTCGGACTCGCACCATCACTCGGAAGGAATCCGCACCATGGCAGCGTCTCCCGTCTACGTCCTGGTCCACCCTGACGGCCGCGCCGAGTGGGGCGAGCGGATCGCCACGGCCGAGGCCGCGATGGGTCCGCACGGCATCGGCCGCGCGTTCCTGACCGACGACGCACGCCTGCGGATCGCCACCTCGGACTGCGCCCTGCTCCTCACCGAGGAGTACGCGCCGAATCCCTTCGCCGCGGCGGTGCTCGCGCACGTCGCAGGCTTCCCCGTCGAGGCCGCGCCCGAGACACGCGGCCCGGTCGCCCTGTTCGGCTACGACGGCCGCAACGAGTGGGACAACACCCGCCCGCTCTCCGCCGACGAACAGACCCTCATCGCCAGCGCGCTGGACGTCGCGGGGTGCACCGTCGGGTCTTGATGCAAGGGTGTGGGGAATCCGTTCGAAGGCTGTTCGCCGGGCGGTGTCGC
>NZ_JBWJVM010000123.1:0-18424 GCF_056428985.1 Streptomyces sp. CA189 | reverse complement strand
CCCGCGCGGCCCTCTCGGCGTCGGTCAAACCGCCGCCCTGCGCGTACCTCACAGCATCAGGGCTACCGGAACGACCCGGACGCTGTCAGGCGAACAGCCCCGACATCACCCAATCAAGTTCAGTAGCGCGGTCGCAGCCGCGGGCGATCAGAGCCATCAGTGAGGCGAAGTGGCCGGTGCTGCGAGTGAACAGTTCGTCCGAGAGTTCGTCGGCGATCATTCCTTGATGGGCATTTGCGAGCACGATGCTCTTCTCGACGGCCAAGAGCAGGTCCCGCCAGACGCGGCGGCCTTGCTCGGTTCTGACGTCGAAGGCTTCCACGGTCAGCGGCGTAAGACGGCGCCCGTTCTGCGCAAGGTCTTCGTCGTCGTCACCCAGTCCCTCAGCAAGCAGGCCGCGGGCCTCCAGTCCAACGCCGACGTGCAGGAAGGTGACGGGAAACGTGCTGGCGAGAGATTTGAAGTGGTTCGCGACGGCCCGGTCATCGCGCCGCTTCATGTCCAGGAAGTGCACGTCGTCGACGATGATCAGTCTCGTCTCGCAGCTGAGGATCGCGTCGGCGGCCCGGTTCCCAAGCTGGCTGGCATTGCCCTGGTCGTAGCGGGGGAGGTTGAAGAATCGGCACAGCGCCGAGTTGAAGTCGCGCCGGCTGGTCCTGTCGGTCAGCTGAATCCGCACGACGGGAATGCGTTCCTGCCTGTCCTCGGTGAGCGCCCCGTAGCAGTCGATTTGGGCGTGTTGAAAGTCGCGGCCGAAGCTCGTCGCGATCGTGGACTTGCCCAGGCCGGGGGAAGGCGTCGATCACTACAGAGGGCCGCACTTTATCGCCGTCCTGCCGGTTGCTTGTGAGCACGTTCCAAAGGTCCTGGTGAACCGACTGCAGTTGTGGGGTCTTGATCGGGCCGATGTTGGCATGCCAGACGGAGCGGTGTTCTTCGTACTCCAGACGCGCCCGCGACGACAGGGCGGCCAGTTCGCGCCTGCTCAGCAGGGCGGGAGGCACGCGATCCGGCTCGTTGACGTACCGGTTCCAGCCGCTCTTGACCGAGAGGCTGTACGCCCTCTCCAGGGAACGAATCGGGGCGGTCACGCGATCTCCATGGCGGTGGCATAGAAGTCGGTCGCCTCGCCGGGGTCGTCCGCGTCGAGTTCATCCTCACTATCGTCGTCCCCACCAAGGTCGTGATCGTCCGGATGCGCGTTCTCAGGAACGGGCTGGGGCGTCTGCTCCTTGGCCGGGACCATGGGCAGGTCCACCTCGCTGTCCTCGGCGGCTTCCAGCGGCACCAGTCGCAGACGCTGTTCGGACAAGCGGATTGCCATACGGCGCTCGGCCGGAGTGCGTGCCAGACCTGCGTCCCACTGTTCCAGCAGGTCGGCGAGTGCCCGTTTCGTGTCGGGGAACCTGTGCTGCGCTGCGGCCAGCCGCCGGGCGTAGGCGAGGGCTTCGGCGCTGAAGGGGCCACGGGCCGCGTCGGCGTGCTCCCAGCGAAGCGCGTGCCAGGACTTGGTCTTCGGGTCCTGGAAGTAGATCCGGCTGACGTCGTCGCGGTCGATCCGCAGCGGCCACTTTCCGGTGTGCTTTCCCGTGTAGGGGCTGGTCCGGTTCCGGTAGGGGTTCAGTGCCTTGCCGTCATAGCGCAGGCCGCCGACCTCGACACCGTAGTGCTGGACGGTCCTCCACTCGACCGGCAGGAAGTCGAAGACCAGGTCAGTCCGGGCCGGCACCTGGACGTAGCCTGCTCGGTTGACTCCGTGCCCGTACATTTCCAGCGGGGAAAGATCCAGGCCGGGGACCTCGGGGATGCACAGCCCTGTGTGCCTCTGCCGGTGGTAGCACTTGTCCACCCATTGCCGGATGATCGCCTCCATCTCGTCCAGGAAGTAGTACGCGTCTTTCTCCACGTCCTTGCCGCGGCTGTAGACATCCGGCCCTTTGTATCCGGGCAGGGCCACGAGCAGCTCTTCTCGCAGGGTGCGAAAGAATCTTTCCAAAGCCGCCTTGTCGGTGGCCTGGTAGGCGCGAGCCGGCTGCACTGAGACTCCAAGCCGTTCGCAGACGCTCAGCAAGTGCTCCGAGATGTAGATCTTGCCGTTGTCCACCACGACGGTCTCGGCGGCAACGGACGGCAGGAGCGGGTTACCGTCGGCATCAGCGAGCTGTGCGGCATCGACGACGACGCTGCGGGGCAGGCCGTGGTAGAGGTTGCGGCTGGTCACGAAGCCGTCGGCGTCGTCCGGTAGCGGCCGGATGGACTCAAAGAGGACCCCTGCGGCATCCACGGCCTTCGTCGAGACCGGGGTGAGCCGCAGTCCGGTGATGCACCTGTCGTAGAGATCCATCGCGACCGTGAGCTCGGCCTTCACCCAGCGCAGCGTGACCGGGTCCATGACGAAGACATCCAAGGGTGTGGTGTCCAGGATGAGGTACTCGCCCGGACGGGTCGCCCGCAGCCGCCCGTAGGGGGTCTCTGGGCGGCTCGCCGCGGACCGCTTGCCCTTGGTGCCGCCGAAGGCGCCTGTGCCTCGAGAGAGTTCGCGCAGGAGCTTGCGACCCTTGGTCGTCTTGGGAGGCTTCACCGGCGGAGGCGGTTCCTCCGACTCGGCGTCCTCGGCATCGAGCCGGGCTTGGATCTTGGCCAGTAGAAGATCTTGGGTCGGTCGGCTCGCATCGGTGTGCTCGCTCAGAACGGTCCGGGCCATGTCGATCCAGCGCGGATCGACCCCGGCCAGCACATCCCGCCGCCGCGTCCAGCGCTTGTCCAGCAGAGCCATCGGCCCCTCGGTCTCAAAGCCGTTCAGCCAGGCCCGCACCGTAGACATCCCGAGTCCCAGCTCCGCCGCCTTGGCGACGTACCGCTGTCCTTTCCGGACGCTGAGGTCGTACTCCGGGCGCGGTTCGCCAGGCAGCGCCAGTTCGGCGTGGCCCCGCCGGTAGCCCGTCCGGAGCTCCTGCATGTGGGCAACACGGTCGACCAGCTCGTCCCGCTCGTCTGGCGAAAGGTTGCTCAGATCCGCTCCAACGCCCTCGATCGGCTCGCCGTGGTCGGCGTCGATCAGCCGCGTCGTGGGCTGCGACAGCAGGTGCCCGATATCGACCTGCCGGAGTCCTCCGTGAGCATCTCGCAGCAGCACGTTGGGAGCATCGAGTTCAGCGACCTGCCACAGGCCGCCGTCGTAGCTCAGCCGGACCCCGATCGCGATCACCGTACGTTGTGACGTCACGCGTGGACCTCCACAGTGCTGTCGCCATCCAGTCGCCGCCGCAGATTTGTCGTAATCCGCTGCTGCCAGAGCAGCCTCAAAATCGCCGGCTTGAGGAGCGCCGGGTCCCAGGACTCCTGCAGCCGCAGCAACAGCTCCAGAATCGTCCCGCCCTCGGCTGCCGCTGCAAGGGCCGCGTCCAGCACCTCGTCTGCCACGAGCCCGTCACGGCGCTGGCTCGCCAGGAAGCGCACGTTCGCCAGATAGACCGGGTCCTCGCCGGACCAGACCTCGTGGGTCCAGCCATGCTCCTCGATCACCTTCGTCGGCCAGGCGAGGGCTTCGGCGATCTCCGGCTTGGCCAGCTGGGAGGCGGGCTTGACGTTGACGACCGTCACCGACCGATCAGTCCGGACGAGGAGATAGTCCGGGACATGCCACCGGGCCCGCCCATCAATCCGGGCCCGGATCCGAAACGGCTGGGCCGCGATCGCCACCACCCCAGGGTCGAAGTCGGCCAGCACCAGCCGCGCGAGCTCCAGCCGACTCTCATAGAGGACGTGGCCGCCAGTCGTGGCGCACCAGTAGTAGCCGGAATGATGCTTCTGCCCATGGCGGTTCCGGAACGTGCGCCACGGCTTCGCCCGCATCACCTGGGCCGAACGAAGCGATCTCATCGGCTTCTCAACCGTGCTGTCGTCCAACGCCCGCAGCGAGACCAGTGCGTCCCCGGCCTCATCACGTGACACCGACACCCTCCGACCCGGAGCACAGCCCGGACCGATCATCTGGACACCCACAACGTCCCCTCTCCGTAGAAGCTCTGGGAACTTCCACGGCAGGAGAACTGCGCCACGAGGACCCTGTCCATGCGACAGTTGAACTCAGTGCACCAAGTCGAGTGGCAGCAGTCCACCGAGGTTTCAGACTGCTGAACTACCCGACATTGCTGATGTACCGCTGAGATACGGGCTCGATTGCTGAACTTAAGTGAGTGCCGTTCTTCATCTCTGCTGGTCAGTGATGATCTGTAGTCGTACTGGTCACTATGCTGCCGGGATGACCGCTCAGTCGCCCCCGCCGCTGACCCTGGAAGCTGCCAGGGACCTTCAGAA
The DNA here is from genome assembly GCF_056428985.1 of Streptomyces sp. CA189. Classification (NCBI taxonomy): domain Bacteria; kingdom Bacillati; phylum Actinomycetota; class Actinomycetes; order Kitasatosporales; family Streptomycetaceae; genus Streptomyces; species Streptomyces sp. CA189. Next base: position 14,104 of record NZ_JBWJVM010000123.1, on the reverse strand, counting down.
CATGCTCCGAGCCGAGATCGGGCCCGGCCTCAGCGAGCGGGAACTCGACGCGGTCGAGGCGCGATTCGGCTTTACCTTCTCGGCGGACCACAGGGTCTTCCTTGCCGCCGGGCTCCCGCACGGGTCGCGAAGCTGGCCCGACTGGCGGAACGGCGACGCCGAGGACCTGGCCGAGCGGCTCTCCCAACCGCTCGAGGGTGTGCTCTTCGACGTGGAGCACAACAGCTTCTGGCACCCCGCCTGGAGTCCTAGGCCCGCAGGGCCATCCGACGCCCTGCAGATCGCACGGTCCGAGCTGGCTGCCGCTCCGCAGCTGGTCCCCGTCTACAGCCACCGCTTCCTACCTGGCACAGCAGGCGAATACGGCCACCCCGTACTGTCCGTCCACCAGACCGACATCATCATCTACGGGAACGACCTCGCCGACTACATACGAAACGAGTTCACCGGCCGGGCCAGCAGCCTCCCCGCCCACGCGACCGTCGGCTTCTGGTCGTACTTCGTCCACGGCGGTCCCGGCACCGACGTCGCCATGCCCACCCCGCACACCCCCTATGCCGTCAGCGCACAGAAGGCTGCCGAGTACCTGCGGATGCTCGCACTCGAGCGCCTGATCGGCCGACAGCACTACCCGCACCAGCTGATCGAGGCAGGGCTCACGGCCCTGGTCCTCGGCCTCGAGACGGAGTCGCTTCCACAGCTTGCCGGCCTGCCGCGCACTGACCATGGAAAGGCTGATGCGCTCTTCGACCAGGTACTGGCTGAGCTGGGTCTGACCGGGAGCCTCCCCGCCGATGACACCGACATTCCCTGGGAGACGGCACGCTGGGAACTCGTGCGCTGGTGGCTCCGGCTGATCGTGAACGGCAGTCTGGCCCCCGGAGCCGGCGGTGACGTCATCACGTACGACGGCTGGGGCGCACTGGCCCGGCCTCAGTCGCTTCGGCCGCTGGTCGACAAGGTCGATGCGTACAACGACTGGGAGGCAATCCGGCACGGCACACACGAGCAGTTGGCCGGAGCGATCGTCACGAAGGCCAAGCGCCTGCTCTCCGGTCCCTGGCCGCCGCTGGACTAAGAAGCCGTTGTCGTACCGAACTTGATCGGCGGGTTTCCGCAGTTCAGGCATGATGCCGGCATGGCGAGGCATGCTCGGGCCGTTGGGTTGTCTCGTTGGTGGAGGTGCCGGGATGGCGTCGGTGGTGGGTCTCCTGGAGGAGCGGGAGCTGGCCGCGCGTGAGCGCGTGGAGGAGCTTCGGGAGGTGGCGGACCGGGTACTCGCTGAGCTCGCCGAAGCGGAGACGGCCTGGCACGAGTGGCTGATCGCCCGGCAGCGCGTTGGCGAGGTTCTGTCCGGGCCACGGCCCGGACAGGCAGGTGAAGCAGGCCCGGGAGCCGGTGAGTCTTCCGGGTCGGAGCCCGCGACGAACGCGCCCGCCGAGGTTCCCCTACCGACGGCCGCGCGATGGGGCTCGATCGTCCCGGTGTGGCGTCCCGCGCTTTCCATGGACGCGCTCGCTCCCCACTACCAGCGCATCCTCGCCACGCTCACCGAACAAGCATCCGGCGGGAAGCCAGTGATGTCCTGTCAGGAGATCGCTGCCGTACTCGGACTGGAGCCGGTTCCGGCAAGTGTGGAAGGAGTTCGGTCGAAGATGAAGCGGCTGGCCGACCGGGGCTGGGCCGACGAGCCCACCCCGGGACGGTTCACGCTCGCCGCCGGGCCAGTCGGCGGCTCATGAGTATCGTCATCGACCACAGCACCATCTGCTCATGCAGGGCGGGGCAGCTCGTCCTCGCGTGATCGCCAACGAAAGAGCAACCGATGCAACCGATTGTCCTATTCGACCTAGACGGCCTTTTGATCGACTCCGAGCCGATCTGGGACGCGGCAAAGCGTGAGGTGTTCGGTCCGCTTGGCCTGCACCTCACAACGGAGATGCAGGCGGCGACGCGCGGGCTTCGGCAAAGGGACATGGTGGCCTATTGGTTCGATCGGGCCACCATTCAAGCCGACCCCGACGACGTCGAGCAGCAGATCGTGGCCGCCGTGTGCCGTAGGTTGGAGGGAGTGACGCTGAAACCCGGCGCCGAACACGCCGTCGCGGCGTGCGCGCGTGCATCGAGGGCGATGGCCGTCGTGTCATCTTCGCCGGAGTCGGTGATTCGGCATGCGCTCGCGAGCACCGGCCTTGACCGATCTTTCGATGCCGTGTTTTCGGCCGAAGACGACGAACACGGCAAACCCCACCCGGGCGCCTATCTCCGCGCAGCCGCCGCCCTCGGGGCGTCACCCGGCGAATGCATTGTGATCGAGGACTCGCTCAACGGCGTCCTCGCTGGCGTGTCAGCCCAGATGACGGTCGTCGCCGTTCCCGAGGCCGCTGATCGCTGCGATCCTCGCTTTGCGATTGCCACTCTGGTACTGGAGTCCCTCAAGGATCTCGATACCTCTGTATTCGGCGCGTATGTGTCCAGGGGGAGCCGGGACGCCACGTGGGCATCGCGTGCTGCGGATCCTCAACCGTTCCGCGAACCAGATCGTGCTGTATGACGCCCTCGATCGTGGGTTCGGGCCTTCACGGGTGAAGGCCCGAACCCACCCCGGGACGGTTCACGCTCGCCACCGGGCCAGCCGGCGGCTCATGAGCATCGTCATCGACCACAGCACCATCTGCTCATGCACGGCGGACAGCGTCTCGTAGTCGCGCACCAGGCGCCGCGAGCGCATCAGCCAGCTCAGCGTGCGTTCCACCACCCAGCGTCTGGGCAGCACCACGAACCCCGAGGCGTCGCCGCTGCGCTTGACGATCTCAAGAGCGAGCCCCAGTTGCTGCTTCGCCCAGCCGACCAGGCGACCCGCGTAGCCGCCGTCGGCCCACACCAGGACGATCCTGCGATAGCGGGCCCGGACACGTTCCAGCAGCGGCATCGCGGCGTCCCGGTCCGTCACGTTCGCCGCGGTGACCATCACGGCCAGCAGCAGCCCCAGGCAGTCGACCACGATGTGCCGCTTGCGCCCCGGCACCTTCTTGGCCCCGTCGTAGCCGCGGGTGGCCGCCGGCACCGTGGCCGCCGCCCGCAGTGACTGTGCGTCGATCACCGCCGCGGTTGGCTCCGGATCGCGGCCGGCCTCCTCGCGGACCAGGCCGCGCAACCGGTCGTGCAGTTCCGCGAGCAAGCCCTTCACACGCCACCGCCGCGCGAAGGCGTAGACGCGGTCCCACGCCGGGAAGTCGCCCGGCATCGCTCGCCAGGTGATGCCGCCCGCCACCAGATAGCGAACAGCGTCCAACATCTGTCGGTGGCAGTACCCCTCCGGCTGCCCGCCCCGCCCCTCCAGCCACAGTGGCACCGGCAGACAGTCGCGCACGAGGGCCCATTCCGCGTCCGTCATGTCCGACGGATAGCGCGGTGCACGTCCAGGGCGATCACCCGCGTTCCCGAACCGGTGAGCGAGGCAATCACACGATGGGGCAGCCCAGTTGGACTCCACCCGCACGAGAGCGTAAGACTGCAACAACAGGGCCTCCTGGTGCGCTCCGGCTTCGACAACCATGAGCTGAACCGGAGGCCCTGCCTTCATGCGCGCACAAGCGAGAGATCACCCGACAGAGTCGCCACACTCGAACCGATGTCCACCATGATCGGTACGACAACAGCTTCTAAACTCCCAGCGGTGGCCAGGGTTCCGGACTGCTGAACCTACCCAACATTGCTGATGTACTGCTGAGATGCGAGCTCGATAGCTGAACTACATCGGGCCCCTACAGACGGCAATCGCGCTCAGGCCTGGGTGAAGCCCGCGACCTCGAAGTCGGACATGTCGAGGCCGCCCTGCTTGGTGTCGTCGTTGGCGAAGACGAAGGACTCGATCGGAACGTCCCGCTCGGCGCTGAGCTGGGCGACCAGCTCCTGCAGGACCACCGTCTCCAGGACCACCCGGACTGCGTCCGCGACCTCGGGCAGGCGGACGACCGAGAGGCTGTCCGCCGGCTCCACCTCGGCCGTGGTCATCAGCAGTGTGAGGTGGCCGGCGCCCGCCAGCGAGCGGGCCAGCTCGATCTCGCGGCCGTCGCCGTAGACCAGGTGGAGCGTGTTGCCCGCCGACTCCATCTCGCCGTGCAGGTAGTTGCGGGTCGCCGAGTGCGCCGCGGTCATCCGCACGACCTCGCGCAGCAGCAGCGCGCCCTCCTCGGCGGAGGCCCGGGAGGCCCCGGCCGCCACGCCGTCGGAGGCGGTGCAGCGGGCGCCGCGCTCCCGCAGGCCCGCCACGATCTCAGTGGCCTGCGCGTGGATCGCGGTGGTCTGCTCGGCGATCTCGCCCCACGGGTCGCCCGCGCGTCCCGCGACGGCCCCGGCGATCAAGTCGAGGGCGACGACGGTGCCGGTGTAGCCGACGGTCGAGGCGTACGAGTCGGGCTCGTTGCCGAGGTCCACGGTGAGGTCGGCGAGGTCGCCGAGCGGCGAGGGGACCACATTGAGCAGCGCGGTCTTCGTGATGCCGGGGGCCGCGCATTCGAAGGCGGCGATGGTCTCGGAGCTGCGGCCGCCCTGGGAGACGGCGATCAGGCAGTCGGTCTCGAAGCCGGCGGTGCCGGTCTCGATCTCGCTGGACAGCACGCGCTGGGTGACGATGCCGGCCTCGCGGAGCTGCTGCACCGGGACGGCGAGGGCGGCGTACGAGGCTCCGATGCCGGTGAACAGGGGGCGCTCGGCGGCGCGCAGCCCGGCGAGCTCCGGGGAGGCGAGCTGGGTGCGGACGCGGTCGGCGATCCGGGCGAGGGCTGCGCCCTGGTCGGCCTGGCCTTCGAGGAACGTGATGCGGGATCCGGACATGGTGGGGGGTCCTTAGAAGTCTGGGGAGGTCCGGGAGGCCGGTCCGCCCCCGCGGTGCGGGTGGGGCGGGGGCGGCCTGTCCGGGCGGGCGATCGGGCCGGGCGGGAGGATCAGGCGGAGGCGTCGGCCTTGGCGTCCGGCTGGGATTCCTCGTCCCGTTCGCGGCCCGGGGTCGGGAGGTCGAACCTCACGATCGCCCAGCGGAAGAGCACGTAGTAGATGGCGGCGAAGGCCAGGCCGATCGGGATGAGCATCCAGGGCTTGGTGGCGATGCCGTAGTTCACGACGTAGTCGATGGCGCCGGAGGAGAAGCCGAAGCCGTCGCGGATGCCGAGGGCGTAGCAGACGGCCATCGAGACGCCGAAGAGGAAGGCGTGGACCGCGTACAGCAGCGGGGCCACGAACATGAAGGCGAATTCGATGGGCTCGGTCACGCCCGTGACGAAGGAGGTCAGGGCGACGGAGATCATCATGCCCTTGACCATGACGCGGTTCTCGGGGCGGGCGGTGTGCGCGATGGCCATGGCGGCCGCCGGGAGCGCGAACATGTAGATCGGGAAGCCGCCGGTCATGAACTGGCCCGCGGTCGGGTCGCCGGCGAGGAAGCGGGCGATGTCTCCGTGGACCTCGGTGCCGGTGGCCGGGTTGACGAAGCTGCCCGCCTCGAACCAGGGGAAGACCGAGAAGAAGTGGTGCATCCCGATCGGGATGAGGGCCCGGACGACGAGGCCGAAGAGGCCCGCGCCCCAGGCGCCCGTGCCGACCAGCCACTCGCCGAAGTGGAAGAACCAGCCGCCCACGGTGGGCCAGACCACTCCGAATACCACTCCGATGCCGACGCCCGCGAAGGCGCTCAGGATGGGCACCAGCCGTCGGCCGCCGAAGAAGCCGAGCCACTCGGGGAGCTTGGTGCGGCTGAAGCGCTGGTAGAGGAGGGCCGCGACGAGGCCCATCACGATGCCGCCGAAGACCTTGGCATCGAGCGGCTCGCCGTCCACGCCCTTGGGGAAGGCGGGGCTGGCGAGTACGGCCTTGAAGACCAGGTAGCCGACCACGGCCGCCAGTGCGGTGGAGCCGTCCGACTTCTTGGCGAAGCCGATGGCCACGCCGACGGCGAAGAGCAGCGGCATGTTGGCGAAGACGGTGTCACCGGCCGCCGCCAGGACGATCGCGAGCTTCTGGATGATCAGCGGGAAGTTCTCGCGGCCCAGCAGGTCGGCGCCGCCGAGGCGGGTCAGCAGGGCTGCCGCCGGCAGCGTGGCCACGGGCAGCATCAGGCTGCGGCCGATGCGCTGCATGACCGGCATGATCCGGCCCGGCTTCTTTCCGGCAGCCGGCGCGCCGGCCCGAACTGTGGCCGTACTCATCTCGGGACTCCTCGTCGAGCGGGGTGGTGGGGACGACTCGAAGGTAGCCAGTGGTTTTGGATTGGTCAACGGTGGTCTCTTGTGGTCTTACGGAAAATATCAAGATGAGGGCTTAGGTCCCGGCCCCGCCAGGGCGGAAGCCAGCCGAAGTGGTAGCAAGTGGTATGATTCGGCTCATGACCGACGATGCCGCCCGCGCCGCCGACTCCTCGATCGCGGTGAACGCCCATGCGGCGAACGCCCGCGCCGCGGACCCCCTGTGGGCCCAGGCCGCGGACCGCATCCGCGAGGAGATCGCCCGCCGCGGCCTGTCCGAGGGCAGCAAGCTGCCGCCCGAGCGCGAGCTGTGCACCCGGCTGGACGTCTCCCGCGTCACCCTGCGCCGCGCGCTCGCCCGACTCGTCGAACAGGGCCTGGTCACCGCGTCGCACGGGCGCGGCTGGTTCGTCGCGGCGCCCGTGGCGCCGACGCCCGCCCGCGAGTGGCCCAAGGACCTGGAGTCCTTCACCGCCACCGCGCGCCGCAAGCACATGCGTGCCAGCTCGGTGGTCCTGCGCCACGACACCGTCACCGCGTCCCTGGACGACGCCGACCGCCTCGACGTGCCCGCCGGCACCCCGCTCCTGCGCCTGGAGCGGGTCCGGCTGCTCAACGACGTCCGGATCGCCGTCGACCGGACCCTGATCGTCTCCGAACTGGCGCCCGACCTCGCCCGTACGGACTTCCGCGAGACCTCCCTCTTCGAGGAACTGCGCCGCTGGGGCGTCGAACCCGACCGCGCCGAGGCGACCATCGAGGCGCGCAACGCCGACGCGGAGCTCGCCGGGCACCTGGGCATCGCCGAGGGCGCACCCGTACTCGTGCTCGACCAGACGGTGTACACGAAGGACCAGCGGCCGCTGCTGCTGTCCACGGTGGAGTACAGCGGGGACCGCTACCGGCTGCGCACCACCCTGCAGACAGACTGACACCGCCCGTCCGGGGCGCGGTAGCCCCGTTCGGCACCCTCCGGACAGCCGAAAGCCCCGGCCCGCGGACCCGGCCGGCGCACCCGGCCCGCGCACCCGGCCGGCGCGCCGCCGTCAGATTCCCGCGAGGAACTCCAGCAGCGCCCGGTTGAAGGCCTCCGGCTGTTCCACGCCCGGCAGGTGCCCGGCCCGCTCCACCACGCTGAGCACCGAGTGCGGGACCAGCGCGTGCAGGGACTCGGCCTCGGCGACCGGGGTGTAGACGTCGTCCCGGCCGACCACGATCAGGCAGGGCACCTCGGGCGGCAGCGCCGCGAGCACCGGGGCGTAGTCGGGCCGCTCGGCCCGCCCGCGCAGGGCGGCGGCCGCGCCCTCAGGGGCGGTCGCGTACATCATCCCGGTGACCTTGGCCGCCGCCTCCGGCATCCCGGTCACGTTGTACGGCGCGAGCATCTTGTCGATGACCTCGTCGGTATAGGGCTTCATTCCCTCCGCGAGGAGCCGCTCGGCGAGGTTCCGGCGGAAGGTTTTGCCGTCCTCCGTTTCCGGCGGGGCGGAGGTGTCGGAGAGGACCAGGGCCCGCACCCGGCCCGGGTGGCGCAACCTCATCTCCATGGCGATCTGGCCGCCCATGGACACACCGCCGACGACCGCCTGTTCGACGTCCAGACGGTCGAGCAGGGCCGCCAGATCGTCGGCGAAGTCCGCGAGCAGCGTTTTACCCGGAAGCACCGGACTTTGCCCGTATCCCCGCAGGTCAGGGGTAATAACCCGGTAACCGGCCGTGGTCAGTGCCGCCGTCTGGGGGGCCCACATCAAGTGGCTGAACGGATGTCCGTGGATCAGGATTACGGGGGCTCCGTCGCGGGGACCCGAGTCCTCGAAAAAGAGTGTCACGCCATTGCCAATTTGGGGGTTCATGAAAGGAGTCTAAGGAGCTACATTGAGCCACTCGCGTTCACCTGACAGCCCGTTGCCTTTCACTCGTGTTTTGCACGGGGGGCGACGTCAGGGACGCAGACTGTGCAACCACCCCACCGCCTAGAAGGACCGAAGGCTCCGTGCCCGTACCCGTACTCCTCGCCGGCCGCTCCGTGCGGCTTGAGCCCCTCGCCCCCCACCACACCGAGGCCTTGGCCATGGCCGGGGCCGAGGATCGTACGACTTACGCCTTCACTCCCGTACCCCACGGGTTGCAGGCGTCACACGAGTACATCGACCGTGCCCTCGCCGATCAGGCGGCGGGTCGATCGCTCCCGTTCGCGGTGGTCAGAGCCACCGACGGTCGGGTGGTCGGTTCGACCCGGTTCCTGGAACTCGACTACTGGCAGGGGCCCCTGGTGTGGCCCGCCGTGCCGGGAGTCCCGTTCGGCGATCCCGCAACGTCGATCCCCGATGCCGCCGAGATCGGCAATACCTGGCTGTCTCCGGCGGCCCAGGGCACCGGCATCAACACCGAGGCGAAGCTGCTCATGCTCCGCCATGCCTTCGAGACCTGGGGGGTCCGCCGGATCTCGCTGCGCGCCGACGCCCGCAACGGTCGCTCGCGCGCCGCGATGGAACGGCTCGGGTTCACCAGCGAGGGGGTCCGCCGGGCCCATTCGAGGGGCCTGGACGGCGCCGTGCGCAGTACGGCCTTCTACTCGATCCTCGACGAGGAATGGCCCACCGTGCGGTCGGTCATCGAGCTGCGGCTGTCGGCCGCGGCGCAGCGCAAGCGGCGCCGCAAGACGCTCATCCCGGCCTAACGGTCCTTCTTCGAAGAACCGCACGTCCGCCCCCCGCCCCCCGCCTCCCGTCCTCCCGGCGTCAGCCGAGGAAGGCGGGGGCGAGGGCCGAGGTCATCAGCCGGGCCGGGGCCCCGCCGCCGTCGGCGGGCAGGGAGTACAGGTCGGCGCCGAAGTCCCCGGGCAGCGAGTAGACGACGGTCCTGTCGTCGGCGGTCCACACCACCTGGTCGTCGACGCTGCGCTCCTCGGCGAGCGGGGTCTCGGCCATCGTGGCGAGGTCCAGGGCGTACAGCCGCCACGGCGCGTCCGGGGACAGGCCCGGCACCCGCTTCTTGAACACCAGCCGGGTCCCGTCGGGTGACAGGGACGGGCATTCCAGGTTCTCGCGCAGCGTGGTCACCGTGCGCGCCGCGAGGTCGCCGCGGACCAGGTGGGTCTGGCCGCCGGTGGCGAGCGTCGCGTAGAAGGTCCGCTCGTCGGCGGCGAAGGTGACCCCCCAGAAATTGACGTCCGCGTTGCGGTACGCCTTGCCGTCCTTGTGGATGGTGAAGTCCTCCAGCGAGGCGTCGTACGTTCCGCTGCGCAGGTCCAGCAGGGAGGTCCGGGTGGAGAAATTCGTACCGGCATACGAATCACCGCCCACGAAGACCGTCCAGGCGACCAGGTGGCCGCCGGGCGAGACCCGGGCCCGGGTCGGGACGCCGGCCAGCGGGCGGGCGGCGACCTCCTTCAGCCGGGCGTCGAGGACCACCGCCTTGTAGCCGTCCTGCACCCCGCCCTTGTCGGCCTGGAGGCAGACCCCGGTTCCGGCCGCCGCGTGGAAGCGCAGGCAACTGACCCCGGAGGCGGTACGCGGACCCCCGGGCGCGCCGGCCGGCGCGGTGGCGAGCTCGTCGCGGTGCGGCCCCCAGGCCATGTTCCGGAACACGATCCGCCGGCCGCCGTCACGTGCGAGGGAGACTTCGCCGGCGGTGATCGGCGGCCCGCCCGCCTGGACCCGGTTCTTCTCCTCGGCGCGCGAGGAGGCCCGTACGACGGCGAGCGCGCCGACGACGGCGAGCAGGAGCACGGCCGAGACGAGGATCAGGATCCGGCGCTGGAGGGGCATGCCTAACACGGACGTTACCTCCGGGCAGGGGGCTGGGGCTGGGGCTGCGCGGAGGTAACGTACCGACCGGCATCCGCGGAGGCCAGGGATAGTCGGCGTGCGGATCCGAACTCCGCCGGCCCTGTGCGCGCCGGGCAACGTGCTCCTCTTCGGAACCCCAAGAGACATAAAAATCGGGAACCCGTGGGCACGTACGCTCATCTTTCGATCGAAAGCAGTCCCACCCCGCCCCCACGGGGCAGCACCAGCCGGAGAGCAACCGCACATGTCGCACTCGCCCGACGGACAGCAGTCCGTACAGCCGCTTCCGCCGTCCCCCGGGGAGCCGCGCCGGCCGTCCCGGGTCCGGCGGTGGGTGATCGCGGGTGCCTCCGTCCTCGCGCTCGCGGCCGTCGCCTCCCTCGTGATGAGCCACTACGAAGTACCGCCCTTCACCGACAAGGGCGACTCCGTCTCCTTCGGCAAGCCGCCGGGCGGCACCGCCGGGGGCGACACCGGTGGGGCGTCGGCCGCCACGCCGCCGCCGAACTCGAAGATGTCGATGCCCACCGGCCCCGCGGCCGACTTCAAGAACTCGATGACCCTGCCGGACGGCACGCACGTGGCCGTCACCACGCTGAACGGCAAGAAGTCCGGGTTCAAGGGCAAGGTCTGGGTGTGGGCGCCCAAGGAGTACAACGACCCGAAGTTCGCCAAGAGCGGCTTCCCGGTCATGATCGCGCTGCCCGGCGGCGCCGGTTACCCGAACAACTACTGGATGGGCACCGACCTGGGCCTCCAGACCAGCATCGGCAAGTGGTACGCCGAGGGGAAGAGCAAGCCCTTCATCCTGGCCATGCCGGTGCTGAACCCGGGCCCGGACGACAAGGGCGTCTACTGGGACGGCTCCGACATCCCGGGCCAGCCCAAGATGGGCACCTGGCTGACCGACGACGTCCCTGACCTGATGCGGGAGAACTTCCGCACGGTCAAGTCCCGTGACGGCTGGGCCTACATGGGCTCCTCCACCGGCGGCTTCGCCAGCCTGAAGGCCGTGCTGAAGCACCCGGAGAAGTTCAAGGCCGCGATCTGCTCCGGCCCCGACATCGTCCCCGACTCCTCCCTGTGGAAGGGCTACGACAAGGAGAAGGCGGAGAACAACCCCGAGCTGCTCGCCAAGGCGCTGATCGACAAGAAGGGCAGCCCGGACGTCTACCTCGCCTTCCAGGTCGGCACCGACGAGAGCAACAAGAACACCCTGCCGAACGTGCAGAAGTTCATCGCCGACTACGGCAAGGGGCCGATCCACACCGACCTGAAGATCATCCAGGGCGGCCGGCACAACGCCAAGACCTACGTGCCCAACATGGGCGAGGGTCCGATCCAGTTCATCAGCAAGGTCATGGAAGGACCCGTCGATTGACTTCCGCTCTCCTCCCTAAGGGGAGGAGATTCCTACCACGGTCGTCCGACCGTCTCGGTGGGTTCCTGCTTCTTCGCGCTGTGCCGGGACACGTCCCGGTCCTACCAGCGCTCGACAGGCTGACACTGCCAGTCCGGCAGCCTTGGCGACGTTGACCGCCGCGTTGATGTCCCGGTCAAGGACGGACCCGCACGCCTTGCACTCCCACTCGCGGATGTGGAGGGGTTTGGGGCCGTCCTTGGCGCCGCACTGCGAGCAGGCCTGTGAGGTCGGCTCGAAGCGGCCGATGCGTACGAGGGTGCGCCCGTAACGGGCGGACTTGTACTCCAGCATCGCCAGGAACGCCGACCATCCGGCGTCGTGGACGGACTTGGCCATGCGCGTGCGGGCGAGTCCTCTGACTCCCAGGTTCTCAACGGCAACCGCTTGGTTCTCGCGGATGATCTTCGTCGAGAGCTGGTGGTGGAACTCGCGCCGCGCGTCGGCAACCTGCGCGTGAGCGCGGGCGACCTTGATACGGGCCTTGGCCCGATTGCTGGAGCCCTTGGCCTTGCGGGACAGACGCCGCTGTTCCCGCTTCAGCTTCTTCTCCGCCCGCCGCAGAAAGCGCGGGCTGTCAATCTTCGTACCGTCCGAGAGGATCGCAAAGTGCGTGAGCCCCAGGTCGATGCCGACCTGACCGGACACCTCGGGCAGCGCCTCATCCGTGCCGGTCTCGACCACGAATGAGGCGAAGTACCTTCCGGCCGCGTCCTTGATCACGGTCACCGTAGACGGTACGGACGGCAGCGTGCGGGACCACTTCACCCGGACATCGCCGATCTTCGGCAACGACAGGTCACCGCCGGCCGTGATCTTCCAACAGGCATTCGCGGTGAACCGCACGGCCTGCCGGTTGTCCTTGCGGGACTTGAACCGCGGCGCACCCATCTTGGGGCGCTTGCCCTTGAGGCCGTCGAAGAAGTTCCGGTACGCGGTGTCCAGGTCCCGAAGGGACTGCTGGAGCACGACGGCGGACACCTCCCCGAGCCAGGACCGTTGCTCGGTCCTCTTCGCCTCGGTGATCAGCAGCTTGGACAGATCTCCCGTCTTCGGGAACACGGCGCCTTCGGCGCGGGCGGTCTCACGTGCGCGGAGCGCATCGTTGTAGACCACCCGCGAGCACCCGAACGCCCTGGCCAGCGCCGAGCGCTGCGGACCGTTCGGGTACATCCGGAAGGAGTACCTGAGCTGCATGGCGATCAGCGTATTGCAGTCGGTTTATGGCTGAATATCAGAACATCCGTACTGGTCGGCACTGCGCCACGTGCACCTACTCGTGAACTTCCCACCGAAGGGATGGCCCTGTCCAAGCTGGGCCGTACGCACCCGCGTCGCGTACGCCGTCCCAGGCCTCGGGGGGCTCGGGCGTGGCGAACCGGCGGGCTCCGACGGGCGGGGCGGCGTAGGGGAGGCCCCGGAAGACGGCGATGCCGCCCGGCCCGCTCCTGCCCTCGACCTCGCCGTGGGCGGTCCGGACCCGGGAGCGGGGACGGGCCCGGTCAGGGGTCCCGCTCGCCGCTGCGGCCATCACGTCCTCCTGGGGTAGGGGCTCCTGGGGATCCGGTGTTCCGCACGGCGCCGGTCGCACCGTCGCACAGGCATGCGCGGGGTGACAAGGCGTGACCCCGCCGGGGGCGCGACGGGTTGGGCGGGGCATGCGATCCCTGTCTCTCCCCCACACCATTCGGAGCCTCGTCCGGGCCGGATCGGTGCCCGTCCTGCTGCTCGCGGCCACGGCCGCGGCCGGAGCGGCGGCCGGCGGCAGCGCGTACGCGGCCGACGGCCCGACCGCCGCCCTCGGAACCCCGCCGGCCGTCGGGCCCGCCTTCCAGTACCTCGGCACGGACGACCGCCCGCACGGCATCGACTCCCCCAAGGGCTGCGTGGCCGCCCTGGGCGGCGGCGGCCGGGCGGTGACCAACAAGACCCGGAGCTCGGTGGCCCTGTACCGGGAGCCCGGCTGCGCGGGCACCCCGGTGGAGGTGCTGGCGCCGGGAGCGGTCATGCCGGTGCGCCCGTACTTCTCCTCCGCCCGCTTCGGGACCACCCGGTAGTTCGCACACACAGTTCGAAACCGGCAGGGGGTCCGAGATCACCGGCGGCTCAGCGACCGTGACCCTTGGACGCTCTCCGCGTTGTATGCCATGTCAAACGCCGCAGCTTCTGTTTCCTGCGGCACCCCCATTCCTCTCTAGGAGATCTTGATGTCGCGTATCGCGAAGGCATTCGTCATCACCGCTGCCGCCGGTAGCGCCCTGGCCGCCGGTGCGGGTCTGGCTGCTGCCGATGCCGGAGCGCACGGTGCGGCGGTCGGCTCCCCCGGTGTCCTGTCGGGCAACCTGCTCCAGGTTCCGGTGCACGTCCCGGTCAACGTCTGCGGCAACACCGTCAACGTGATCGCTCTGCTGAACCCGTCGTTCGGCAACGCCTGCGTCAACGCGTCGGGTGGCGGTGGCGACCACCACACCGAGGGCAACTACGGCGGCTGAATCGCCTGGTGACCCGAAGGGCCCCCGCCGGACCTTGGGTTCTAGGAGTCGTTGCAACACCCCAGTTCAAGGGGTGGCATGGGCTTCGAGATCCGCGAGGACCGGCAGCCGCAGGGACGTAAGAAGCTCGCTCGTGAGCGGGCGGCATACTCCCGGCTC
>NZ_JBWJVM010000122.1:0-19778 GCF_056428985.1 Streptomyces sp. CA189 | reverse complement strand
CAGCCGCTCGATCCGCTCACGAGCAGCCTTTTCCTTCGCTTCCAGCAGACCCAGCACCGACGCCATCAGCCACCCCGCACGCTCAACGAGAAACAGGACGCTCCATCCCTGCCCTCGACTGAACGACGCCTACTCCCACCAGCGGAAACTCAACAATCACGTTCGGAACAACAACGGGTTCTGAGTGCGGGGGCGACCTCGCCGGTCTGGGAGCAGGAGGGGTTATGGGGTGGGTGTCGGAGGAGTTCGGGTCCTCGCATGAGGGGTGGGCGGACGCGGTGCAGGCTGATGGGAGTGAGCCGAGGCCGGTGTATCTGGATCCCGGGAGTGGCGCGAATTTTCATGAGACCCGTGAGTGGTGGGCGTCCTGCACCCACGCCAAACGACAACGTCGGTCCCCAGGACCACAACTGGGTTTTGGGGACCGACGTCACGCACGCCCCGAAATAGCCAACGGCGTCAGATGATTCCGGGCGGGGACATCGTGGCGCCGGTAATTCAAGGGCAGCGCCAATGGTTCAGCTATTCGGATTCCGGGCCGATGTAGATTTCTGCCCCGCCTTCCTCCCACGCCCGCGTGTAGCCGTCGCTAGGCGCCCAGATTTCCATGACACCTGACTGGATTCTAATGATCCCCTCGTCACCATCGCCGACCCAGTGGATGCGGATAGACTTTCCCTTCCGCAACTCATAGTCGGCACCCGTGGGTTCGAAGATAATTGGCATATCCCTGTCTGCTACTACCTTGAAGCCTCTCATAGGTTATCCGCAAGGTAGTGCATGAGTATGGCCCTGCTCTGAGCGTTGACGTTGATGCTTTTCCCTCGCGCTACGGAGTCGTTGTAGACGTTGGTGTAGAAGTTTGCCCAGTTTCGAGCCTCCCTGTCATTCATTCCAAGAGTTCCGCTGACGAATGAAACGTGCTCCGGAGTCTTGAGTTTGAGTGCCCCTCGCTTATCCGGTCCGCCGTTCCCGGCCCATACTGAATCACCAAAGTCGGGCATGGATTCGAAATGCCTACGCCAGCTCCTATCCATCATGTCCTTGTCCACGGGCTGCGGCCCTGACGGCAGGCAATTTGAGTTATGAACAAGGATGGGGGTTTTGCCCGCCAGTACATAGTATGTGTGGAGGTCGTCGACGGTGAGGTTGTAGGTGCGGGCGTGCTGGGTGTAGGGCTTGTTGGCCGTAACGATGACGGTCTTCCCCTGGTCGGTCAGCAGCGTAGAGCCGGGCGTCAGCTCTCGCGCGTCTACCCAGGCGTTGGCTGAGGGGGACCAGAAGGGGTGTTCGTGTGTTGCAGTGAGTTCCTTGATGCCGTCTTCGGTGGCGATGGAGAGAGTGTTGAACTGCTTGTCGTCCTCGGTGATGATTAGGCGGGTTACTTCACGGACGCCTGTTTCACCGGTTTCGGGGTCGGTAGCCTTTACCTTATCTCCAAGTTTGACGTCTTCGATATTTTTAGTCTTGCCGTCGGCCATGAGAACTTTGGTTCCGGCGAGGAAGCATTTCTTGCAGCCGGCGGCCGTATCGGTTATCTCATCGATGCGCTTACCTTGCTTCCCGAGTTTCGCGATATCCCCGAAAGGCAGGAATCCGACACCGCCGATTGCTATCCCGGCCGCATCGCCTTCGTCGATGGATCGATTGAGGTCGTAGATGTCGCAGGCAATCCCGACGCCGGGCACCCAGCCGCACGCTCCAATGGCAACCTCTTTCGTAACGGCCGCCTCCACGGGTGATAGCTCTAGCTCCGGCTTGACCCTTGCCAGACGTCCGCGGGCGCCCTTGCCCGGCTTGACGTGCTGGTTGGTGCCACCGGTTTTCGGGGGTGTGGTTCCCTTGCCGGGTTCGTCGTAGTAGCCGCCGTCGTCCTTGATGTCGCCCGCGGGCGTCCATGCGGTGTCGGAGACGCAGTGCCCGGCACCCGAGTCCTCGCACAGGCCCGTGGGGTCGGACTTGGTGATGGGGCTGTTGCCGGCGTAGCCGTATCCGTTGAGGGACTGGGGCAGGTCGACGCTCAGAATTGGGTCGACGCTGATGAATTGGCCGGTGGTGGGGTCGTATTCGCGGGCGCCGATGTGGGTGAAGCCGGTGGTGGTGTCGGTGTCTCCGCCGACGAATCCCTTCTGGCCGGGCCAGAAGGCGGGGGCTGCGCCGCGTTGGGCGCCGTAGGGGAGGGATTTGCGGCGGTTGTAGGGGAGGGTGGCGGCGCTGATGGAGAGGGTGTTGGTGCCGTGGTGGTCGGCGATGAGGAAGCGGACGCGTCCGTCGGTGCTGGAGCGGATGGCCGTGCCGCCGGGGAAGGTGTAGTAGCGGTTTCCGGTGACGGTGTTGGTGGCCTTGGTCAGGATGAGTTCCTGGCCGCCGGGGAGGTAGAGCGTGGTGGTGGCTGGTTCGCGCTTGAGGATCCGGGTGCCAGCCGTGTCGTAGAGGAACGACGTGGTGGCGCCGGAGACCGTGGACGAGGCGAGTTTGCCCTCGTCGTTCCACGTCAGGGTCTGTGCGGCGGCAGCCGCGGTGTCCTTGCTGGTGAGATTTCCAGTGGTGTCGTAGGTGAAGGTGTCGGTCCCGGTTGTACCGCCGGTGGCGGTGACCTTCAGGAGTTCGTGGCCCGCGGTGGTGCCGGTGGGGTAGGTGTGGGTGCGCAGGGTGTCTGCGGTGACGGGGCCGGCCTTGTGCTGCTTCTCCGTCGCCCGCTGGCCGGTGTCGGTGAACGTCCAGCTGGTCCAGTACGGGTCGACGCTGCCCAGGACGGGGGTGCCGGCACCGTTGACAGGCTTGGTGGCGCAGTTGTCACCCGAGGTCCAGGCCTCAGTCATGCGGCGTGCCCAGTCGTAGGTGAAGCACTGGTCGTCGTTGACTGCGGCGTCGTCTTGCTTGTCGTTGATGCGGGTGATGTTGCCGGCCGGGTCGTAGGTGTAGCTGATCTTCGAAAGGGAGGCTGGACCGGCGAGGTCGCGGCTGGTGCTGGACTGCGCGACGCGTCGGGTCAGGGGGTCGTAGGTGAGGGTGCTGCCGATGGTGGTGCTGAGGTTGCCGAAGGTTGTGTCCTCGACTTCGCCGAAGACGGTGTACAAGGCGCCTTGCAGGTAGACCTGGGACAGGTTGCCGTCAACCACCGACAGCTGGTCCTGCTCCGCGTATTTGTTGGTGACCGTTTCGGCCGGGAGAGCCGTGGTGGCCTTGCCGTTGCTGGTGCTGTAGGTGGTGGTTTTGGGGAGTCCGCTGACGGGGGTGGCGGTGCCGGTCAGGGTGTAGCTGCCGGCGAGTTCTTCCTCGCCCGTGACGCTGGGGACGGTGACCTTGGTGCCGGTCGGTCGGCCGCTGGTGTCGTAGCCGATGACGGTGCTGGTGTAGGCGGCGGTGCCGTCGTAGCGGGTGGTGCTGTGGGGCAGGCCTTTGCCATTGGTGGCGGTGTCGTAGGCCCAGCCGGCGAGCTTGGTGCCGGTGATCGTGTCCTTGTGCAGGCTGGTCGGGCGGCCGAGCTCGTCGTAGGTCGTGGCGAGCGTGATGCCGCGCGCGTCGGTGACGCTCTGCGGCCGGCCGTCGGGGCCGTAGGCGGTGGTGGACTTGCCCTTGTCCGGGTCCGTCGTCTCGGTCTGGCGTCCCAGCAGGTCGTAGCTGTAGGTCCAGGTGTTGCGCCCGGAGTTGTCGGCGATCTTCGCCAGCTTGCCGGCGCGGTCGTAGGTGTAGGTGTGCTTCTCGTACAGGGTGGCCGCGTCGCCGATGCCGGGGGTGCGGTCCTTGTAGTCGCGCCGCTCGATCACGCGTCCGCGTGCGTCGGTGACGGCCAGGGTCGCGGTTCCGCCTTGCGGTGGGACGACGGCCTGCCAGTCGGGTCCGTAGGTGGTGGTGGTGCGCCACTTCTCGATGTTCTTGCCGAGCAGGACGGAGGCGGTGGCGCGGCCGCGGTTGTCGTAGAGGGTTTCGGTGGCGCTGGGGATGTCGCTGTCGATGGTGGTGTTCAGCGCTGTGCTGGCCGGCTTGTCGTTGTAGTAAGGGGCGTTGGTCCGGCGGACGCGCCCGTATGCGTCGTAGAAGGTGTCGGTGACGATTCGCCCGGGGGCTCCGATGGCGTCGGTCTGTGTCTGGCGGGGGCGAAGTAGGGCGTCGTAGAGGCTGACTGAGGTGCCCCAGGTGCCGTTCTCGTAGAGCTTCTTCGCCGTGACGGTAGAGGAAGCCGTTGAGGAGAGCTTGTACGTGTAGGTGACGTTGGGCTGCTCGGTGGTCGGCCGGCCGGCTGCCCAGCCCTTGACGAGGCGTCCGAGTGAGTCGTACTGGGATGTGCCGGTTCGGCTGTTCGCATCCGTGGTGGTCAGGACCAGACCACGCAGGCCGTCAAAGGTAGTACTGCTGATGTGGCCCTTAGGGTCGGTGACGGTGATCTTGGTCGGCTGTGCGCCAGTGGCCGGGGTGTAGACCATGGTGGTGGTCTCACCGTCCTGGCCTTTGGAGGTCAGGGCGCGCCCGTACTGGTCGTGGGTGGCCTGTCCGGTGGTTTCCCAGACGAGCTGGCTGTTTGCGTCCAGCTTGGATACCTGCTCGGCCTTCGTGGCGTTGGCCAGACCAGGCTTGGGGGCTGTGCCGACCGCTTGGCCGTCGTAGGAGGTCCTGGCGGCGCCGGTTACAGAAGTGGCCGAGATGGTTTCCGAGCACGGGGTGGCGGTGGTGGAGGTCACCTGCCTCGGGTAGGCGACCAGCCAGTTCACCGTGTCAGGGGCCACGTATTGGGTGACCTTGCAGGTGGTCTCGGTGGTGCCGGCTCCGTCGTTGCCTTCGGTCTCGAGCAGGCCGTAGGCCGTGTCGTAGCCGCGGGTGGTGGTGGAAGCCTGCCAGGTGCCGTCAGCGAGGAGCTTGCTGGCGACGGTGGTCTTGGTTCCGGAGTACCGGGCTTCCTTGGATGCCAGCGTCGGACCCTTGTCGGGGGCCTCGGGGTCGGGGTCGGTGATGCCCACAACAGCCTGCGAGGCGTTGAGGGGCGATACCCAGGGGGTGTGGGTTGTCTTCTCCACCACGGGGCCGGCTTCGCCGTCGAGGGTGCGGGTCTCGGAGACCTTGCCCGCGAAGTCACGCCGGTCGGCGACCCCGTTGATCGTGGCGCCCGTGCCGAGGTAGTAGTCGTTTTCGGTCCGCAGTCGGTTGGGTGCGGTGCCGGTCAGGGTACGGACGGTGCGGTAGCCGCGGAAGTCGTTCCAGGTGCGCTGCTTGTCGAGGGTGAACTCGCTCTCGTCGCGTGCCCAGTTTGCGGCGCCGACGTAGACGTACTTGGTGGTTTTGGACGGGGATCCGGTGCCGGGGGTGACGTCGGATTCTTCGACGGTTTGGACGAGGTACTTGTGGAAGTAGTCCTTGACCGGATCCTGGCCGCCGTCGCGGGTCCACCAGGACGGGTAGCAGCGCCTGGTGTTGCTGTTATCGGCGGTGGGGAGGCTGGTGGGGGTGCAGTCCTTGTCGGTGTAGGTGACGAGGATCTTGCCGCCGGTCTCGTTGATTACTTCGGTGAGGCGCGTCTTGAAGATCGGAGGCCGTCCCTCGGCCGAGTCGACCCGGTTGGGCAGCAGGTCACCGGTGAAGGTGGTCGTGAGCGGGGTGCTGTCGCC
The DNA here is from genome assembly GCF_056428985.1 of Streptomyces sp. CA189. Taxonomy (NCBI): domain Bacteria; kingdom Bacillati; phylum Actinomycetota; class Actinomycetes; order Kitasatosporales; family Streptomycetaceae; genus Streptomyces; species Streptomyces sp. CA189. Next base: position 14,175 of record NZ_JBWJVM010000122.1, on the reverse strand, counting down.
CAGCGCGCCGGCCTTGCCGGTGTGGGTGACCGAGCCCAGCCAGAGGGCCGGCTTGGTCTCGTCGCCGGTGGGCGGGTAGGACTGCTTCAGCGTCCAGGTGTCCACCGGCACGTGCGCGCCGCCCGACAGGGCGACCGTGTCGATGGCCGTGAGGCGTTTGCTCGACCAGAATGTCGGCGCGCCCTGCAGGCACTGTGTGGTGGCGTCCTTGCAGATCAGGTAGACCGGGACGTCGGGCCAGTCGATGGCGTGGTCGTCGTCGAAGGTGCAGGTGGTTGCCTCGCAGCGTTGGTCCGTGGTGAAGTTGACCTGGGCCGGAGCGAGGGCCGGGGTGTAGACCTGGCCGGCGCGCAGGCCGTAGGAGATCTTCCTCAGGACGCTGTCGCGGGTGTAGATGACCGGGGCGTCGATCTTCCCGTTCTTCGCGTAGTAGTTGTTGTACTTGGTGTAGTACAAGGCCATGGCGTTGTTGTGCGGGTCGACGACGTAGTCGAGGTTCCACCGCCAGCCCTGCATCTCACTGGAGGACGCGAAGTCCGCCGCGTGACCCTGTTCGCCGGCGTGGTTGCCGAAGACGGGGACGGCGTTGACGGACTTGGTTTCCTCGTCGCCGGTGGTCCAGCCGGGCAGGCGGTTCTTCCCGAACCAGTACTGCGTGCCGTCGCCGGTGGTGACCTTCCAGTACTCGGAGTCGGCGTCGCCGGAGCCGTTGCCCGGGGAGTCGTAGATCCGCTCCACACGGGAGCCGTCGTCGTTGGACAGCTTCCACACGTCCTTGCCGACCCAAAGCAGCTCGGAGCTGGAGCCGTTCAGCGACATCGTCGCGTTCTCCGACTTCCAGCACAGGTCGCCGCTCTTGATGGAGCTGTTGTTGCCGCCCTGCTTGTCGTTCTCACACGAGGCGTACGTGCGCTCGATGAAGCCGGGGTTGTACTCCCAGCCTTCACCGACCCACGAGGACTGGTTGTTGGTGGAGCCGGTACGGCCGTCCACGGAGGACGAGCTGTAGTTCAGGGCCACCTTCGGCGCGAGCCCGCCGGGCGCCGGAGGCACGCCGATGGGGATGTTCCAGGCGAACGAGCCGGAGTTCCCGCCAGCCGACCAGGAGCCGGATGGGGCGAGGGACGTGGCCTTGAACGATCCTTCGGAGCTGTCCGGGGCGGCATCCGCGAGCAGGACCGCCGTACCGCCCGCAGGCGCGGCCAGCGTGCCGGGCCCCGACTTCAGCAGGGAGCTCGGTGCCGCCGTCGCGGGCAGGTCCACGGAGGCACTCAACGACGAGGACTTCACGTCGTTGCGCGAGGCCAGCGGTGTGCGCTGCAGGCACTCCGGCTTCGACGGCGTCGTCAGCGCACAGTCGGGCACCAGGCTGAGCCTCAGCGAGGAGCCCCAGGTCGCACCGAACGCGTCCTTGATCTTCGTGTAGTCGACTTCGACCTGGGTGGTCGCGGCCGCGGCAGATCCGTCGGTGCGCTTGACCGACAGCAGCAGGCCGTTGATCCCGGCCTGCTGGGTGGCCTTTCGGTCGGCGACGGTGACCCTGACCCGCGACGGGCCGGCAGGGGCACTCTTACCTGAAGCCCCGGATGCGGCGCCCCCAGCCTGTGCGGCCGGGGCGGGCTGTGCGACGCGGACAGGCAGGGAGCCGGCCTTCACCGGAGCGACGGGATTTGCCTTCGCCGACGCCGAGGCGGCGGGCAGTGCGACTTCCGCGCTACCGGCGGCGGGCCAGCTGACGGGTGACGGTTTCCACTTCGGCGCCTTGGCCGGAGCCTTCTTCGGGCTGGGCTTGGCGTCCTTGCCCGGGACGGACTTGGTCTTCTCGACGGGGCGCGGTTTGACGACGGCGGGGCCGGCCCAGGCCGGGCCAGCGAGCAGGGAAACGGTCAAGGGCCCGCTCGAGCGCCGCGCCTACTCCGGACCGATGCCGGTCCGGTCCCACGGACCGTATGCCTACGTCTTCCAGCCCTTCGCGCCGCCGACCTGCCCGACGGCTTTACCCTCGGCCAGACGATCACCGCCATCACCGGCCACGTCGTCGGCCGGGCCCGCCTCGACGGAACCTACGGGATCTCCTGACCCCGGAACCCCGACCGGCCCGGTGCGCGCGTACGGCCTCGGCCCGGTGCCGGACCGGTCGGCTGACCGGTCCGCTCCGTGCAGCGACCACCGGGGCCGCATCGCGCACGCCGATTCAGGAGGGGCGCGGGATCGCCGTCGCGGAGGCTACGCCGGCCAAGGCCTCCAGCCAGGCGCCCACGCTGTAGGGGGCGGGCGGATCGACCTCCATGCCCAGAGTGGCGACGGCCAGGGCCAGCGCGGACTCGTCGAGGGGGAGGGCGAGCAGCTCGTGTAGTTCGCCCGTCAGCCGCGCCAGGAGGACACCGTCGGTGGAGTCGAGGTAGTCCTGGACCGCGGTGGCATGGTCGCGAAACTCCTCCGGCATGTCCTGGGAGAACCACCCACCGAGGAACTGGCCCAGCTCCGGGAAGCGCGCACGCCACTCCCAGCGCGTGACGGGTGGGATGGGATCCCCCTGGGCACTGCCCGGACCCTGCGCGAGGCTCTCGGCGAGCCGGTCGGCGAGGGCCAGCAGCCAGTCGCTGAACTCTCCGCCGGCCAGGCCGAGGTCCGGTGGTTCGTAGAACTCGCCGAGCCGCATCCGCACCCGCCCGGGAGGGTTCTGCGCGAACTCCCTCAGCTGGGCCTCGGCGACCGCGATCGCCCAGGGCTGCCCGGTCCGCCAGGTGTGGCGCAGATAGGCGTCGAGGGCGGCAGGGTCGTGCGGGGAACGGCCGAAGTGGCTCCGCAGGACCTGGTCCATCGCGCCGTACTTCCGGTCGTGGTCAGCGGGGTGCAGCGGCAACGGGGGTCCTCTACAGATAAAAGGGGAAGGTGGAGTGCACGACGAACCCGTGGGGAGCCGTGCCGTCCCGCTCGAGGATCACCCGCGCGGCGCGCGTCTCGACGGCGTCCAAGCCCGCCAGCACCATGGCCCGGAGCTGCACCACGCCGACGGGATCCGGGCGCGAGGGCCAGGCGGCCTCGATGACGAGCCGCCGGCGTCCCGGCCGCGCCAGCCAGTGGTGGATGAGCTGCTCGTTCAGGTTCACGACCTGCTGGGTGGCCCACTGCGCGGTCTCCCGGTCCGGGTAGGCGGCGGCGCGAACCGGTAGGGCCGGGCTGCTGGGGAGGGCGCCGGTCGTGGGCCGAGGAGTCCCGGTCATCGGCACCTCAGGCACCTCCCCAGCCGCTCAGTACGGCGCGCTGCGCGGCCGAGTAGTTGGCGTGGCCGGTGACGACGAGGGAATGTAGCCATGCCTGGGCCGCCTGGAGGTCCTGCATCTCGCGGTCCCACCGGTCGAGCTGGTCGACGAAGGTCTCGCGGCCGGTGCCCCGCCAGCTCAGGACCACGGGCTCGGTGCGGGAGTACAGGTCCTCGAGGCGCTCGTTGAGCGCGCGCAGGATCGACTCCATCTCGTCCGCGATCTCGCGCAGCGCCCCCAGGTGCACGGTGATGTTTGGCAGTTCGGGCGTGTCGGGCATCGGCTGTGCCTCCTATATGTCGTGGATCCGGCTGCGTGGTGCCGCAGCAGGTCCCGTGGTGTCCGTCGGGGCCTCACCAGACAGGGCACGGACCTCGGCTGCCGCGTCGGCGGACTGCTGGACCCGCTGCATGCTCTGGAGAACGTCCAGTTCCTGCTGGGTGAAACCGTCGCGGCTCATCCGTACGGCCTGCTCGAGCAGGGCGAGGATGTCCCGGATGCGTACGGCGTCCTCCCCGGCCTTCCGATGGACCGTGCGGTAGGCGGAAGCCGCCGTGCTCTGCCACCGGGCTTCCGCCCGGTCCACGACGGCGTCCATCCGGCGCACCTGTCGGTCCAGGTGGCGCTGCATCGCGCCCAGCTCGTCCGCGAGCCGCGTCAGGTCCACGTCGGTGACGGCGAGGTCGGCGTTGTTCACCGGGCTGGTCCCTCCTGTGCGGTCAGTGTTCGTCGGCGAAGTGCTCCAGGATCGCCCGGAGCAGCAGTTGGAGTGTGTCGTGGGTCACCCAGGAGAGGAAGGAACCGAGCGCCGCGTCGAGCTCCTCCGGGGTGCTGAAGGTCAGCAGGGCCCGCTGGACCTCCGCCGCCACGGCTGCCGTCACGGTGTGGCACTCGTGGGGGTGCCGGCTCGCGGCAACCACCTTCGAGGCCGCCTCGGGGGTGAACTCTCCGGACCGGAAGGGGTGCGAGACGCAGTCCATCGTGGCGAACCGGATCCACACCTCCCAATGGCTCATGGGGAGTTCACCGAGGCCCGGCGAGGGTTCGCCGTCCTGGTCGCGGAGCCGATCGGCCAGCTCCCGAAGGAACTCGGCCGCGGGCCGGTCCCCGGCCGCCTTTTCCAGCCGGCCCCGCACCGCCGGACCGACCGCCCCGGCCCGCGGGTCCGTCAGCCGCTCCGCCAGCAGGTCGAGCAGCTCGGACACGGCGGCGAGCGGCATCGTCCACGAGGCCTCGGGGCTGTCGCGCACCAGCCGACAGAAGCGGTCCAGCTCCTCGCCCAGCCGGGTCGCGTCCCCGCCCTCGTCCCGCACCGCGATTACCAGACCGAGGAGCCTGCCGACCGGACCCTCTTCGAACAGCGCATCGGTGTGAACTGACATGCCGCGCATGTTACGGAGGTACCGGATACGAACTCACCACCACGAACATGTTGGTGACCGGATCGAAGCGCAGCACGAGGTGCACGCTCTTGACCTGTGCCGGTGCGGTGGATCCCCGGTCGAGGACGGTCCCCGTGACCTCCGGCATGGTCAGGTTGAAGCCGTACGTGGCATCCGGGTTGTACACCACGTCCTTCCTGCGGTTGGTGAGCCACCGCTTGATGTCCCGGCCCTTGTCCACATCGTCCAGAGCGGCCTGGGTGAACCGCTGGGCGTCGTTCAGGGACGTGTAAGTGGAAGCGGAGCCCATCCCCGGTTCGTCCCGCAGGCGCTGGGTGAGCTGGTCGGGCGTGAGGCCGACGTGCCGGTCCACTGTGTGGGCCCCCTCGGCCCCTTCCATGGACGCCAGGAGGATGGGGTAGCGGCGTGCACCGGGCGGCGCGTTCTCCCTGATCTGCTGCATGTAGTCGGAACTGAACTCGACGAGGGCGCGCGCGCCGAAGGCCTCGGCCCGGGCCATCTCCGACATGAAGGTGGGGACGCTGCGCACAGCCTCCTCCAGAGCCGCCGCCAGCTTGCCGATCTGCGTGCGCTGCTGCCGGAGCTGCTCCTCGTACCGGTCGACCGCCGCGTTGACCTCAGGGACGTTGACGTTGAGGATCACCGCGACCGAAGCGCTGCTGACGACCTTCCAGACCCGATCGCTCAGGCGCTTGAGGTTGTCCCAAGGCCCGGCGTGCGTGTCGATCAGCTTGAGCGCGTCCACGATCGCCTGGTGGAGCAGCTCCCTCAACCGGTCCCGGACGGCCTTGGCGGACTCCGCGTACAGCCGCAGGGTCTCGGCCAGGCACTCGGCCGTGTAGGTCAGTACGGCGAGCACGGGACGGCTCATGCGGCTACCCGGCGCGTCGTGCCCCCACCGCAGGCTCTTCGGCTCGCCTTCCCAGCCGGTCGGCTGCTCCTGCCCCCAGGCGGTCGTCCCCCACAGCGAGCTGCTGAACCTCATCATCGCCTCGTGCCAGGCGGAGTTCCCGCCCGAACTGTCCGTGATCTGCTGAACAGTTTCATTGAGCTGGTTTGCCACGGTGCCGGTCGGCAGGACGTACTTGCGCCAGGCCTGCGAGATCAGGTGGAGGCGCTGGTAGTCCGGCAGGGGCATGATCTCGATGGCCCGGGTGGGCAGCGCCTCCTCGATCAAGGGGCGCATGATGGCCATCATCGCTTCCCCGTAGTCCCCGGCCAGCTCGTGCAGGATGTCCTCGAATCCCCCGCCGCCGTGGCCGAGTCTGGGCACCTCTTCGTAGACGGGGCCGAGGAAGATCACCCAGGGGGGCTGGCGCGGAGCGAAGGGCGGGGAGCCGGGGTGGCTCGCGGCGTCCGCCGCGCCGAAGGTGTTCGCGGTCAGGGTGAAACCGACGGCGGCTCCCCCGACTCCCGACACCATCCTTGCGTGGGTGGTGAAGAACAGGCTGGATATCCGTACGTACTCGGCGGACAGGTCCGCGGCGGCCGCGCCCCGGCCGCCCGCGCCGGAGAGACCACCGAGGACGTCGAGCAGCTCGCGGGCCACCTTGTGCAGGGAGGACTGCTCGACGGCCACCGCGTCGGAGACGGCGTAGAGATGGTGCGGCCGTACGTCGATGACTCCGTTCGTGGCGATGCTGGGGACCGGCGGTGGCGGCGGGGGCAGGTAGTTCTGTTCGGGCTGGGGCGGTCCCGCCGGCGGGCTCGGGACGTGCACCGTCGGCGGCGGCCCGGGCTGGACCACCGGGGTCGGCGAAGGAAGGACGGGGGTGGACCCGGGCTGGGGCAATTGCGTAGCGCCGGAAGTCGGGGTGGCGGGCGGCGGGGACGGCGTCCCGGGCGGTGCCGTGCTCATCGGCAAGGCCCGGGCAGGACGGGCGTAGGCGACACGCGTGCATGCGCCACGCGCCCTCGGAGCGTGCCCGAACCACTGCCGTTCGCCATCGTCTCTCCCCCCGCTGACTCCGGTCGGCACAAGCTACATCAGCCCGGAATCGAGGGGACCGGGCGTAGAACGAATGGCCGATAGTGGCCGACGCCGGGCCGACTTAAGGATCATGGCCCCAATCCGAGCTGCAGCGGGCAGGCGCACAACCTGCCCGATTCCACGGAGCTTGCGTACGGGGCCGTGATCCGTCGTTCCATGGCGGCTCGAGCCCAAAACTGCTTCTGCGACCTCACGCCGTCACCCGACCGCAACACCAGTACGCTGCACGGCAAAAAGCTGGGTAGCCAACATCCTGGGGTGGGACATGGAAGATCGTGAGCGGTTCACTCTGCTGCGGATCACTGGCAAGTACGGCGGCAGCGTGGCCATTGAACTCGATGAATCCGGAGCGTCCGGCATTCCGGACACCATCGGCGAGCTGATGGTGCACAACGACTTCGTGGCCGGACTCACTCGCACCTACGTCGAGCCGTACGACCTCGCTCCCTGGGAGCACGTGCTGGACGAGGTGGAGGCCGGCCGAGACGCGGTGTGGCGCGAGTGCGCCCGAGTAGCTGAGATTGGCATCCAGCTCGTGGACAGGGAAGACGACCAGGACCAGATCACTGTCACGGTCGCCGACCAGCAGACAACACGGGTGGCCATCAGCCTGGAAGTGAACCGCGGTTGGATCGAAGAACAACGTGAGCTGCTCCGTGGAATCCGCAATGCTTGGAAGCACGTGCACCCGACTGCACTGCGGTAGTTGCCTGGGTACAGCAGCGGAGTACTGCAACCTCTCAGCGACCCCAGGTCGACCGTGACCGGCGCAGTAGGCCGCCTACGTGGCTCTTCGTCCAGCAGCGACCAATTTCTGACCTGAGAATTCGCAAGGTCAGTTCAGTCACCACGCCCATCCCGGTCAAGGTGTACCCGGCCATTGAGAGCCAAGCGATCTCCTTCCGGCAGTTCCACGTCGCTGACGGGGGGGGGCGGGTCCGGTACCGGAAGATCTGCGAGCTGGACGGCCAGGAGCTCGGCCAGGAAGACATACCCAACGACCTCGGCTCCGATGTGACCCCCCTTGTTGGGGTCACGGCCCGCTCGAACCGGACCCGGCGACGTGGATGCCGACTCCGGCGGTGCACTGCCGGTACATCGGGGAGTGGGTGGCGACCAAGCACCGGTGGGAGCTGGCGGTGGACCAGGCCGAGCTCGAGGCGCTGCTGCGGTACGCGGTCGGCTGCCCGAACCCGGTGCTGGCCTTCGACCGGGCGTCCTGACCACCACGTAGCGGCCCTCGGACAGGCTTCGGCGCGGGCCCTCCCACCGGATCCGGTGGGAGGGCCCGCGCTCGTGTAGGGGGTGGGATCAGGGCAGGGCGATGGCAGGGGGTGTCGGGTTGTCCTCGACGGGCCAGGGCCCGCTGGTGGTGGGGGTATTCGTCGTCCGGGCAGTGGTGGTGAGGAGGCGGGCGAGGAGGAGGCCGGTGGAGGCCTGGCTGAGGGCGGCGGCGGTACGGGTCAGGCGGTGGTGCTGGTCGGTGGGCAGGGCCAGCGCGATACAGGTCGCATCGGTGCCGGGCAGGGTCAGGGAGATCGCCGCGCAGAGATTGTGGGTGGAGTACTCGAGGAGGTCGAGCTGGGGTGCGTAGGGGCCGTGGCCGTCGAGGTTGTCGAACAGGACCCGCGGATCGGTGATGGTCCGCCGGGTAAGGGAGACGGGCTTGTAGCGGGTGAGGTGCTCGAGGCGGGCTTCGAAGTCGAGGTCGGCGAGATGGGCTTTACCGACCGCGCTCGCGTGACCGGTCTCGATGAAGGGGGCTCCGAGGCGGACGGCTGGGGCTCTGTCGCTGTGGGAGGACTGCAGGATGTTGATGTCGCCGTCGGTGTAGGTGGAGAGGTAGACGGCGGCGCGGAGCTGGTCGCGCAGACCGTCGAGGGTCTGCTGCATGAGCTGCGTGTGCAGCTCAGGGCGGTCCGCCATTTCCAGGACGGGGCCGGGAAGGTGGGCGCCGGCGACCGTCTCGACGAGGTACTGGGCGCGCAGCCAGTGCAGCAGCCACGCCGTTGACGCCACCGACATACCGGTGCGCCGGGCGAGGTCGCGGGTGCTGACGCCACCGGCGTGCTGGATGTGGTGGAGCAGGTCACGGGCCCTGATCGCGATCGCCTGCTCCTGCGGCGGCTGCGCAGGCAGGCTCGGCGAGCGCGCCATGTCGGTGAGGATCGCCGGGCGCAGCGCATTCGCCGACCACTGTGCGTTCTCATTCATGTTGCGGTGTGGCCGTCTCTCTGGCCTGTGATGCTGCAGAGCGATGAGACGTTCGGTGATGGGTTGTTTCCGGGTGCCAGAGGGGTCTTGACCTGTGGTGCCGCATGTTGGATGAGAGTCCCGCAGGTGTATTGAGAGTGGTGGTTGGTGTCTGGGGCTGTCTGCGGGCAAGCGGGAAGTGGTACGTCTGGCAGTTCGTGCCAGGCCGGTCGTTCTGACTTCAGGCTTGTTCTGCCTGGGGCAGGTCGAGGTAGCGGGCGGCGTCGTGGAGGACTTCGAGGGTGAGTGCTTCTGTGCCGTCGAGGATGGCTAGCTGGGCGGCCATGCCGATCAGCGGGGTGAGGTGCTCCATGAGGCCGTCGGTGATCTGGTACAGGTTCTTCTGGTGGTCCAGGAGGCTGTCCGGTTTGTGATGCCGCAGGCGGAGCCTGCCGTCGAGGGTGGCCAGGGTGCTGACCCATTCGTCGGGGTGTTCCTTGCAGCGGGGTGGGAGCCGGTTGACCCAGAGGGTGGGGACCGAGCGCGGCCGGATCGGCGCAGTGGACTCGGTGGGCCGGCGCAGCGCGGGGAAGCGTGCGGCGCGGGCTTCGCGGAGGATGTCGCTGGAGCCGATGCCGCTCCAGAAGACGGTCAGGCCCAGTTCGTCGGCGAGGTAGTCGAAGTAGTCGAAGGTCGGTTGCAGGTCCTCGGGCCGCAGCCGGTCGATGCCGTCGACCAGGCAGACCTCCGTACGGGCGTGGCGCATCACGTGGACGGCGGGGCCGGTGAAGTCCTTCATGCGCTGTAGGGGCCGTTGCTCTGTGTCGGGGCGGTACAGGTCCCAGCCGACGAACACGGCCAGGGCCGCAGACCAGTCGGCGGGTGAGCCCTGTTCCGGAGGGGCGTTGACGCAGACCACCGGGATGCGGCTGTCGTCGATGCCGTGAAGCTTCTCGCGGCGTCCCTGGTGCGCCAGCCCGATGTGGTGCAGCAGGGTGCGCTTGCCGGTACCGCGGCAGTCGCTGTCGATGACGACGTGCTGGCACGGGTGGCGGCGTTCGCCGTTGAGACGCAGCAGTCGTCGTGCGGTTTTCAGGCCTGTGGTGATGTCGGTGGTTTCGACGAGGCCGAGCTGGGCGTGGTAGCGGACCCGGGGGTCGTCCTCATCGACGGGGACCAAGTCGCCGGCGGAGGGGATCGGGGGAGGGGAGGGCTGGTGGCGCACGCGTGCTCGCCAGCCGTGCAGGGTGGTCGGCGGCCCGGGAGGAAGGACCGGTGCGGGCGCGGGAGGTGGGGCGCTTCGAGCGTCACGTACGGGGGTTCTCACCGGTCGTCTCCTTGCCGTGCGCTGTCCGGTTCATCGCCGGGCAGAGCGCCGGGTGATGGAGAGGCGGGGCCGTTGTCGGCCCCGAAGGCGCCCTTGGGGCGGGGCATGCCGTCGGTGTCGCCCACGGGTCCGGGATCGGTGGGGGAGGGCGGGTGGAGGCCGGGCAGTGATGCCAGGAACTCCTCAAGGCTCTGGCCCGCGCCCCGGACGGGTTCGGGCGTGTCGAAGAGGTCCCCGGCCGGGCGGTCGAGGGACCGGAACGGGCGGACGGAGTCCGGGTCCAGCGGCGGCATGTCGTCGTCGTAGGGCTCGGCCGGCGCCGGCAGTACCGGACGGGACGGCATAACCGCGCGGGGAGCCGGCCTGCTCGCGGGGGTGGCCTGGGGGCCGGCAGCGGCGGTGCGCAGCAGCTGGGCGGCGACGCGGGTGATGACGGCCTCGTCGCGGCGGCTGCCGCCGCCGGCGAGGTGGATGTTCAGGGCCTCGGCCCAGGTCTCCTCGGTCCACCGGTCGTCGAGCAGCCGGCGGTGGATGAAGGGCACCTCGATCCACGGGTCGGTGTCCGGTTCGGCCCGGTGGTTGAACAGCCAGGCGACCTCGGGGTGGTCGGGGGAGTAGTGGACCTCCCAGCGGCCCTGCTGGGCTGTGAGCCCGGAGGACCCGCGGCACGGGTCCAGTTTTCCCCGGCCGAGGTTGTAGGTGCGGTTGTTGATCTGGAAGCCCTTGCGGCTGACCCGGACCCACACCGCCGGCAGCAGTTTGCGGTTCTCCTGCGGGGTCAGGGCGGTGGACCGGTAGCCGCGCAGGGACACCAGGGCCGCGTACATCTGGTTGGGCGTCAGGCGCAGCCCGGGGGTGAAGGGGGAGCGGAGCGCTCCGTGGGGGGTTTGCTGCCAGCCAAGGACCACCCACTGCTCGAACAGGTCCTGGAGCTGCGGGATCGTCCACAGCGGCTGCTTGCGGAGGCGTTTGCCGCGCAGGTCCAGGCGGTGGTGGGTGTAGGTGGCCAGGTGCTGGCTGAAGCCGGTCTTCACCGCCCGCATGGCGCGCTCCACGATGGCCTTGTCGACAGCGGTGCGCAGCCGTGCCTCGCGTACCTCGATGCCCAGGGAGTGGCAGGCGCGGGTGAAGTCCGCCGAAATGTAGGGGGAGCCGTGGTCGATGACGAGGGTCTCGGGCTTGATGACGGGCCGGGCGGCGGCGCCGGCGAAGCGGGGGTCCGCGGCCAGGAGGGCCTCGAAGGGAAGGTCGGATCCTTCCGCGAAGGTTTCCGGCGCCCAGCCGGGCCGTGCGGGCAGCGGGGCCGTGGTCTGGGCGACGACCTGCATGGTGTCGAAGGAGCGGGTGGCCCGCCCGGCGAGCCACCGGCCGCCCCCGCCACTGCGGCCGGCCCGCTTGGGCACGATCAGTGATCCGACGATGCTGCGGGTGGCCACATCGATCGCGATCGTGGCCTCCACGGAGATGACCCGTCCGTCGTCCCCGAGGACGAGGACATCCAGCCCCGTGGTGTCGATCTGCACCAGGTCCCCGGGCCAGCGGGCCCAGGTCGCCCGCCGGGAGCCGGGCCGCTCTGCAGAGATCGCGGATCCGGCCGCGCGCCGGGCAGCGGCGGTGTGTGCGTTCTGCGCGGTGATCCCCAGCCGGTCCAGCAGCCGGTAGAACGTCGCCGGACTGTTCACCAGCCCCCGGGCGGTGTCCGGGTCGGCGAGCAGGTGTGCGTAGCGGGCCCGAATCGTCTGCTCCACCCGGTCGATCAGCCTGGACAGGGTTCCCGGTGACAGGCCCCGCTCGCGTTCGTCGTCCAAGACCTCCCACACGATGTCGATCACTCGCGGGTCGACGCGTCCATGTGGGGCCGCGGCGCGCAGGTGTCGTTTGTCGACCAGGCCCATCAGGTCTTCTTTGCGCCAGGCCGCGCACTTTCGTTCGACGGTGGCCGCGGACACCGGGACTCCGGCCTGGGTGAGCTGGGCGGCCTTGGCCTGGTACCGCTGGCGCAAGGTGCGGTGCTGCGGGTCGAAGGCCGGCTTGGGCGCGGTGGTGGCTGGAACGTTCGGGGCCTGCTCGTGCAGTACCTCTTTGACGTGCCGCTCCCACTTCTCGGCGGCCTTGCGCACGTCGCGTGGCAGGGCACTGAACTCACCGGTGCGCCCGGGCAGCGCACTGCGCGGCGCCGCCCGGCCCAGTACGGCGAAGTCGGGGGCACAGGTCACGGCCGTCTGCAGGATGATCAGCGGCTCTACCGGCTCTACCGGCTCTACCGGGTCCACAGGTTCCACTGGTTGTGCGGTGTCGAGGAAGAGGCGTGGTCCGTGGAAGGCGGTGACCGTCCAGAGGGCACCGCGGAAGCGGATGGTGTCCCCCAGAGCGAGGGTGTCGGCAGCCGCGGGCGCTGTGGCGCCTGCGGCGTGCTGAGATACCGCGGTCATGCGACCTCTCCCGGGTGGGCCCATGCCGTCGACGACGGGGTGAGCGGGGCGCTCATGTCGGTGTGCAGACGCTGCGCCCAGATCAGGTGATAGGCGAGGTCCAGCCCCGACAGCGGGGGCAGGGCGGCGGCACGCACCCCGGAACGGATGGTGCGCGGCGAGGTGAACTGCTTGGCCAGCAACTGGTCCTGCCCGGCCGTGAGCCACCGCGGACTGCGGGCGGCGTAGAGGAGTTGCAGGTTGTCCAGGGCCACCCCGGCGGGTGGCACCAGCACCCGGGTCTTCCAGCCGGCCGCTGCCGCCGCCACGGCCAACACTTCCTGCTCGGACCTCCACCGGTCGGTGAGCTCGTCCGGCTGTACACAGATCACCTCGCGCCGCCCTGCCCGGGAGGCGACGAACGTCGGCCGCATGCTGTGGCGGCGTCCTTGGCGGGTCCAGTGCAGTTCCATGGGCCCGGCGCTGCGCAGCCCCACCTGCGGGTCGCGGTCCAGGAGGATGGCGCAGTGCTGCTGACGCAGCGATCCGCACGCCAGGGACTGGTCGGTGGCGGATGCCCATGCGTTGGTGACGAACGAGTTCCGTCCCGGGTAGGGGACCGGTCGGTTCAGCGGGGCCAGTTCCTCGAACGGCACTGCGGCGGCCTCGGTCACCGCGAGTTCGCGCCGCCGGCCGAAGCGGTCGAGGTAGCGGACGACGATGTCGCCCGCGGTCACCTGGGTCTCGGGCATGTCCGCCACCCCCTTCAACGGTGCCACGGGCCGCGCCGTGCGCAGGCCCGCTCCAGCATCCGCGCACCACAGCGGCGGACGCAGCCACTTGCCGTTCCCGCCTCCGAACGGGGGAAGCGTGCGGGCGTGCGTGCGAATCAAGGGGGGGCCACCCGGGCGGGACTTCAAACCGCGGTGAACGGATCGCTCCAGTCCCAGGGCAGACAGCAGTGCCCGGGTGATGCCGGGTTCTCCTCGCCGTGATGGATCAGGGCCGTGACCGGCCGTCGGCCGCGACGCCGGTCGCTGTCTTCGCCGCCCCCTGCGGCCGGCACGCACTTGTGGTGCCGGGTGAGCCACTCCGCCATCTGCCCGGTGGCAGTCCCAGCTCACTCGCGAGCCGGGACACCTCGGCCACCAGTTCGCCCTCGGCTGACGGCCAGGGGCCACGGGGCTGTGCGGCTCGCTGCTGCTCGTAACGCAGCAGAGCCCTGGCCACCCGCAGCGCTTCCGGGTACACCAGCAGCCATGCCGTCTCGATGTTCCCGGGCTCCAGCCCTCCCCGGCCGGCCCGGTCCGTCCACCGGCGGGTCACAGGGTCGCGGCGCCACCACCACCCCGTGACGGCGAAGGCATCCGCGACCAGAGCCGCCCCGGCCGACCCGTAACGCCGCTCAAGCCGGCCCCGCCGACGGTGCGCGTCGACCGTCTCCGGCAGCGGGGCCATGTCCACGCCGCCCGGTGCGGCCTGGCGTACGTGGGTGAACCGGCCGTGCCGATCGCAGATCTTCCACCGTTCTGGCCAGATGAGCCAGATCTCGCCCCTGTCCCCGCCCCGTGCTGCCGCGCACAGT
>NZ_JBWJVM010000121.1:0-19963 GCF_056428985.1 Streptomyces sp. CA189 | reverse complement strand
GCCCACGCCACCCCACCCCCGCCCCGCCGGCGATTGAGGCGCAGGGGCCCGGGGACCGGCCCCCACCCCTTCCCTCCCCGCGCCCCGCACCGTAGCCTGACGCACCGTCAGAAACAGACCGGCGTCCAGGAGGCCCGCACCATGTCGCTGCTGCTGCAAGGCAAGACCGTCATCGTCTCCGGCGTAGGCGCCGGCCTCGGTCACCAGGTGGCCGCCACCGTGGTCCGCGACGGCGGCAACGCCGTGCTCGGGGCGCGGACCGAGGCCAACCTCGCCAAGGCCGCCGCCGAGATCGACCCCGACGGCACGCACACCGCGTACCTGCCGACCGACATCTCCGACGAGCGCCAGTGCGAGGCCCTCGCCGCCCTCGCCCAGGAACGCTTCGGCGGGGTCGACGCCGTCGTCCACGTCGCCGCCTGGGACTCCTACTTCGGGGGCCTCGAAGACGCCGACTTCGGCACCTGGCAGCAGATCCTCGACGTGAACCTGCTCGGCACCCTGCGCATGACCCGCGCCTGCCTGCCCGCGCTGAAGCGAACCGGCGGCAGCGTCGTCATCATCGGCACCCAGTCCGCCATCGCCTCCCCCAACGAGGTGCAGCAGGCCGCCTACGCCGCCTCCAAGGGCGCGCTGACCTCCGCCATGTACTCCATGGCCCGCGAGCTCGGCCCGCACCGCATCCGCGTGAACACCGTGCTCCCCGGCTGGATGTGGGGCCCCCCGGTGCAGGCCTTCGTCACCTTCACCGCACACACCGAGGGCGTCCCGGAGGCCGAGGTCCACGCCCGCCTCACCGACCGCATGGCGCTGCCCGACCTGGCCACCGACGGGGACGTCGCCGACGCCGCCGCCTTCCTCGCGTCCGACCGGGCACGGGCGATAACCGGCCAGTCTCTGCTGGTCAACGCCGGGGAGCTGATGCGATGAGCCCCTCCGTGCCCGCGCGAGCGGATCGTATGCTCGGGCCATGACCACTCCGAGTGACGCCCCGACCGAGAACTCGATGCGCCGCGCGCTTCGCCGTGCCCGCGACGGCGTCGCGCTCGACGCGACCGAGGCGGCCGTGCTCCTGCAGGCGCGCGGCGAGGCCCTGAAGGACCTCGCCGCCTCCGCCGCCCGGGTGCGGGACTCCGGACTCGAAGCCGCCGGCCGGCCCGGCGTCATCACGTACTCGCGCAAGGTCTTCATCCCGCTCACCCGGCTGTGCCGCGACAAGTGCCACTACTGCACCTTCGTCACGGTCCCCGGCAAGCTCCGCCGCGAGGGCCACGGGATGTACCTGTCCCCCGACGAGGTCCTCGACATCGCCCGCCGGGGCGCGGCCATGGGCTGCAAGGAAGCCCTGTTCACGCTCGGCGACCGGCCCGAGGACCGCTGGCCCGAGGCCCGCGAGTGGCTCGACGCGCACGGCTACGACGACACCCTCGCCTACGTGCGCGCCATGGCCATCCGCGTCCTGGAGGAGACCGGCCTCCTCCCCCACCTCAACCCCGGGGTGCTGTCCTGGTCGGACCTCCAGCGCCTCAAGCCGGTGGCCCCCTCGATGGGCATGATGCTGGAGACCACCGCCACCCGGCTGTGGTCCGAGCCCGGCGGCCCCCACCACGGCTCCCCCGACAAGGACCCGGCCGTCCGGCTGCGCGTACTCGAGGACGCGGGCCGCTCCAACGTCCCCTTCACCACCGGGGTGCTGATCGGCATCGGCGAGTCCTACGAGGAGCGCGCGGACGCCTTCTTCGAGCTGCGCCGGATCCAGCGCAGCTACCACGGCATCCAGGAAGTCATCGTCCAGAACTTCCGCGCCAAGCCCGACACCGCCATGCGCGGCATGCCCGACGCGGAGCTGGAGGAGCTCGCGGCGGCCATCGCCGTGGCCCGCCACATCCTCGGCCCGAGCGCCCGCATCCAGGCCCCGCCGAACCTGGTGGACTCCGAGTACGCGCTGCTCATCGGCGCCGGCATCGACGACTGGGGCGGGGTCTCCCCGCTCACCCCCGACCACGTGAACCCCGAGCGCCCCTGGCCGCACATCGAGGAGCTGGCCGAGCGCACCGCCGCCGCCGGCTTCGCGCTCCGCGAACGCCTCACCATCTACCCGGAGTTCCTCCAGCGCGGCGAACCCTGGCTGGACCCGCGCCTGCTGCCCCACGTACGGGCGCTGGCCGACGCGGAGAGCGGGCTCGCGGACGAGTCCGCGAAGGTCGTGGGCCGGCCGTGGCAGGAGCCGGACGAGGGCTTCGCCGCCTACGGCCGCACCGACCTGCACACCACCATCGACACGCAGGGCCGTACCGGCGACCGCCGCGACGACTTCGACGAGGTCTACGGCGACTGGGAGGCCCTGCGCGAGGCCGCGGCCCCCGGCATGGTCCCCGATCCCGAGCGCATCGACACCGACGTACGGGGCGCGCTCGCGCAGGCCGCCGACGACCCGACGAAGCTCACCGACGAGCAGGCGCTCGCCCTGCTCCACGCGGACGGCCCGGCGCTGGACGCCCTCTGCCGGATCGCGGACGACCTGCGCAAGTCGGTGGTGGGCGAGGACGTCACGTACATCGTGACCCGCAACATCAACTTCACCAACGTCTGTTACACCGGCTGCCGCTTCTGCGCCTTCGCGCAGCGCCGTACGGACGCGGACGCCTACACCCTCTCGCTCGACCAGGTCGCCGACCGGGCCGCCCAGGCCTGGGACGTGGGCGCGGTCGAGGTGTGCATGCAGGGCGGCATCCACCCGGACCTGCCCGGGACGGCCTACTTCGACATCGCGCGGGCGGTGAAGGAGCGCGTGCCGGGCATGCACGTGCACGCCTTCTCCCCGATGGAGGTCGTCAACGGGGCGACGCGCACGGGGATGTCGGTACGGGACTGGCTGACGGCGGCCAAGGAGGCCGGCCTCGACTCCATCCCCGGCACCGCGGCGGAGATCCTGGACGACGAGGTGCGCTGGGTCCTCACCAAGGGCAAGCTGCCGACGGCGGACTGGATCGACGTGGTCTCCACCGCCCACGAACTGGGCATCCGCTCCTCCTCCACGATGATGTACGGCCACGTGGACCAGCCGCGGCACTGGCTGGGCCACTTCCGCACGCTGGCCCGCATGCAGCAGGACGCGCACGCGAAGGGCGTGGAGGGCTTCACGGAGTTCGTGACGCTGCCCTTCATCCACACCAACGCCCCGGTCTACCTGGCGGGCATCTCCCGCCCCGGCCCGACGGTGCGGGACAACCGCGCGGTCACGGCCATGGCCCGGATCCTGCTCCACCCGCACATCACCAACATCCAGACCAGTTGGGTGAAGCTGGGCTCGGAGGGCGCGGCCGAGATGCTGCGCTCGGGCGCCAACGACCTCGGCGGAACGCTCATGGAGGAGACCATCTCCCGGATGGCGGGTTCGAGTTACGGCTCGTACAAGTCCGTCCAGGACCTGATCGCCGTCGCCGAGGCGGCCGGCCGGCCCGCGAAGGCCCGTACGACCCTCTACGGCGAGGTCCCGGAGGAGCGCCAGGCCGCGGCCCGCGCCTCGGACGGCCACCTGCCGGAACTGCTGCCGGTCCTGGACTGACCGGCCGCGACGGCTGACCGGCCCCGCGAACGCGTGCGGGCCCTGCCAGGGGGACAGCCCGGCAGGGCCCGCACGTCGAGGGGGCTGATCAGCCCACCAGGAGGTCCTTCTTGAGCTGCTTCAGCTCGCGGCCGTCGATGCCGAGGCCATCCTTGAGGTAGGTGTCGAAGGTGCCGAACTTGGCGGTGACCTCGTCGTACCCGGCGTTCAGGTACTCGGGCCGCACGTCGAGCAGCGGCTTGTAGACGGCGGCGTGCGAGGCCGGCAGGTGCGAGAGGATCGCGTCGTTGGCGGCCTTGCGGTAGTCGTTGCTGGCCAGGTAGTCGGCCATCACGGTCTCGCTCGGCACGCCGAGGGCGGTCAGCAGGGAGGCGTTCGCCCAGCCCGTACGGTCCTTGCCCGCGGTGCAGTGGAACAGGACGGAGCGGTTGCGGTCGCGCTCGATGCCCTCGAAGACCTGCGTGTAGGCCTTCTTGCCGCCCTCCCCGCTGACCATGGCCTTCTCGGCGTCGATCATGGCCTTGACGGCCTCGTCGGGGGTCTTGGGCAGGGTCTCGAAGGACCCGGAGCCCGCAAAGACGTCGGCGACGATGTAGTTGGCGCCGGCCGGGACCTTGTCCACGTCCTTGGTGCGCTCGCTCTCCATGCGGAGGTCGAAGATCGTCTTGACGCGCAGGCGCTGGAGCTTGGCGAGGTCGTTCTCGGTGAGCTTGTTGAGGGCGTCGGAGCGGTAGATCTCGCCCATCTTGACCCACTGGCCGTTCGTGGTGCGGTAGCCGCCCGCGTCACGGAAGTTGGTGGTGCCGTCCAGCTTGATCAGCCGGTCGGCCAGGCGCAGGCCCTGGCCGCGCTCGGGCTCGAAGTCGAACCACTGCCGGTCGGCGGCGGGCAGCCCGCTGACCACGGCCTCGCCCTGGGCGCCGCCCTTGGCGACGACCTTGCCGTTCGCCTTGATCTCCACGCGCTTGGTGCCCTTGGCGTTCCACTTCAGGGTGTACGCGCCGTCGGCACCGGCGGTGACGGTGGCCTCGGTGAAGGGGATGGCGGAGCTGCCGTGGTGCCGGCCGCCCCAGGGGAGGTCCCACCCGGAGGCGGAGGCGGAGGCGACGGGGGCCGCGACGATGGCGACGGTGAACGTGGAGGCGACGACGGTCGCGGCGAGCAGTGCCTTCTTCATGCCCCGAGACTCTTGGCCTCCCAATAACGCCACGTGAACACGGCATGGCCGAAACCGACCGGGTGCAAGGCGGATGTCAAAACGTGCCACCCGCCTGGCCGGCGGTTGAACGGGGACCCGGGCTGCGCCCGAACTCCTGGGGCTCCGCCCCAGACCCCGCGCCTCAAACGCCGGCGAGGCTGGATATGCATCACCGAGCCCGTCCGGCGCCTCTTCAGCCGTCCGGCGTTTGAGGACCGGGGTCCGGGCGCGGAGCCCCAGAGGGGTCCGGGCGCAGCCCGGGACCCCGCTTTCAGCCCGTCCGGCGTTTGAGGACCGGGTCAGGGCCGAGCCCTGGGAACGGAGGAACCGGGGGTCCCCCCAGACGGAGTCTGGGGGAGGGTAGGGGACTCCGCCCCGCGCAGCGGCACACCCGCAGCCGCCACCCACCGGCGGAATCCAGCCGTTCCGCGCCCCCATACGGCCCGCATGACCGACTACTTCCGGACCCGATCGGCACTGTCCACTACAGTGCCCGCCAGAGCACGCGCGGGCAGTCCGGGGGGATCGAAATGGACACGGCGACGGAAACGTCCGGGGAGCAGCAGAGCAGGCCCGGGGCAGCCCAGCCCCTCCAGGCAGCCCCCGCACCCACCGGCGGAGCCACCAGCGGAGCCACCAGCCTCGGCCCCGCCACGGGCCCTGCCGCCGGTGCCACCATCGGCGGCCGGGCCGCCGTCACCACCGGCCTCTGGGGCCGCACCGAGCAGCAGGACTTCCGTAGCCGCGTCAGAGGAACCCTCCTCGGCTCGGCCATCGGCGACGCCCTCGGCGCACCCGTCGCCGCCCTCTCCCTCCCCGAGCTCCTCGCCGCCCACGGCCCGGCCGGCCTGACCGAGCCGGCCCCCCGCGCCGAGGTCACCGCTGCCACCCAGCTCGGCCTCTTCACCGTGGACGGCCTGATACGGGCCCACGTACGCCGGGACACCGGCGCCTGGCACCCGCCGACCGACGTGCATCGCGCATACCTCCGCTGGTCCCTCACCCAGCACGAATGGGGCCCCGACGAACGCCGCGAGGACAACGGCTGGCTCGCGCAGGAGGAGTGGCTTTACGCCCAGCGCTCCCCCGACCGCTCCTGCCTGACCGGTTTCGCCGACGGAGTCCTCGGCACGCTCGCCCAGCCGAAGAACCCGACCGCCGTGGACCCTGGCGCGGCCACCCGTTCCGCACCTTTCGGGCTGCTGGTCGGCTGGGAGCCGGCGCTTGTCCTCCAACTCGCCGTCGAGTGCGCCGCGACGAGCCACGGCCACCCCACCGCGTACCTGTCCGCCGGCGCCCACGCCGTCATCGTCCACGGCCTGACCCGCGGCGAGTCCCTCGACTCCGCCGTCCAGCGCGCCCTGGGCCTGCTCGGCGTCCGCCCCGGCCACCAGCCCGTCACGGACGCCCTGCAGCGCGCGCTCGGCGCCGTCACCACGGGCGTCCCGTCGCCGCAGACGGTCGAGGGCCTGTCCCCCGGCTACGGCCGCTACGCCGAGGAGGTCCTCGCCATCGCCGTGTACTGCGCCCTCGTCGCCGAGAACGTGGCGCACGGCCTGCGCCTCGCCGTGAACCACGGCGGCGACTCCGCGGCCACCGGCGCCCTGTGCGGCTCCCTGCTCGGCGCCCAGCACGGCGAAACGGCCCTCCCGGCAGCCTGGCTCGCCGGCCTCGAAGGCCGCGCCACGGTCCTGGAACTCGCCGACGACTTCGCCCTGGAGATGACCCAGGGCCCCGCCCTCCACGGCCCCGCCGCGACCTCCACCGCTTGGCTGACGCGGTACCCGCGGGGGTGAGCCGTAGCGGCTGGGGCTGACACCGGGGAAACCGCACCGGCCCCGGGCCGACTCCGCCTCCCGCCCCCAGCCATGGCCGACGCACGCCCCTGCCCTCCGCACGCGCGAAGCCGTACTTTGGCCCTCCCCACACCACGGAGGTGTCAGCGCACATGCGGATCGCCACGACCGTCTTCCTCACCGACCGCACCATCGCTCCCGTACCCCTCGCCCGCGCCCTGGAGGAACGCGGGTTCTCCGGCCTCTACCTCCCCGAGCACACCCACATCCCGGTCAGCCGCGTCACCCCGGCCCCCATGGGCGGCGAACTCCCGGAGATGTACGGCCGCACCCTGGACCCCTTCGTCGCCCTCGGCCAGGCCTCCGCCGTCACCGAGCGACTCCACCTCGGCACCGGCATCACCCTCGTCGCCCAGCACGACCCCATCGACCTCGCGAAGCAGGTCGCCACGCTGGACCACCTGTCCGGCGGCCGCGTCACCCTCGGCATCGGCTACGGCTGGAACGTCGAGGAGGCCGCCGACCACGGAGTCGAGTGGCGCACCCGCCGGGAACTGGTCCGCGACCGCATGGCCCTGATGCGGACCCTGTGGTCCCCGAACCCCACGGCGTACGTGGGCCAGTTCTCCTCCGTACAGGCCAGCTCGGCGCACCCCAAGCCGGTGCAGACCCCGCGCGAACTCGCCCCGGGCGTCCCCCTGTACGGCCCGCGCACCCTGATCGGCGGCCAGGCCGGCCCGAAGCTGTTCGCAGCCATCGCCGACCACAGCGACGGCTGGCTCCCGATCGGCGGCGGCGGCCTCACGGAGTCCCTCCCCGCCCTGCGCCAGGTCTGGGAGGCCGCGGGCCGCGACCCCAAGTCCCTCCAGGTGGTCCCGTACGCCGTCCAGCCGACCCCCGGCAAGATGGCCCACTACGCCGACCTGGGCATCGAGGAGGTCGTCCTCCAGCTCCCCTCGGAGGGCGAGGCGGAGATCCTGCGGATCCTGGACGGGTTCGGGCAGTACCTGTAGCCGGGGTGAGGTAGCACCCGCCCGGCCCCGGGCCCGGCACCGGCCAGGCACCGGCCCCTCGAAACCTGCTGGCCTCGGGGGGCCGCCCACGGCGACCATGAGCGCATGCCAGGCCAACGCAAGCGCGAACGCAGCCGGATGCGAGCCCACCAGCGGACGGCGGACACCCGCGGCCGCTGGGAGCTGCTCTTCTCGACTACCGAGCAGGTGGAGGTGCGGGAGTACCTCCGCCGCCTGCGGGTCGACGGCATCGCCATCGACCTGTCGCGGCTGCGCATCGACTCGTTGTGCGGACGCCTCGCCGGCCCGTCGACGTACCAGGTCAGCCTGTTCGTCCCGGAGGCCTCGGCGTGAGCGAGGAGCTGTGGGAGAGAGGAGCTGGGGGAGCGACGAGCTGGGGGAGCGCTTTGAGCCCCGCGCGGGTCAGCCGGCGATGCGGCGGACCGGCTGGCCCGTGATGCGCGCGATGGTTTCGAAGTCCGCGTCCTGGTGGAGAACCGTCAGCTTCTGATGCTGCGCGGTCACGGCAACGAACAGGTCGACAGGGCTGGCGCACTGGTGGCAGCCCTCGTCGGCCAGCCTCTGCTGGAGTGCCGCCGTCTCCTCCCAAACGGAGTCCCGGGCTACGAAGTACGGGAAGGTCTCCCGAAGCAGCCCATCGGCCTCGTAGTAGGCCGGACGGCCGCCAACGGTGCGCAGGAACTCCTGCCGCACCGGCTCACAGAGGCCCACGTTTCCGGACGTGACCACTTCGTCCCACGCGGGGGCGGCCTGCCGACGGTAGAAGCGTACGAGTGCGCTCGTATCGATCAGGAAGTACTCGCTCACGCGCTGGGCCGCTCGCCGGACGCTTGCTCGTCCTCGCTGCCCTCGATCGCGGAGAAGTCGATCTCGCCGTCAGCGACCATCTCCCGCATACGGGCCACCGCCGCCGCTCTGCGACGACGATCCGCGATCTCCCGCAGGGCGGCATTGACCGTGTCCCGCTTGGTCGTGGTCCCGAGGTGGCGGGCGGCCTCCGCAAGAGCCTCGTCGTCCAGGTCGATCACGGTGCGGGACATGATGACCTCCAGGGCATGCGTATATACGATTCCCCAAAACGATATCAACGGACCCTGAGCTCCGCCCAGACCGTCTTCCCGACCAGCCGGTCCCTGACCCCCCAGTCGCTGGCGACGGCCTCGACGATGCGCAGGCCGTAGCCGTAGCCGTAGCCCGACTCGGCTCCGTACTCGTGCGGCCGGAGGGCCGGGCGGCGGTCCCGGCGGGCGTCGGACACCTCGATGCGCAGCGCCCCGGGGAGCAGGCTCAGGCGGAGCTCGAAGTCCCGTCCGGGGACCCGCCCATGGGCCACCGACCGCGTTGGCGGCTAGCTCGGCTACGAGGAGCCCGGCGTCCTCGGAGAGCCCGGTGCGGTCGGGGATGCCCCAGTCGTGGAGCTCGACTAGGGCAAGCTGCCGGGCGAGGCGGGCGCCGCGGCGGGTGGAACTGAAACGCTGAGTGAACGTGCGTGCGAGGGTTCGGGCGGGGCCCGAGGGTGTGGTCATGGGAGCAAAGTCCCGTGTGGGGTGGGGTGTTCCCCAGCAAGCGAACCGTTATGCCGCTAGTTCCATCGATCTCTCGCTGAGTTCAGCGGCCGCATAGTGCCTGCTCAGGGCAGGCAAAGCTCTGGGTTTAGGTGCAACAGTGTTGTGGTGCGTGTGATGGGCTTGCTAAGGGGGCAGAAGGAGTGGCTGGACGCCTGGACCAGGACCATGCCGTCTACCACAACCGCACCTTTCCTCGAGGTCTGAGCTGTATCCCTGGCCGGACCTGATCACCCGTCGGGAGCCCCAGATGCGGTACCGCGAGATTACGAATCGCGTCCTTACGAAACGGGAGCGTCAGGAGCGGTATCGCGGCCCTAGGTCCCTCCCGATCCACCACTCGATCGGGAGCCAGCGTCGGACCACCCGAGGTACGACACCCCGGCGTAACCGACGAGGTGAACTGGTCCTCGGAATGCTGCGGCGTCCCAAGGACGGTCATGAAGACATTTGTCAAGAACTCCCACGAAAGATCACAAACCTCTAAGTTACCCTTATGTCGGGCGAGGCACTTTTCAGGCCATCGAATGGCCAGTACTCTCCTACCCCCCACCCCTCAAGATCATTAACGTTCCTACAGATAATAGATACAGAGGGTGGGGAGAACGGTATGTTCAAGGCAGCAATGGTGGGCTTGGCGACAGGCGCGCTGATTGTCGGAGGAGGGACTGCTGCGTACGCAGCAAGCACGAGCACTCAGCTCAGCAACGGAAGGCTGGGGTTCACCGCGGTTGACGCAGCCTCCTACGGCTACCCGGGCTCGTTTATGGCCTCGACGGAATACAAGAAGACCAGCGGGGCGGCTGTGTCGGTCCGCCTCCAGATGGATGTCCTGAATGGCGTCTTCGGCAGCACGCACGCCTACCAGAGTGTCTCGGTCGGACAGACCGTTGTCACCCAGTTTGGCGTCATCAGCAAGGCGAAGTACGCCCCGGACTGCAAGGCAACCGGCATGATGCACGCGTCCGGCAGGTACTATTACACGCCGACGGTCACCTTCTGCTGATTGCACTGCCGCGCGTGCCGGGCATGACATTGCTCCTAAATGTCATGCCCGGTAAAGTTTTTTGAGGAGAAATTCCTGTGATTGAGGCATCGATAGATGCGGTCCCCGGCCTCTTGCTTTCCTTCTTCATACTGGCCTCGCTGCTATGCGTCCCGGCCGGGGTCATCGCCCGAAGGAAAGGGAAGCAGGCGACTCCGTACGTCCTGCTATCGGCATCGGTCGCCGGAATAGTGTGCGTGACGCTTATTCCTGGCCTCGCGGGGGATGCAGGAAAGAACGTATGTGATATCGGTTTCAGCCTCACGGGCCTTAACCGGTCGGCATGGCTAAATCTTGCCCTATTTGTTCCCGCCTCCCTGTTTTCTGTGCTGTGTTTCCGTAAGCCAGTGCTGGCCGGTATTTCCGCCATTCTGTCCAGTGCTCTGATCGAGGTCGCACAGACCGACTTGGTCGCTGGCCGGTCATGCAGTCTCACCGATTTCATCATGAACTCGGTTGGAGCAACTACAGGGGTCGCCATGGGTATCCTATGGCTGACCCTTAGGGGCAGTGAGACTCGATTCCAGTGGGTTCGTGACGCGCAAATGGCCGGCGTGCTCGCCCTCGCCGGAGGGGTCGTCTTCTTCGGTACCCTCATGATATGGCGCCCCGATCTCCGTGACGCCGTCCAAACTGACCACGACGTCATAGAAAGGGCCTCGCAGACACAGGATGCGGCGCAGTGGATCGGGCAAGTAGGTGCTGACATTTTCGGGCCCGAATCGAAGGCTAAGGGAATCCAGACCGTCAAACGCGAGAACGGCTGGTTCGTATCGGCTGAAACCGAAATGGGAACCGTCGACGCGATCTGGCCGGAGAAGAAGATAACTTCGGTACGCGCTACCAATAACGAAGCCGAATCTGGCTCCCTCAGCGCTCAGGAAGCATCCGCTGTCGGCCAGGAATTCGCTAATAGGTGGTTTGCCTCCGAGGTGCACGGAAGTAACCTGAATGCGGCTGCTCTCAAGGGGAGTACCGGCGATAAGACTGTGTACGGGTTGACCTATCGCAGATCCGTCAACGGGGTCATGATGCCCATGCGCCTAGATATTGCAGTCACATCAGCCGGGCGAATTCTCCACGCGACGTGTGTTCCCCAACCAGACCCCCTGCTGCCCACCCCGGTCCTCACCCGTGACGATGCGGAGGAGCGGGTCCGACGCAGTACCGGCCAGAGCGCGACCGGCGCCGTACTCCTCGCTCAGAGAGTCAGCGGAGCGTGGCGCCCGGTATGGATGATCGGCATGCCCGATGGGGCAAAAGAGCCGGACATTTTCGTTGATGCCGAGACGGGAGCGACCGTGCGGCCCGACCCGCTACCGGGAACGTAGTCAACCTGACGAGCACTTGGTGCGATCTCGTCCATAGCCCCCGCAGCGTCAGCCGGCACCAGGCGACACAGCGAGGGGCGGGCGGTGATCATGCCTCCTGCTTCCTGCGGCACGAAAAGTGCTCGGGCAGCCCTTCGGGGCCTGGAAGGCTTGCGGGCTGACCGCAGCCGAAGCGGCACCCGGTCCGCGTTGCACAGTCCGGATAAAGACTTCCCGCCCCCGCCGCATTTCATGAACGGGTCACATGCAGGTACTGAGGCATCGAGGCGCGTGGTGAGCAGACGCTCGCTCAGGGCGGTCCTCATGGCATACGGGGCCGACGAGGTAGTGCTCGGACTTTGGCGGCTTGTTCGTCGCGGCCAGACAGCACGGTGTTCTCCAGCGTGAGAAGGCTGACTGCGGTCGCGTAGATGGCGAGTCGCTCTTCCAGGACACGGCAGCGGTCCTGAAGCTTGGTGTGCTTCTTCTTCAGCTCATCGAAGGCATCCGCGGCTCTGACGTGGGTTGCCCGTTTCGCCTCGGCCTTGGCGGCTTCGCATTGGAAGAGGTCTTTGAGGTCAGGATGCTGGTGGGTCAGGTGCCAGCGTTTGACGTCGGCTTCAACCGCGAGCTGGGAGACGTTCAGCCGCCCTGCGGATCGTTGCGGGGTGCCGGCGAACAGCCGGTTCATCGCGGCCAGGATGGCCCGGCGGACGGGGTCCGGTTCGTTGTCGAACGGGAAGTTGGTCACCGGGTGTCCCGTCCTTGCTCGTGGGCGTCGATGATGGCGTTGAGGCGGGCGAGTTCGTGCTGCTCGCGCTCGTGGCGGTAGGGCGGGGCGAGGGGGTCAGCGACGATCTCGGCCAGAGCGTCCCGCTGTCGCCGGACGTACTCGATGTCGCGGTCGGTGCGGGACAGGTTCAGGCATTTGGGTCGGCAATCGTCCGTGTCGGGGGTGACCATGGGGTCGTCGACCGCCCCGCGGAGCTGGCAGGCGGCGGTGGCGGGGTTCAGGACACAGGTCATTCCGTCACCGTGGTGGATCTGCAGGAGGGTGTTGCCGACCAGGTCGCGGGCCTGCCGGTCGCTGGTCAGTACGAGGCCGGCGAACTCGCGGGTGGCCGCGTTCACCCGATACCGGTAGGCGTCGGCGGCCGGACCACTGACGTGCTCGCCCGCCGCGAGGGCCTTCTCGTCCTCGGCCAGGCCCTCGAGCCGAAAGAGCCAGTCCTCGAATGCGTATTCGTCGGGAAATCCGGATTCGTAGGAACCCGCATAGCCTTCCAGCATTCGTGTATGGGTATGGCCATACTGCACCGTGGCCGCGACCAGCCCTCGTGGTCTGCGGCGAATGAACCAGGCCAAGGTGCGCCGGAACCGACTGGCGGTCAGCCGTCCGCGGCCGTCGTCCGGGATCAGGTCGGTGCGGCCCAGCACCTGGCACTCGGTGTTGACCCAGGCTGTGAACCCGGCCAGGTCGTCGCCGATCGGCGTGCTGGTGCGCGCGCCGCCCTGCCGCTTCCAGGATGCTGCCCGCATCAGGTAGGGCTTGATGTGCTTGGGAAACAGCAGCGGGCTGTCGTGGAGCCGTTCCATCACGGCGACGGCGCGGGCGACGATCTCGATGACGACCCACGGGTCGGGGCGGATCATCCCTTCGGGGACCTTGTTGCCGTCCTTGTCCTTGGCGCCCTTGAAATACAGTCCTTCCATCAGCCACAGACCAGTGTCCTTGTCACGGTGGACACAGCCGCGCCGCAGATTGAGCACCTCTCCCATTCGGGCGCCCGAGAGGTAGGCCACGACCACGAAGCCAGCCGTGGCCAGAAGCCGGGTCAGGGCCGGCGACTCGTCGAAGGTGATCTGCCGCCGCCACGGCTTCGAGTCCAGCAGGCCCGTGATCGGCGTACTGAGCACGAGACCCTCGGAGATCGGCAGGCCAGATTCCCGCACCATCTCTCCGACCGGCGTGTGCTGGATCGCCGAGCGGGTCTCCAGCTGCATAGCCAGGTAGGACCACCGGATCTGCAGAGTCCCGTCTTCGTCCCGGATGCCTGGCAGCGATTCGCCCCGTTCCCGCAGGCCCTCGAGGTGTGCGGAGACCTGCGCCCGCAACTCTCCCCTCCGGCGCCGCAGGCCGGGTTGCCGTAGGCGATCCGCCACGAGAGGGGAATCCGGCCGGCGACTACGCAGGTCTAGGTACTCGACATTGGCGGCCACGATGTCCTCGGCGAAGTCCTCGATGAACCGGATCGACCAGAGCAACAGCAGCTGCATGGTCTGCTCGCCGATCCGGCGGGTCAGGTTCACCCGGCCCTTGACGGAGCGGCCCAGCAAATCCTGGCTGGCCTCGCCGTCCCAGGGCGGTGCCGGCGGCAGCCGCATCTCGGCGGGCAAGAGGTCACGGTTGGCCCAGAGCCTACGGATTTCACGCAGGAACGCGTAGCGCTGGTGGAGCGAGACCTCCTCGTCCTCGAGATAGTCGAGGTAGTCATCCAGCATTTGAGGTGTGACCTGCGAGAACGTCGTCACCCCCTGTGTCGTGAACCAGGTGAACACGAACTGCATGGCGCCGGTGAAAACCCCTGCGACGGTGGTGACCGCGATCCGGACGCCGGGCGCACGGCGTACCGATCTGGGCTGGGGATGGTTCAGCAGCTGCCAGACATAGTGCTTGGCCGCCGACCGCAACGGGGCTGGGACCAGCCCGAAGTTCACGCAGTCGGAGTTGGCGTGCTCTTCGAAGATCCCCGGATTGAGGTCCCAACGTTCCTCGCCGAACCGCGACAGTCGGGCCAGGTCAGTGCCCGGCCTCAGCTCACGGTTGAACAGCACCAGGGTTTGCGGTCCGGGCCAGTGGGTTCCGGGCGGGACTTCGCCCCAGGCGTTCAGGGGCAGTGGCGTGCTCATCGCAGATCCAACTCCCGGTTCAACAGCCGCCCGACCAGAGCCTGGTCTCCGTCGGTGAGGTCGTGACGTGCGTCGTGGACCGCGGCTTCGCCGTGCTCGTTCATGATGTCGGCGAGCTGGGCGTGCGGGCCCGCGAACCGCTCGGCCCAGGTGAGGGCGCCCATCTGCTCGCGCCGTTCCTCCAGCCGGTCGTGCAGCAGCACCTGGACCGGCAGATGTCGTGGCAGAGCGCGGGCGCACTCGCATCCCAGACATACGAGGAACGATGCCGGGCAGGGCTGGCCGACCTGCCCGTGGGTGCCCCCGGTGTGGTCGCTGCAGGCCGCCACGACGGTGTCCAGCCGGCCTGCGATCATGCGGGTCAAGGTCGGGACGTCCAAGCCCTGCTCGGCCGCGACCGCCTCCGGGGCGGTGCGGGCCCGCTCGACGTCGGCCGCCGACATCACCGTGACCGCGCCCCGGGCGCGCGCATGGGCCACTTCCGAGGCCAGCGTGTCGGCGACCACCTTTCGGTACTCCTTGATGTTGCCCCGGTTGCGGACCAGGTAGGTCCGCATGGTCTGCTCGGAGTGGGCGACCGGCCGCTGGTGCAGTTCGATGAAGGTCAGCCGCAGCAGATCCAGCCGGACCACCAACGACACCGGTTGGTCCTCGTCGTCTGCGGCATCGGCCGTCAGTCCCCATGCCTTGCCACGGCGCCCGACCTGCGGTCCGCTGGCAGGGATCGGCCGCAGTCCGCGGCCCTGGCCGCAACCACCTGACTGGGAATAGCCGACCAGCAGGCGAGGACCGCCGACCAGCGTCCGTGAGCGGGCCGTCAACTCGTGCAGCAGCACGTAGAGGCCGAAAGCGGTGTGCAACTCGTCCTTGGCCGAGACCTCGTCGGGCTGGTCCGGGATGCTGATCCAGTCCGGGACCTCCGTCAGCGCCAGGTCCATGTAGGCACGTCGGCCCCGCCGAAGCTTGCGCAGGCTCACGATCGCCGTCCCGGCTGCTCCGCTATAGCCGTCGGCCCGGTGGTGGGTGGCCGGCGTCTTCAAGATCACCTCAGGGTTCTCACCGGTCAGCACCCCCAGCAGCACCGCCGCGGCCGCGACCTCGTCCGACGACAGATGCAGCCAGCAGATGATCTCCTTGACCGTGCCGTGGCGAGTGATCCATCGCTGCTGGGACAAGATTTCCTTGCCAGGACCCGAAACCCGGACCTTGCGGGGGACATCGCCGAGCCGGTCTACGGAGTCCAGGAGCCTCCACCGCTCCTGCATCCTGATGTCCCCGCAGCTGGTGATCTCGCCGGCACGGATCTGCCGCAGCGTCTCGCGGTTGGCCCGGAT
The DNA here is from genome assembly GCF_056428985.1 of Streptomyces sp. CA189. Taxonomy (NCBI): domain Bacteria; kingdom Bacillati; phylum Actinomycetota; class Actinomycetes; order Kitasatosporales; family Streptomycetaceae; genus Streptomyces; species Streptomyces sp. CA189. Next base: position 4,203 of record NZ_JBWJVM010000121.1, on the reverse strand, counting down.
GCGGGCCGCAGCGACGCGCAGGTCCTTGCGGGCAGCCTCCGCGATCCGCTTGAACTCCGCCCGGCTGTAGCTCGCCTTGGGTTCCATGTCCGGCCGCGGCGCGAAGGGCACTTCCATCCGACCGGCGAGGCGGTCGCCCACCCCCTCGGCCCGGGCCAGCACCCGGACGAACTCGGCCACCTCCTCGCCGGTGCGGGCCACATGCGCGCGGTGCTTCAGCATGCCGTCAATGTGCTCTGGCATCACGTGCGCCATCGCCGTCGGCGGCCAGGAGAGCGTGGACACGTACCGGTCGAACAAGAACACCGCGCGACGGGATTTGTTCATCGACTCCAGCGACGTCAATCCGGCGCCGGGGGCCGTGCGCTTGACGAAGGCGGCCACCAGCGCATCGCGCAGGCCGGCCGCCATGGTCAGGGAGGAGAAGTCATAGTCCTTGCACTCCTCCCCGTCCTGGCTGAAGCACCGCACCACCACCCGGCCGTCTTCAGCCGGCAGAAGGCCATGACCTGTCCGAGGGCCGGCCCCCGGCAGCGACGCGAGCCGTCCCCGCCCGCTCACCGTGCGACTGCCAGCGGATCGGTGAGCACCCGCGGATGGCCGGTGAACACATCGGCCATGAACGCGGCCACCGGGAATCCCGCCGCATGGGCCAGGAACGCCTCGACGTCCAACGTCAAAAAGGGCTCCAGATAGACGCTCTTCGTCGTGTCCACGCTCCGATGACCGAGCATCGTCTGGACCAGGTGCCAGACATCCCCGAACTGCTCGCGGAAGTCAGCCCGCTCGGACTCGGTCATGTGCCCGAACCGGGCGGCCTGCACCAGCTTGCCAACCGAGTACCACTTCAACGCGAGCGAATGACGGAGCATATGGGCGGTGCAGCTGAAGTGCTCCAGCCCCAGCAGCTTGATCCTCTCGTTCGCGGCGTCGAAAGTGTGCTCCCATCCCCGCCCGTCGCGCGGCAGGCCGTCCTCGTTCAACCACAAGGCCACCGGCTCCAGGCCCTGCGGAGTGCGGTAGAACAGGCGCAGGCGCGTTCGAGGGCCCACATCGTTCCAGGCCATGCGCTTGGCGCCGCCCCGGGTGCCCTCCAGCGTCACCGCCTCGGTGCCGTGCGTGGCCAGCACCAGCCGCAGACCGGGCACCCGCTCGTAGCGGCCTGCCACCTGGGCGCGGCGGACCGCGGCGGCCCGCGCGCCCTCCCGGTAGGCCAGCACCCCTTTCAGGACCGAGCGCGGCATCCAGTACTTGTGCCCGTACCCACCCTTGGCGCAGGCCTCGGCCAGCTCCAACGTGTAGTAGGCCCGCTTCCGGTCGTATATCGGCAGTTCGGGGATGGCCACGCTCGCCCATTCCGCGACCCGCAGTCCGTGACCGTAGAGGCCGTCGCAGAATGCGGTGTCCCGCTGTTCGTTGCGGCCCCGCCACCAACCGTCCGGACGGCCGGTCAGGTCGAGCCCGCGGATGCCCAGGTCAAGCCAGCGTTGGTAGCCCCCAGGATCGAGCCACTTCACGTCCTGCTGGCGTGTGGCCTTCGGGGCGTCGAAGTCCGCGAACGGATTGACGACCCCGTGGCCCTTCATCCCCACGTAGAACTTATTCAGCGCCGCCAGGTCCCGGGTGAAGGAGTTCGTCTGCACGCGCTCTTCGTTGGCGGGGTCGGTGACGCGCCAGAACAGAAACTCCTGTGCATCCTCTTCGAGGCATTCCCACCAGTTCACATTCAGTGCGAGCAGGAAGTTCAACCACACGCCCACCGAGTAGGTGTAGTCCCGCTGTGAGCGCTCTTTGAGGTTGCGCCACTTCGCTGACGACAGGACCGCGTTCACGCGCAGGTCCGGATGCCCGTCCGGACCGAGCAGGAACCGCTGCCCGTCGCGGACGCCCAATGCCGTCGCCCATGCGCCCAAGCCCGGCGCGAAACCAGAAGTCAACGCGATGAGCTCACCGCTGAGCTGAGCGTAGTCGAGCCGATGCACCTGCCAGCGTCGCACGTCGTCCATAGCCGCCACCCCGCATGGGCTAACGATCTCGTGCAACAACGGTCACTGGTGTGGCACCGAAACCCTGCCCCACCATAGAGCGGATGTCGCCCACAACGCTCGGGGCAACAACAATCACTGGCTACAGAACCTCCGCTACTTTTCATCTGTACGAGTTCGCGCTCTGGACAGTGTCGGTCACTGACGGTGAACATGTTGCCGGGGAGGTGACCTCCATGGCGAGTGTCGATGACAGCGGTGACAACGAGGCCGGGCCGGACCCCGACCTGCGCAACTTCGGCGAGACGGTCAAGGCTTTCAGGAAGCGCGCCGGCCTGACCCAGGAGCAACTGCACCCACTGATCCGGTACTCCGTGCAGTACATCGGGTCGGTGGAACAGGGGCGGCGGCATCCGTCCGAGCGGTTCGTGGACCGGGTGGAGGAGGTGCTCGACGCCTTCGGCGTCATCCGCATCGCCGCGAAGCAGCTGACCCGGCGGAGGGGGCTGGCGAAGTGGTTCAGGCGGTGGGCGGAGCTGGAGGAGGACGCGGTCGCCCTCAACACGTACGAGTGCCGGTCGATTCCGGGCCTGTTGCAGACGGAGGCCTACGCCCGGGCCCAGATCCGGGACGTCCCCCCGCTGCCGACACCGGAACAGGCGGAGGCGCGCATCATCTTCCGGCTGACCCGGCAGGCGGTGCTCCTCAAGACCCCGTACGTCGCCTTCAGCTTCATCATCGAACAGCCGGTGATCGAACGGCGGACGGGTGGGGCTGAGGTGACACGCGAGCTGATCGACCACCTGTTGGAGATGGGGAGGCTGCCCAATGTGGATCTGCAGGTCATGCCTACGGTCAGTCCGGAGCACGCGGGTCCTGGCGGCTCCTTTCAACTCCTTGAAACCCAGGAACACGAGTGGCTGGGATACAGCGAGGGGCAGAAGACAGGCCGGGTCATCTCCGACCCGAAAGACGTCAGCGACCTCCACCAGCGGTATGCCAAACTTCGCATCCAGGCCCTCAACCCTGCGGACAGCGCGGGCCTGTTGATGCGAATGCGAGGATCCCTGTGAACAGCTCCCAGCTCCGGTGGTTCAAGAGCAGCTACAGCAGCAGCGACGGCGACAGCTGTGTCGAGGTCGCCCTCTCCTGGCACAAGTCCACGTACAGCGGCAGCGAGGGCGACAGCTGCGTAGAGGTCGCGAGCTGCACCGACTCCGTCCACATCCGGGACTCCAAGCTGACGGCCGGCCCCGAGCTGGCGGTGTCCCCCCGGACCTGGGCTGCGTTCGTGGGCGGGGTCACAGAGGCCTGAGCTGCGCGCTGGGCCTGGCGTTGACAAGGTCCGGGGGGAGCCCGGCAGTCCAGTGTCCTTTCGCCGTGGGCCGGTCCCTCAAGGGCGCTCCCTGCGGTCGCGTCGCTTCGCGATGGCCTTCGGCCACCCTTGACCGACCGGCCCACACCGAAACGCCACAAGACTTCCGGGATCCCCCCGGGGAACGGCCGGGGGGAGGAGGGGGGAGGAGCGGCCTGGTCTGAGATGCGCAGCCCTTCTCCGGCCAGTGGGCATCCGCACACCGCTCCGGCAGGACAGGAAGCTCAGCCGGAACGGACGCGCGGGGCGATCAGAGCATCCAGGGCCGGGCGTCTGAACACCCTTCCCGTGACCGTCGACCGTCGGCATGAGCGGGAGGTGGACGAGAGCGACCTCAGGGTCGGTGGGCGCGACAGATCGCTACACACTCTCGCTCGGCTTAGCGACTGCGGGCCGTCTGTGGCTGATCCAGGTCGGAACAGGGCTTGACCTCAAGTGAAGTTGAGGTTGGAAGCTTCCTCGTATGCCGCTGGCCGCAGGGCAGCGCACCACTTCATGCGTTGGAGGAAGTCCCATGTCGAGCAACGCCGTTCCCACCTCTGTCCCCGTCGCAGCCCCGATTCGTCGTGCCGGCCTCACCTGGTGGCAGGCGCTGGCCACCGGCGCGGTCGGTGCGGTCGTGGTCAATCTGATCGTTTTTGCCGTCGCCAACCTGGCCGGTGCCTCACTCATCGTGACCAGTGACGGGGCGGAGCATCCCATCACGGTCGGGAGCGTCAGAAGCCGTTGTCGTACCGATCATGGAACGTGCAGGTCGAACAAGGTTCCTGGTCGGGTGATCTTGCGGTGGTGCGGACATGAAGGCGGGGCCTCTTGGTAGCTCGGGGGTGCGAACCTCACCGA
>NZ_JBWJVM010000120.1:0-20585 GCF_056428985.1 Streptomyces sp. CA189 | reverse complement strand
GAAGGGCCAAGCAAGCATGACTATCCCGAGCGACTCCAGGGGCCCGCTTGAGCCGGATGCGAGGACGACTCGCAAGTCCGGTTCTGAGGGGGCTGGAGTGCGGCAACGCACTCCAGCTACCCGACTGCCCGCACGCCGTACCGCCGCCCGCTTCGCCGCCGCAGGCCTCGCCCCGCTCGCGGTGGCCGCGTACGCCGCCGTCCCGGCGGCCGCCCACGGTTCGATGACGGACCCGGTCAGCCGGGTGGCGGCGTGCTACGCGGAGGGCCCGGAGTCCCCGAAGTCGGCGGCTTGCAAGGCGGCGGTCGCGGCGAGCGGGGTGCAGGCGTTCTACGACTGGAACGCGGTGAACATCGCCAACGCGGCCGGTCAGAGCAAGGCGCTGATCCCGGACGGGCAGCTGTGCTCCGCGGGCAACGACAAGTACAAGGGGCTGGACCTGGCGCGCGCCGACTGGCCGGCGAGCCCGATGGCCGCGGGCGCGCACACCTTCCGCTACAAGGGGACCGCCCCGCACAAGGGCTCCTTCGAGCTGTACGTGACGAAGGACGGCTACGACCCGTCGAAGCCGCTGAAGTGGTCCGACCTGGAGGCGGCGCCCTTCGCGAAGGTCACCGACCCGGGGATGCGACAAGGCGACTACGTCTTCTCCGGCACCGTCCCGAAGAAGACCGGCCGGCACCTGATCTACAGCGTCTGGCAGCGCTCGGACAGCCCGGAGGCCTTCTACACCTGCTCGGACGTGGTCTTCGGCAAGGACAACGGCGGAACCGGTACGGGTGGCAACGGCGGCAACGGGGGTCGGCCCAGTGCCGAGCCGAGCGCCAAGCCGAGCGCGAAGCCGAGTTCCACGCCCTCCGAACAGCCCGTGGATCAGCCGTCGCAGCAGCCCTCGGCCCCCACCGACCAGCAGATCTCCGAAGGCGTCGACAAGTCCACGGTGGAGCACAACGGGCACGGGGACAACGACCCGAAGACGAACGGCGGCGGCACCCCGTCCCCGGTCCCCTCGCAGGGCGGGACCAACCTCGCGGAGACGGGTGGCAGCAGCACCACCCCGGCGATCGCGATCGGCGGGGCCGGTGTCCTGGCCGTCGGCGCGGCCGTGCTGTTCGCGCTGGCCCGCCGCCGGACGACCCCGCGCCGCCACGGCCGCTGACCTGCTACGGGCCACCGGTGACCGAGGGCGGGCGGCCCGCCGGACGGGCCGCCCGCCGCCGTCAGTCGAAGACCGACGCGCAGGTGGTCCGTTCGGCGTGCGCCGGGTCGAGGGCGTTGAGCGCCTCGTGCCAGGCGATCCGGTCGGTGAGCCCGATGGCCACGTGCTCCGAGAAGTCCACCGCGCACAGGTCCTGGAGCAGCACGTTGCGGACGTTCGGCCCGGTGAGGAACTGGCTCCGGTACGGGGTGACCACCTCGTCGTAGCGGGTGGCGATCACCGTGTACGCGACTCCGGGGACGGTGTCCCCGCCCTCGTTCAGCTTGTTCTGGAAGGGCGATCCGGCGATCTGGTCGGCGAGGCCCGGGGTGGCGGCGCTGATCAGGTCCCCGGCTCCGGGGAAGTACGGGAGGAGCTTGGTGAGGCCCAGCAGGGTGGTCCCGTGGTTGTCGGGGGCGAGTCCGACCAGGGCGTTGACCTTGTCGGCGCCGCCGAGGAACTTCAGGTAGTAGCGCGGCATCATGCCGCCCTGGGAGTGGCCGACGATGTCCGTCTCGGCCGCTCCGGTGGCGGCGAGCACCTTGTCGACGAAGACGTCGAGCTGCCCGGCGGACGCTTCGATGGGTCCGAGTCCGTTGAAGAAGGGGACGCCGGGCAGTTGCCCGTAGTCGAGGGAGTAGACGCAGTAGCCCCGGTGGACCAGGTACGGCGCGAAGCCGAGCCAGTTGTCGACGGAGTTCCCGAAGGTTCCGTGGACCAGGACGACGGGCCGGGGGTGAGCGGCGGACGGTTTGCAGGACCAGTTGTTCCAGCCGCTGCTCGGCGCCGAGGCGGCCTGGGCCGCTCCGGTGGGGGCGACGAGCGCGGCGGCGGTCAGGGTGAGGACGGCCAGCGGGCGGAGCAGGCGTCTCCAGGGCAGCATCGTGTGATCTCCTTGCGGCTCAAGGGGAGTACCGGGGATGGCGCGGGAAGGACGTGGGGGTGCATCCCGTGATCCGGATCACAAGGGGGTGCTGCAGCCGCTAAATTACGGGCGGGTAGCAAAACTGGGAAGTTACGCGGCGGTAAAAAATCTGCGGTCCGCCCCGATGGGCGTCATCCATTCGGCCCTCCCCTGCTGCGCCCGGCGCCCGGCACGCCGAGCGTGTGAGACATGACCCAGCCCACCCACGCAGACCCAGGGCAGTCCGGCGGCTTCCTCGCCGAGATCAAGGACGCCGTCACCACCCGGGCCGCTCTCCTGGTCCTGGGCGTACTGGCGCTCCAGCTCGCCTTCATCACCTCGTACGTCGGGGCCTTCCATCACCCCAAGCCGGACGAGATCCCGATCGCCGTGGCGGCGCCCGCCGCGCCGATCGCCGAGCAGACGGCGAAACAGCTCGCCGCGCTGCCCGGCAAGCCGCTCGACCCGCGCGCCGTCCAGGACGAGGCGACGGCGCTCCGGCAGATCCAGAACCGGGACGTGGACGGCGCGCTGATCGTCGACCCGGCCGGCACGACCGACAAGCTGCTGGTCGCCAGCGGCGCCGGAGCCTCCCTGTCGCAGGCGCTGGAGGAGGTCGTCGGCCTCGTCGAGAAGACCCAGGGCCGCACCGTGACCGTCGTGGACGTGGCCCCGGCCGCCGCCGGCGACGGGCGCGGCCTGAGCTCCTTCTACCTGGTCGTCGGCTGGTGCGTGGGCGGCTACCTGTGCGCGGCGATCCTCGCGATCAGCGCCGGCGCCCGGCCCGCGAACGTCCACCGCGCCGTCATCCGGCTCGGCGCCCTGCTGGTGTACTCCATCGCGGCCGGGCTGCTCGGCGCGGTGATCGCCGACCCGATCCTGGGCGCGCTGCCCGGCAGCATCCTGGGCCTGTGGGGGCTCGGAACCCTCGTCGTCTTCGCCGTCGGCGCGATCACCCTGGCCTTCCAGGGCCTCGCGGGCGTGGTCGGCATCGGCCTGGCGATCCTGCTGGTGGTGGTGCTCGGCAACCCGAGCGCCGGCGGCGCCTACCCGTACCCGCTGCTGCCGCCGTTCTGGCAGGCCATCGGCCCCTGGCTGCCGCCGGGCGCGGGCACGTACGCCGCGCGCTCGATCGCGTACTTCAAGGGCAATGACCTCACCGGGCCGCTGCTGGTCCTGAGCGGCTGGGCAGTGCTCGGCTCGGCGATCACGCTGGCCTGCGCGGCGGGCCGCAGGGGCAAGGCGGGAGCGGCGGTGGGCAGCGGGCTCCCCGACGAGCCGGACGCCCTGCCGGAGAGGGAAGCCGTGCGATGAACACCCCCACCCACCTCCGCAACCGCATGGGCCCGGCCGAACAGGCCGTCTCCGTCAAGCGGATGGAGCCCAGCGCGCAGGCGCAGCTCGGCCCCCTCGGCCTCACCGGCTTCATCGTGGTCACCACCATCGCCACCGGCATCGACGCGGGCATCTTCCCGGAGAAGCTCAGCCACTCCGTGCTGCCCCTGGTCGGCTTCTTCATCGGCGGGCTCGCCCAGCTGCTGGCCGGGCTCTTCCAGGCGCAGCGCGGCGACACCTGGCACGCCACCGTCTTCGGCGGATTCGGGCTGTTCTGGATGTCCAAGGCCCTGCTGCTCCAGTGGGTGCTGCCGGCCACCGATCCGGCGCTGCGCGGTGACGTGAGCGGGCTGTTCGCACTGCCGTGGGTGTTCGTGGTGTTCGTGCTGTGGATCGGCAGCTGGCGGATCCACCTGGTGCTGCTGTCCACCTTCACGTGCGTGCTGGTGGTCTTCGTCGGGATGACGATCAGCGGGTTCACGGGCTCGGTGATCTGGGAGCGGATCACCGGCTGGAGCGGACTCCTGGCCGCGCTCGGGGCCACGTACCTGCTCGCCGGGCAGATCATGGCGAGCACCTGGGGCCGGCAGGTGCTGCCGATGGGCCGCTTCCTCGCCCCCGAGGAGCACCCCGAGACGTGACCCACCGCATGATCGGCATCATCACCTCGTGATCACGACCCTCGCGGTGGAGAACTACCGCTCCCTGCGCAAGCTCATCGTCCCCCTCGGCCGGCTCACCGTGGTGACGGGCGCCAACGGCACCGGCAAGTCCAGCCTGTACCGGTCGCTGCGGCTGCTGGCCGACTCCGCGCGGGGCGGCGCCGTCGCGGCGCTGGCCCGGGAGGGCGGACTGCCCTCCACCCTGTGGGCCGGCCCGGAGCGGACCGGACGGGCGGTGCGCGAGGGCCGGTACGCCGTCGAGCCGACCGTGCGCTCCGAACCGGTGAGCCTGCGGCTCGGCTTCGCCGGGGACGAGTTCGGCTACGCGGTGGACTTCGGCCATCCCGCGCCGGTCCACGGCTCGCTCTTCGGCCTGGACCCCGAGATCAAACGCGAGTGCACCTGGGCCGGGCCGGTCCTGCGCCCCGCCGCCCTGCTCTCGGACCGCGCCGGGCCCGCCGTGCGCACCCGGACCGCGGACGGCGGCTGGCACCGCACCCAGGGCGCCCTGCGCCCGTACGACTCCATGCTCAGCGAACTCGCGGACCCGCAGCTGGCCCCCGACCTGCTGGCCCTGCGCGAGCTGATCCGCTCCTGGCGGTTCTACGACCACGTCCGCACGGACGCCGACGCGCCGGCCCGCACCCCGCGCGTCGGAACCCGTACGCCGGTCCTCGCCGCGGACGGCTCCGACCTGCCGGCCGCGCTCCAGACGATCCGGGAGACCGGCGACCACGCGGCCCTGGACGAGGCCGTCGAGGCGGCCTTCCCGGGCAGCAGCGTGGCGGTCGCGGAACGGGACGGCCGCTTCGAGCTGGAGCTGCACCAGCACGGGCTGCTGCGCCCGCTGGGCGCGGCGGAACTCTCCGACGGGACCCTGCGCTACCTGCTGTGGACGGCCGCCCTGCTGACCCCGCGCCCGCCCGCCCTGATGGTGCTCAACGAGCCGGAGACCAGCCTCCACCCCGACCTGCTGGGCCCCCTCGCGGACCTGATCCTGACGGTGGCCCGGGACACCCAGACGGTGGTGGTCACGCACGCCGCCCCGCTGGCGGAAGCCCTGGCGGCGGGCGTCCGGCGCCACCGCGTGGACCTGCGGACCATCACCCTGCTCAAGGACTTCGGCCAGACCGAGGTGGCGGACCGCGAGGGCCCCCTGGACGAACCCCTCTGGTACTGGCCGAAGCGGTAGCGCGGCCCCCGCGCCGCCGGTCAGCCCAGCGGGGCGAGCAGTGCGGCGGCGTTGCTCAGGGCGTGGCGGCCGACCGCCTTGCCGAGGGTCACCCCCGCCTCGTCGGCGGAGCGCGTGTGGATGCCGGAGAAGATCCGTGCGTCGACGTTCTCGCGGGTCAGGTGCTCCCAGCTGGTGTAGGTCCGCCGGACACCGGGGGCGGTCGGGCTGGTGAGGTCGAAGGGGGCGGTACGGGGGCCCGCGAGGGCCTCCAGGATCACCTCGGCGGCGCCGGAGTAGGTGGTGTGCCCGCTGGGGTAGTCCGGGTGGGCCGGGGTCTGGTGGAGCGGGGTCCAGGTCTGGTCGGGGGCGATGGCGCCGGTGCGGATCGCGGTGACCGGGCGCCAGCGCGTGTACGCGTACTTGCTGTCGGAGGTGGCGATCTGCGTGTCGACGAGCGCGGCGTGGAACAGGCCGACCAGCGCGGCCCGTTCGGCGGGCGAGGCTTTCGAGCGGGTCACGGCGACGCGCAGCGGCTCGGTGTACAGGGCCAGCGAGGAGCCGTACCAGAAGGTGGCGGTCTCGGTCTGGCGGGCGGTGCGGACGGTGGAGCCGGCCGCGCCGTACGCGCGCACCTCGGCCAGGTCGGCGCGGTAGCGGAGGGAGTCGAGCGCGGGCGGCGGGCCGATCCGGTACTGGTCCGGGGAGTCCAGCAGGAAGGGCTCGGCCACGCGGTTGCCGTACTGCGCGGCGGGGGCGTAGCCGTCGGGCGTGGGCTGCCAGACGCCGGGGGCGGCGGCGGGGACGGTGAAGGGGGCGTTCACGGAGGCGGGGTCGAGGCCGTCGCCGCGGCGGTCCGCGAGCGCGAGCTCCGCCTGCCGGGCTCCGGCGGCCACGCCCCGGTCCTCGGCGCGGCCGTCGGGGATCCGGCGCAGGGTCTCGGCGAGGGCGGCGTCGAGCACGGCGGTGCGGCTCGGGGCGAGGTCCACCAGGGCGTCGTGCACGGCCGAGGCGACGGCGGCGTCCTGGAAGGCCGCCCGGTCTCGGCCGCCGGGGGCCTCCCGGCCGGCCCGGGCTGCCGCGAGCCAACTGATCGCCCAGGTGCGGCTGTTGGTGACCTGGGTGGATGCGCCGGCGGTGGCGACGGTCTGCGCGGTGATGTCGTACCACTCGCGGACGACGGCCCCGCCGTCGGCGGGCGCGGCGGGCGGGGCGGGCGCGGCCTGGGCCGCGGACGGGAGGGCGACCGTGGCGGACAGCACCAGGGCGGACCCGAGGGAGAGCAGGGCAGAGCGGGACGGCTTCACGAACACTCCAGACAGGCGGACGGACTTCGGGGGCGAAAGGGCCGGGCGGCCCGATGGGCCGCTCACCGACACAGCGCACCGGCGACGCGCATGAAATCGATCGCGCGCCGCTTGGTCAGTCCGAGAGCTCTCGCAGCCATGCCCCGAAGCTAGTGCTGTGACCGGAAAGGTTCACCGTGTCACGGCGCCCGGCACGGCACCTCGCCGCATTGTCGGACCACGACGGTACGTCCAGTACGAGTCGCGGCCCTCCGCCTTGCGATGCACCGCACCGGACACCGCGACCCGGCAAACCTTTCCGGCCACAGCACTAGCCACCGGCCGCGCCGCCGCACAACGCCCCTTGCCCGTCAGGCCCGTTCGGCCACAGAGCCGTAGTGCGCCCGCCATGATCGCGTTACGCACGGCGGGCGGGGTGGTGGGCCGAGGTGTCAGGCCCAGTCCGCCGGGTCGGGGATTCCGAGGACCCGGGCCGCCCTGCCGGCCTCGCCGTCGTACACCTGGAAGTCGATCCGCTGCCCGTCCGGGGCCCGGTACTCCAGCACCCGCATCCCCGGCCGCCAGCTCTCCCGGACGACTGCCCGGCCGCCGACGGGCAGCAGGACCGCCGGGCGCAGCGGCGCCTTGAAGCTCGCGCCGACGCCGTCCGCGCCGGCGGCGAGCTTCCCGCCGCCGAAGAACCGCCGACGCGCCCCCTGCCGCCAGCGCGCCTGGCAGGGGATGGCCACCGCGGCGCCGGCGCCGGCCGCCGCCTCCCGCCGTTCCACCCCGCGGTTCACGGCCCTGCGCAGGTACCAGCCGAACGGCACCAGGACCAGGCCGAGCAGGACGAATTCGACGAGCGTTCCGAACAGCGCATCCATACGGTCCCCCCGGGGCCCCGGCAAAAGTTCCGCCAACCTACCCCGCCCGGTGGACCACCTCGCCCGCGACCACCACCGTTTCGGCCACCGTGCCGGGGATCTGTTCCGGGGCCACCGCGAGGATGTCCCGGGACAGGATCACGAAGTCGGCCGCCTTGCCGACGGTCAGGGAACCGCGGTCCTCCTCGAGGAAGTTGGCGTACGCGGAACCCATCGTGTAGCCGTACACCGCCGTCCGGGCGTCCACCGTCTCCTGTTCCTGCCACGGTTCGCCGCCGTCCAGCGGGCGCCGGGTCAGCGCCGTGTAGATGCCGACCATCGGGTCCATCTCGGCGACGTTCCAGTCGCTGGAGAAGGCCAGGACGGCCCCCGCCTCGGCGAGGCTCCGCATCGGCCACGCCTTGTGCCAGCGGTCCTCCCCCACGTTCTCCGCCCAGTCCTGGCCCGGACCGGCGATCTCCGGCGCGCAGTGCCGGGGCTGCATGCAGGCCACCACCCCGAGCTGCTCGAAGCGCGGTACGTCCTCGGGGTCCAGGCATTCCACGTGCACCACCTGGTGGCGGGCGTCGCGCGGGCCGTTCACCGCCCGGGCGTGCTCGACGGCGTCCAGGACCGTACGGATGCCCCGGTCGCCGGTGGCGTGGACGAAGCACTGGAACCCGCGCGCGTCCAGCCGGGCGAGGAGCTCGGCGAACTCCTCCGCCGGGTAGAAGGTCTCGCCCCGGTGCGCTCCGCAGCCGGTGTACGGCTCCAGGAGCGCGGCCGTGCGCGGCTCCACCACGTCGTCGATGTAGAGCTTGAGGGGGCCCACCCGGAAGCGGTCTCCCGCGTGCACCTTGGCGGCCGCCTCGAAGAGGTCGAGGTCCTCCTCGGTGGTGCCGCGCGGGTGGAACAGCGCGGCGACGATCCGCGAGCGCAGCCGGCCCTCGGCGCGCGCCCGGTCGTACAGTTCCAGGTCGTCCAGGGAGTTCTGCGGCTCCACGACGGTGGTGATGCCGAAGCGGATCGCGTCGTCGAGGCTCTTGGCGAGGCGCCCGTACTGCCGGTCCGGGGAGGCCCACGGCACACCCAGCTCGCGCAGGGCGCGGTGGCCGTCGCGGGAGAGCCCCTTGATGGCGAAGTCCTTGACAAAGCCGGTGGGCTCGCCGGTCTCCGGGTCCACGGCGGCCGTGCCGAAGGGCAGGTCGGTACGGTCCTTCGCGACGCCGAGCCGGCGCATCGCCGCCGTGTTCAGCCAGGCCGTGTGGACGTCGTACGAGAGCACGATCGCGGGGGTGTCCCCGGTGACCGGGTCCAGGTCGGCGGCGGTGGGCATGCGCCCGCCGGGGATCGCGGAGTAGTCGAAGGCCTCGGCCTCGACCCACTCGGCGTCCGGGTTGGCCTCCCGCCACTCGCCGATCCGGTCGAGGATGGCTTCGAGCGTCCGCACCCCGGCGAGCTGCACGCACGCGTCGTCGGAGCCGAGCCGGACGTGGTTGTGGGCGTCGATGAATCCGGGCAGCACGAGCCGGCCGCCCGCGTCGATCCGCTCGGTGTCCGGGCCCGCCCACTCGGCGGCCTCCGCGTCCGGGCCCACCCAGACGATCCGCCCGCCGCGCACGGCGAGGGCTTCGGCCTCGGGCAGCTCGGGGTCGACGGTGTGGATGCGGGCTCCGGTGAGGAGCAGGTCGGCGGGGGCGGAGTGTGACATGGGGTGGTGCTCCTGTGCAGAGGGGGTACGGACGAGCGGGGAGGTGCCGGAGGGGCCCTCAGGCGGCCGGGGCGTACGCGGGCACCCGGCGGGCGAGGGCCCAGTAGGTGAGCCCGGAGACCACCGAGCCGAGCAGGGTGAGGTCGGCGCCGCCGAGCGGGGCCACGAGCGGCCCGGTCCACAGCGCGGAGTCGCAGGTCAGGGCGGCGAAGGCCATACCGGCGAGCAGGGCGGCCATGCCGGCCGGGTGGTAGCCGGCGCGGTACCAGTAGGCCCCCTCGCTCCCGGCGTGCAGCGCGTCGGAGTCGTAGCGGCAGCGGCGCAGCAGCATGTCGGCGAGGAAGACGCCGCCCCAGGGGGCGAACACGATGATCAGGAGCGAGAGGAAGGACAGCAGGGAGGTGGTGAAGTCGGTGAGGAAGAGCGCGGCGAGCGATCCGGCGGCGGTCACGGCGGCGCTGATCACGATGGCCCGGGCCCGGCTCCACGGGATGCCGAGGACCTGGAGGTTCAGGCTGGAGGAGTAGAGCGTGATGATCGAGTTGGTGACGGAGCCGCCCAGGACCAGGGCCAGGAACAGCGGCTGGAACCAGCCGGGCAGCAGGCTCTCGGCCCCGGCGACGGCGTCGGTCATGTCGGTCTGGGTGGCGGCGGCCACGCCGGCGATCCCGAGGGCGACGGAGGAGACGAACCCGCCGAGCGCGCCCATCCAGGTAATCGACTTCAGCGAGGTGGTGCGGGGCAGGTAGCGGGTGTAGTCGGCGGGCATCGGCAGGTACGAGAACGGCCCGGCAAGCATCACGACGAAGGCCAGGCTCCAGCCGGACAGGCCCGGGGCCAGGGCGTCGGCCGGTGCGGTGGTCTCGGCGCCGGGCAGGACGAAGACCAGCAGGGCGCCGAAGCCGACGGCCAGGACGTAGGCCATCCAGCGCTCGGCGAACTGCACCGTGGCGTGGCCCCACATGGCGACGGCGAAGGTGAGCGCGAGGGTAATGCCGAGCGCGGCGGCCCGGATCAAGGTGCCTTCGCCCAGGCCGATTTCGGCGAAGAACACCTCCAGCGCCAAGGTGCCGACGACGGTGTTGACGATGGTGTAGCCGATGCTCACCACCCAGTTGAGGACGCCCGCCGGCCAGTTGCCGCGCACGCCGAAGGCGGCCCGGGAGATGACCAGGGTGGCGGTGCCGGTGCGGATGCCGCTGAGGCCGGCGGCGCTGATCGCGAAGAAGGAGAGACCGCTGATCACGACGACGGCGGTGGCCTGCCAGAAGCTGAGGCCGAAGGCGACGGCGAGGGCTCCGTTGATCACGTAGGTGAAGGTCAGGTTGGAGCCGAACCAGAGCCAGAAGAGGTCCTTGGCCCCGCCGTGGCGCTCGGCGTCGGGGATGGGGTCGATGCCGTGCATCTCGACTCTGAAGACCTCGTCGACGGCTGCCGTCGACTCCTGGTGTGCCATGCGTCTGCCCCTGACCTTCGGCGGTGAACCGTGTGAACCACGAACCATGAACAGACCTTGAACGGCGTTCTAAGTTCTTGAATGGCATTCAAGATGCGCTGCCGACCCGGACCCCGTCAAGACCCTGTCCGGGATAAGGTCGGCCCACGAAGATCGGGAAGGCGGCACAGGTGGCAGCGGGAGCGGCACGGCGGCGCGACGGGCAGATCGCCCAGGAGCGGATGCTGGAAGAGGCCATGACGGCGATCGCCGAGGACGGGCTCGCGGCGCTCACCATGTCCGCGCTCGCGGAACGGCTCGGCACCAGCGGCGGCCACATCCTGTACTACTTCGGCAGCAAAGACCGGCTGCTGCTGGCCGCCCTGCGCTGGAGCGAGCAGCAACTGACCGGGGAGCGCTCCGCGTTGCTGGGCCGCCGGCTCACCGCACACCGCAAACTCGCGCTCTTCCTGGAGCTCTACCTGCCCCGCGGCCCCCGCGATCCGCGCTGGACGCTCTGGATCGAGCTGTGGGCCCGCATCCCCTCGAACGAGCCGCTGCGCGCCGCCCAGCAGGAGATCGACGACGGCTGGCAGCGGGACCTGGAGGCGCTCCTCGCCAAAGGGGTGGAACAGGGCCGCTTCGCCGCGGGCCTGGACATCCCGGCCCGCGCCTCGGAGCTGCTCGCCCTGCTGGACGGGCTGAGCACCCGGGTGGTGCTGGGCGAGCGCGGCGCGGACCGGGCCACCTCCCTGGAGCGCGCCCGCTCGGCGGCGGCCCTGCTGATCCCGCACACCTGAGCCGGTCCCCGGGACCGACCCCTCCCGGACATGTGGAAAGCCCGCCCGGGCCTTAGCGTCCCGGGCGGGCTCTTCCGCTCCTTAGCGGAGGTTCTTCGGAAGAAGAAGGGCTACTTCTTCTTGGCGGCCTTCTTGGCCGGGGCACCCTCGGCGTTGCCGTAGTACGCCTGGCGCATGAGCTGCTTCAGGTCGTCGATCATCGGCATCCGCGGGTTGGCGGGGGCGCACTGGTCGGCGTAGGCGTTCATGGCCTGGGTCGGCAGGGCCTCGATGAAGGCCTGCTCGTCCACGCCCTCCTCGGCGAAGGAGGAGGTGATCCCGCACTTGCTGCGGAGCTCCTCGACGGCCTTGGCGTAGGACTCGACGCCCTCGGCGGCCGTGGCGGCCGGCAGGCCCAGCATCTTCGCGATCTCCTGGAAGCGCTCCGGCGCCCGGTAGACCTCGGCCTTCGGCCACGGGGTGGCCTTGTGGGTGACCGTGCCGTTGTGACGGATCACGTGCGGCAGGAGCAGCGCGTTGGTGCGGCCGTGGGCGACGTGGAAGGTGTTGCCCAGGGTGTGCGCCATGGCGTGAACCATGCCCAGGAAGGCGTTCGCGAAGGCCATGCCCGCCACCGTGGAGGCGTTGTGCATCTTCTCGCGGGCCTCGGGGTCGTTCGGACCGTCGACCACGCAGCGCTGCAGGTTTTCGAAGATGAGCTTGATGGCCTGGAGGCACAGACCGTCGGTGTAGTCGTTCGAGTACGCGGAGACGTAGGCCTCGGTGGCGTGCGTCAGGGCGTCGAAGCCGGAGTCGGCGGTCACCTTGGGCGGGAGGCCCATCGGCAGCATCGGGTCGACGATGGCGACGTTCGGGGTCAGCGCGTAGTCGGCGAGCGGGTACTTCTGGGCCGCGGCCGGGTCGGAGATGACGGCGAACGGGGTGACCTCGGAGCCGGTGCCCGAGGTGGTCGGGATGGCGACCATCTTGGCCTTCTCGCCGAGCGAGGGGAACTTATAGGCGCGCTTGCGGACGTCGAAGAACTTCTCCTTCGTGTCGGCGAACTCCACCTCCGGGCGCTCGTACATCAGCCACATGATCTTCGCGGCGTCCATCGGCGAGCCGCCGCCGAGGCCGATGATCGTGTCGGGCTTGAAGTCGCGCATCATCGCGGCGCCGGCCTGGACGGTGGAGAGCTCCGGGTTGGGCTCGACGTTGTCGATGATCTGGATCGACACGGCGCCCTCGCGGGCCTGCAGGATGTCGACGACCTTCTGCACGAAGCCGATGGAGACCATCGTCTTGTCGGTGACGATCGAGACGCGGCTGATGCCGTCCATCTCACCGAGGTAGCGGATGGAGTTGCGCTCGAAGTAGATCTTCGGCGGGACCTTGAACCACTGCATGTTGGTGTTGCGCCGTCCGATCCGCTTGACGTTGATCAGGTTGACCGCGGTGACGTTGTTCGACACCGAGTTGTGTCCGTACGAGCCGCAGCCCAGGGTGAGGGAGGGGAGGAAGGCGTTGTAGACGTCGCCGATGCCGCCGAAGGTGGAGGGCGAGTTGGCGATGACGCGGATCGCCTTGACCTTCCTGCCGAACTCCTCGACGAGCTCCTCGTCCTCGGCGTGGATGGCGGCGCTGTGTCCCAGACCGTGGAACTCGACCATCGCAGCGGCCAGTTCGAGGCCGTGCTCGGTGTCGGAGGCCTTCAGGGCGGCCAGGACCGGGGACAGCTTCTCACGGGTCAGCGGCTCGTTCTCGCCGACCTCGTTGCACTCCGCGAGGAGGATCGAGGCGTCGGCGGGGACGGTGAAGCCGGCCTGCTCGGCGATCCACTGCGGGGACTTGCCGACGACCGCCGGGTTCAGCTTGGCGCCGGAGGCGTCGGCCGCGTAGGCGGTGGTGCCGAAGACGAACTGCTCCAGCTTGGTCTTCTCGGCGGCGGAGACCACGTGGGCGCCGAGCCGCTTGAACTCGGCGAGGCCCTTCTCGTAGATCTCGGCGTCGAGGATGACGGCCTGCTCCGAGGCGCAGATCATGCCGTTGTCGAAGGCCTTGGAGAGCACGATGTCGTGGATCGCGCGGCCGAGCTTGGCGCTCTTGTGGACGTACGCCGGGACGTTGCCCGCGCCGACGCCCAGGGCCGGCTTGCCGCACGAGTACGCGGCCTTGACCATGGCGTTTCCGCCGGTCGCGAGGATGGTGGAGACGCCCGGGTGGTTCATGAGGGCGCCGGTGGCCTCCATGGAGGGGGCGGTGACCCACTGGACGCAGTTGGCAGGAGCGCCGGCGGCGACGGCGGCGTCGCGGACGATGCGGGCGGCCTCGGCCGAGCAGTTCTGCGCGGAGGGGTGGAAGGCGAAGATGATGGGGTTGCGGGTCTTCAGGGCGATCAGGGCCTTGAAGATCGTGGTCGAGGTCGGGTTGGTGACCGGGGTCATCGCGCAGACGACACCGACCGGCTCGGCGATCTCCGTGATGCCGTTCAGCTCGTCGCGGCGGATGACGCCGGCGGTCTTCAGCCCGCGCATCGAGTTCACGACATGCTCGCAGGCGAAGAGGTTCTTGACGGCCTTGTCCTCGAAGAGTCCGCGGCCGGTCTCCTCGACGGCCAGCTGGGCGAGCTCGCCGTGCTGGCTCAGCGCGGCCAGCGAGGCCTTCTTGACGATGTGGTCGACCTGCTCCTGGTTGAACGACGAGAACTGGTCGAGCGCCGTGAGCGCCCCCTGGACCAGTCCATCCACCATCTCGTTCGCCTGCATGGCAGGAACTCCTTCATTTCGACTCAACCTGAACCGCTTTCCTGATGACTCAATTCGACACCCAAAAGCGGAAGCCGTGCTGCCGAAAAAGCCCTTTCCCGCAGGGCCGAAGGGCCGTTCACACCCGTTCACGTCTACTCCATACCCTCTCCGACCTGCACAGATACCTCAGGACCTAAGACCCCTGTGCGCTTGTGAAAACTTTCACAAGAATTTCTGGCGAAGTGCGCCCTACCGCACTCCTCCCCCAGCGAGCACAATCACCGTGACGAGTCGCGTCGACCGTGAGGGAGGGAGCGCGTGCGCAGTCAGGTGCGCGTCGCGGACGGACGGAATCTGACGGTGGAGCGCTGGGGCGACCCGGACGGAAAACCCGTTTTCCTGCTCCACGGCATGCCCGGCAGCCGGCTGGGCCCCGCCCCCCGGGGCATGGTCCTCTACCAGCGCCGGATGCAGCTCATCGCCTACGACCGGCCCGGCTACGGGGGCTCCGACCGCCATCCGGGGCGCACCGTCGCCGACGTGGCCGCGGAGGTGGCCGCGATCGCCGACTCCCTGGGCCTGGACAACTTCGCCGTGGCCGGCCGCTCCGGCGGCGCCCCCGGCGCGCTGGCCTGCGCCGCCCTGCTCCCCGACCGGGTCACCCGGACCGCCGCACTGGTCTCCCTGGCCCCCCGGGACGCGGAGGACCTGGACTGGTTCGAGGGCATGTCCCCCTCGAACGTCCGGGAGCACTCCACGGCCGGCCGGGACCCCGAGGAGCTCGCCGCCCGGCTGATCCCGCGCGCCGCCGGGATCGCCGAGGACCCCGGCCGGCTCCTGGACGAGCTGCGCCGCGAGCTCACCGACAGCGACCGCATGATCGTCGCGGACGCGGGGCTGCGGGCCATGCTGCTGCGCAATTACCGCGAGGGGGTCCGCACCTCCGCCTACGGCTGGATCGACGACGCCATCGCCTTCAGCGGCCCCTGGGGCTTCGACCCGGCGGACATCCGCTGCCCGGTGCTGATCTGGCACGGCGAGCTGGACGTGTTCTCGCCCGTGGGCCACTCCCGCTGGCTGGCCAGCCGCATCCCGGGCGCCACCACGAACATCGACCCGGCCGCCGCGCACTTCGCGGCCCTGCGCGCCCTGCCCGACGTACTGACATGGCTGCTCAGGGAGGTGCCCGCGCCTCCGGTGAACGAGCAGCAGCCGGCGTAGGAGGGGGCCGGGGAGGTGCCCGGGGAGGCGGCCCGGGAGACCGTGCACGGGAAATGGATCTTTCGTTCAGGTAAACCCCCGGCACCGATCCCCGTCGTATTCGATCACCCATGCCACGGGCGCTTGATCGTTCGTCACATTCGTTGGCCCGAGAGGTCACATTGTGAGAACCCGCGTCCATGTTCAGGCAGCCGAAGCGCACCCGGGCGGGTAAAGTCCGCGCCAGACACTGGCTCCTCGCCAATGTCCCTTCCCATTCCCCATGACCTCCCCGAGGACGGCGTCATGAACACCTCCGCAACCCACCCGGCCAGCACCGTCACGGCCCACCGCGTCCCGCTCGACCGGATCGACGTCCGCGGTGCGCGCGCGGCCGCGACCCTGGGTCGCGTCCTCCCGACGGAATCCGGTCGAAAGGTTCAGACGCCCATCTTCAACTCTGCACTCTGACAAGGAACTCAGCGCTCTAGACTGGTGGAATGACCGGCCTGATCGCTTTTCGCGAGATCGTCCTGAAAGTTCACAGCAGATGCGATCTTGCTTGTGATCATTGCTATGTCTATGAACACGCAGATCAGAGCTGGCGCGCCCGGCCGAAAGTGATCTCCCCCGAGGTGATCGCGCACACCGCGTCGCGGCTCGCAGAACACGCCAGGACACACGCACTCCCCTCCGTCACGGTCATCCTTCACGGAGGGGAACCGCTTCTCGCGGGCCCCGCGCGCCTCCGGCTCGTGTGCGAGGAATTCACCCGCGCCCTCGACGGCATTGCCGCCCTCGACCTGCGCATGCACACCAACGGCCTGCAGCTCAGCCCCCGTTATCTGGACCTCTTCGCGGAATTCGGCGTCAGCGTCAGCGTCTCCCTCGACGGGGACCGCGCGGCCAACGACCGCCACCGGCGCTTCGCCGACGGACGCACCAGCCACCCCCTGGTCCTGGCCGCCGTGGACCTCCTGCGCACCGAGCCCTACCGCCACCTCTACCAGGGCCTGCTCTGCACCGTCGACGTGGCCAACGACCCCGTGGCCGTACTCGACGCCCTGGTTGAACTGGCCCCGCCGCGCGTGGACTTCCTCCTCCCGCACGCCACCTGGCAGACACCCCCGGTCCGCCCCGACGAGGCCCCCGACACGTACGCGCGCTGGCTTCTGCGGGTCTTCGACCACTGGGAGCACCGCGGACGCCCGGTCCCCGTACGGCTCTTCGACTCGCTGTTCTCCACCCTGGCCGGCGGCCCCAGCCTCACCGAGTCCCTCGGCCTCGCGCCCACCGATCTCGTCGTGGTGGAGACCGACGGGAACCTGGAGCAAGTGGACTCCCTGAAGAGCGCCTTCGAGGGAGCCGCCGCCACCGGGTTCAACGTCTTCGACCACGCCTTCGACCTGGTCGCGGCCCATCCCGGGGTCCGCGCCCGGCAACTGGGCCTGGCCGGCGTCAGCGAGACGTGCCGACGGTGCCCCGTCGTACGTTCATGCGGAGGCGGGCTCTACACGCACCGCTACAAGGCCGGTCCGGCTGATGCGCCGGGGGCCGGAGACGGCGGGGATTTCGACAACCCCTCCGTCTACTGCACCGACCTGCGCGAGCTCGTCGACGGCGTGGAGGGGCGTACGAGCGCCCGCACGAGCGCGCCGGAGCTCTCCGACCCGGACCGGCTGGCCGGCTCCCAGGAGCAGCTCACCAGGGACCTGCTCGCCCTCTTGAACGACCGCCGTACGGGTGATTCCGACTGGGAGCGGGCCTGGCGGGTGCTGGGCGCCGTGGAACGGGCCGGACGGGCGGGCACGGACGCGCTGGACGCCGTACTGGCCCACCCCTTCACCCGGACCTGGGTCATGGCCTGCCTCGACCCCGGGCAGCGCGGCCGCCCCGACACCCCGCAGGCGGCCCGCCTGCTGACCGCGCTGGCCGCCGCCGCCGTCCTGCGCGGCGGGCTCGACCTGCCCGCCGAGGTCGTCTACCGGGACGGCGAGGTGTACCTGCCGACGCTCGGCCTGCTGCGCCTGGGCGAGCCCGGCACCGAGGGCCGGGCCACGCTGCACGCCGCCGACGCGGGGTACGCCGTCCGCGAGGAGGGGCGCCCCGAGCACCGCTTCGGGCCCGCGGCGGGTGACGCGCGCTGGCAGCCCGTACGCACCTGGTCGCCGGGGCCGGACGCGGCCCCGGTGGCGCTGGAGGACCTCGACCCGCAGCGCAACTGCTTCGCCCGCCCGCCCAGGCTGCGGCTCGGCGCCGGGGAGGCCGAGGAGTGGCGGGAGCGCCTCGACGCGGCGTGGGCGCTGCTGCACGTCTCGGTGCCCGAGTTCGCGCGGGCGGCCGCCACCGGGCTGACCACCGTGACCCCGCTCGCGGGCGGCCCCCGGGCCCGCGGCTGGGGCGAGGCCGGGCGGCACGGTCCGGGCGCGCTCGGAGTGCCGTACGCGGCGGGGGTGGCGGAGACCGCGCTCGCGCTGCTGACCGGGCGGCGGCGGGCCGGGCTGCAGGCGCTGACCGAGGTGGCCGACCTGTACGCGCTGGACGGCGCGTGGCAGCACCCCTCGCCGTGGCGGGAGCGCCCGGTCCCGGTGTCCCGGCTGCTGGCCGACGTCCACGAGCGGGTGGCCGTGGAGGCCTACCGGCGGGCGACCGCCGCCGCGGAGCCGGACGGGCTGGACCGGATCAACCGGGCACTGGACCGGCTGTCGGGGGCGGCGGAGTTGACGAGCACCGGCAAGCGGCTCGTGGAGCAGCTCCGCTGGGAAGTCAACTTGACCCGGCCCTGAAGGCCCAGCCTTGCAGGTAGGGCGCGACTGGCTGCCGCGTGGACTCCCGCGTCCGGAACCGGCTTGCGCCGTTTCTGGGGCGGTTGACTGCGCCCCGCTACCCACGCCCCGGGGGGGTGGGAGTTGCCGAGACTCGCCTATGGGCGAGCCAGATCTGTGTTGAGCTGGTCCTGGCGGCAAAACAGTGTCCCCATCGGCGTGTGGTTCGTGCCTTCGCGCTCGCAGCCCGTGAAGAAGTGTAGCCATGCAGCGGCGCGTCGGGGTCAAAGATGCGTTTCCTCCCCGGCGTAAACGCCCGGGGTTCCTCGCGAAACCTGCTGAAGGCGGTGGACGCATGGCCCTCCCCTCGAACTCCGGGGCCGACGGCCCCCTCCACGCGCTCGGTGTCCGCCCCGGCATGCGCCTGCTGGTGCACGCCTCGCTCGGTGGCACCGGCCTGCGTGCCGAGGGGCTGCGCGACGCCCTGCTGGCCGGTGTCGGCCCGCACGGCACCCTCGCGGTGCCGGCCTTCACCCCGCAGAACTCCAAGACCTCCACCGCGCACCTGGCGGGGATCGCGGGCCTCTCCGAGGAGGGCGTACGGGCCTTCCGCGCGCGGATGCCCGCCTTCGACCCGGCGTGGACCCCGAGCCACGGCATGGGGGTCCTGGCCGAGGCGGTGCGCACCGCCCCGGGAGCCGCCCGCAGCGGGCATCCGCAGACCTCGTTCGCCGCGGTCGGGGAAGGCGCCCGGGAACTGTGCGCGGAACATCCGCTGACCAGCCATTTGGGCGAGGAATCACCCCTGGGAAAGATGTGCGGGGAGGGATGGGGGGTACTCATGATCAATGTGGGATTTTCCGTCTGCACCGCTTTCCATCTCGCGGAGTATCGAATTCCGCAGCCCCCCTTGCGCATGTACGAGTGTGTGGTGAAGGTGAACCTTCCAGGGGTTCCGGGTGGGCAGCCCGGACGGCCTGGGGGGGAAGGGTGGACCGCGTACGAGGACATCGCGCTGGATGACAGCGATTTCGCCGAGATCGGCAGGGCGTTTCCGGAAGACGGGATACGCCGGGGGCGGATCGGCGGAGCATCGACCATGCTCTTCGCCCTTCCGCATGCCGTCGATCACGCGCTTGAATGGATGACCGAAAACAGACGCTGATTGACTGAACGATGAGGGGATGTGGCGGAGCAGCTCCGGAATGATGTTTCTTCGCTCGCATCTTCGGGACGGGGGTCGTGTGCCCGCATCAGTGCAGCCGTACTTTTTTCTCAGTTATGCGCATACACCGAGGTTCGGGGCGGGAGGACCGGACCCGGACATGTGGGTGGAGCGGCTATTCCGCGATCTCTGCAGCCATGTCATGGCGCTGACCAATCTGCCCGCGGGAGCCGAGGCCGGCTTCATGGACCGGGAGATACGCAGCGGTGAGGGCTGGTCGGAACGGCTCGGGGCGGCGCTCGCCACCTGCCGGGTCTTCGTCCCCCTGTTCTCGCCGCGCTACTTCGCCAGCGAAATGTGCGGGAAGGAGTGGTTCGCCTTCGCGCAGCGCACCATCCACCACGTGGCGCTCAGCAACCAGCCGGCCGAAGCCATCGTGCCCGCGTTATGGGTGCCGGTACCGCCCTCCCAACTACCGCTTCCCGCCGAGCGGTTGCAGTTCAACCACAACACCTTCGGCGAGCGGTACGTCACCGACGGGCTCTACGGGCTGATCAAACTGCGGGGCTACGCCGAGCAGTACGAGAGCGCCGTGTACGAACTCGCCAAGCGGATCGTCCGGGTCGCCGAGACCGTCCGGCTCGATCCGATCCGGCCGCTCGACTACCGGCTGGTGCCCAGCGCCTTCGGCTCTCCGAACGGCACCCCCAGCAGCACCGCCCGCACCCTGCACGTCACCGTGGCCGCCGCCTCCCGGCACGATCTGCCCGAGGGCCGCAGCCCCGAGTACTACGGGGACAGCGCGCTGGACTGGAACCCGTACCACCCGGTCTCCCAGCGGCCCATCGCCTACGTGGCCGAGGACCTGGTCCGCAATCTCAACTACCAGACGACGGTGGGGTCGTTCGACGACGAGGCCGGGCACTTCGACTCCAAACAGCCGCCGACCCGGCCCGAGATCCTCATCGTGGACCGGTGGGCGGTGGAGGACGAGCAGCGCCGGCAGCGGCTGGCCGCCTTCGACCAGGAGTCCCGGCCGTGGATCAACGTGGTCGTGCCGTGGAACCGGTACGACCACCAGAGCCGCGCGAAGGAGAGCGAGTTGGCCCACCGGCTCGAAGACACCATGCCCGTCAAGATGAGCCAGGGCCGGGCCGCCTGCCGGGCCGCCGCCAACGGCGTGGCCAACATGGAGACCCTCGGGCAGATCCTGCCGCAGGTGGTCGAGGCCGCCGCCCAGCAGTTCCTCAGACACGCCCAGGTCTATCCGCCGGCCGGCAGCCCGGCGGCCGGCACCGAACGGCCCCGGCTGCTCGGTCCGATGGGGATGAACGGGCCGCCGGCCCCACCGCCCGCCCCCTACC
>NZ_JBWJVM010000119.1:0-21430 GCF_056428985.1 Streptomyces sp. CA189 | reverse complement strand
GGGCCCTGCGGGGCTGTTCCGCTCCCCGGCCCTTCCCGAAACTGGGGCTCCGTCCCAGGCCCCGGGTGCTGGGGTGCGGCCTCAAGGCCGGCGTCCGCGGGGTGGGGGGTGGGGTTAACGGCGTTAACGGCGTTAACGGGTGCGGTGCCGCTGGGGGTGGGGACGGGGGCTTCGGCGCGGGCCTGGGGGGCGGCAGGTTGGGGGGTGTTAACGGCGTTAATGCCGTGGAGGTCTGCCAGGCCGTTGAGGAGGCGGGCGTAGGCGGCGCGTTTGGGGGGGCGGGGGGCCGTGCGGCCGGTTTCCCAGGAGGTGACCGTTTCGCGGCGGACGGCCAGGGCCTGGGCGATCTGGTCCTGGCTCAGGCCTGCGGCCTCGCGGAGGCGCTTGCGCTCGTCCGGGTGCGGGAGGGTGTCTTGTGCCGCGGCCTCTTCCAGTAGGGCATCGACCGCGGCGAAGAGCGTGGTCTGTTCGTTTTCGTGCGCGTTGGGCATGGGCACCTCCAGTCGCAGCTTATGCGAATCGCACGATGGAACGCACCTGAAACACACGTGGGGGCGGTGGTGGTCCGGCCGGGCCAACGCCCCCTTCGTGTCGGGTGGGGTCGGGTCTGGTGTGGGTCAGATGCGGGTGAGGAGGAGTTCGGTCACCGCCTTCAGGTCGTCCGGGGTGAGGTGGGCCGTGAGGGCATCCGCGATCGTGGTCGGGGAGTCCGCCGTGATGGTGATGCGGCGGAGGGAGGGTGAGGGGGAGGAGAGGGAGGTTGCGGGGGAGGGGGAGGGTGTGGGCTCGGGGGTTGGGCGGGTGCGTTGGCGTGGGGGGTTAACGGCGTTAACGGCTTCCTCCGCCGCGGACGCCTGGTCCTCCTGGGGGAGGCGGCCGATGCGGCGGGCCGGTTCCACCTTGAGTTCGCCGGTCTCCACCTTGTCCTGGAGGTCCGGGGTGAGGTTGAGGAGGGTCAGGCGCTGGGAGACCCAGGCCGGGGTCTTGCCGAGGCGTTTGGCGACCTGGGCCTGGGAGCCGTGGACCTCGACGAGTTCCTGCAGGGCGCGGGCCTGGTCCATGGGCGCCACGTCGACGCGGTGGACGTTGGCGATGAGCGCCGACTCCAGGATGTCCGCCGCCGAGGAGGCGAGGGAGTCGTTGACGTGGATCTGCATGGTGCGAAGGCCGGCGCGCTGGGCGGCCGCCAGGCGCCGGTTGCCGTCGATGACGACGTACGGGGCGCGGCCCAGGCCGTCGGTGTTGCCGGGGTGGGCCTCCATGAAGGCCATGCGGGTGGCGACCGCCAGGGGCTGGAGCTGGCCCCGGACCGTGAGGGACGCGGCCAGCTCGTCGAGCTCGGTGAGGTCCTCGCGGAGGTTGAAGGGGTTGTGGGCGAGGGCCTCGATCGGCACCTCCGAGGGCGGGATCACGCCGGAGGTGGGGGCGCCGGTGGCCTCGGCGATGGCCGCGCGGCGGGAGCTGACGCCGACGGGCTGGGCGCGGGCGAAGGAGCTCGAGACTGCGAGTTTGTCGGCCTTGCTCATGAGATCTCCCTTGCGAGGGCGCGCAGGGCGATCGCCTGCTCGCCCTTGGGTGCGTAGACGAACAGCGGCTGCTTCACGCGGACCGCTTCGCGCTGTTCCTTGAGGTCGGGGACGATGGCCACCACGCGCGGATCCTTTATGTCCATCCAGGCCT
Source organism: Streptomyces sp. CA189 (assembly GCF_056428985.1). Classification (NCBI taxonomy): domain Bacteria; kingdom Bacillati; phylum Actinomycetota; class Actinomycetes; order Kitasatosporales; family Streptomycetaceae; genus Streptomyces; species Streptomyces sp. CA189. The sequence goes on along the minus strand of NZ_JBWJVM010000119.1, from coordinate 19,750 downwards.
GGAGGGAGGAGGTCGCGATGTAGCCGCGCCGGCCGTCGTAGAGGTTGACGACGAGACCGAGGTAGTCGATGTCGAGGCTGAGGTCGTCGCGGAGGTCGTTGATCTGGGAGGTGAGGAGGTCGTAGGCGTCCGCCGAGGAGTCCTCCGCCTGGACGACGATCAGCGCGCCGGAGGCTCCCGGCTGTTCGGCGTCGCGGCGGCGGCCGTAGTAGATGGCGGCGTCCATGCTGAGGCCGAGGCTCGGCGGGCAGTCGATGAGGATGACGTCGTAGTCGGCCTCGACGGGGGCGAGGGCCCGTTCGAGCGCGGCCTCGCGGGCGCGGACCGTGGAGAGGCGGACGTCGAGGAGGAACGCGTCCGTGCAGGCCGGGAGGATGTGGAGGCGGTCGCCGAAGTGCTCGTCCGGGATGGGGACGATCAGGTCGGCGAGGGGGCCCTTGGCCTCGCCCGCCATGTGGCAGGTGAGGCTGTCGCCGCCGATGGGCAGCGGCTGCCGGCCGAGCTGCTTGGTGAGGTGGCCCTGGGGGTCGAAGTCGACGAGCAGGACGCGCATGCCGAGGCCGGGCAGGTCTTCCAGGTCGACGGGCGGGGCGGACGCGGTGGCCTCCGGGCCCGTCTGGTCACCGTCCTCGGCGGCCGAGAGCCGGGCCAGTTGGCGGGCCACGCGGACAGGGTGGAGGGTGTCGGGGTCCTCGGCGAGGGCCTCGGCGGTGCCTGCGGTGATGGCGGTCTTGCCCACACCGCCCTTCTGGTTGCACACCACGATGCGCCGGACGACCGAGGGCCGCTTGACGGTGGGGGCCGGGTTCATCTCCAGCCAGAGGGAGACGGCTTGGGCGAGTCCCTGGATGAGGGAGACGCCGCGGTCCTTGGAGCCGCCGCGGAAGGACTCCCACTGGCCGGCGGGCAGCCAGGTGGAGAAGGACTCGGCGCCGGAGGTGTCGACGGGGGAGGGGGAGGCGGCGAGCGCGCTCCAGTGGGCGATGCCCTGGTGGACGGCGTCCTGGATGTCCACCCGCAGCTGGGCGGTGCGGATCTTGAGCTCCTGGCGCAGCCACGGAGGGAGTTTGGAGACGACCTTCTCACGGTCGCTCGGTGACGAGGGCGAAGTCATGGAAGGGACTTTACTAACGTCCAAGGGTGTTTGTGGGCGCCACGCTTGAGTTTTGCTAACGAAGTGGTGTGGATCGGCCCCGGAACCGCATCCTGGACGCGTCGTCAGCCGGCCGTGGCCGGAGAGGAGTCCGGGGCCCGAGAGGAGTCCGGGGTCGACAGGCCCAGTTCGGACCGGCACTCGGGCGAGCCGGCCGGGTCGAAGCGGGAGATGCGCTCCGTGGGCACGATTCCCGGGAGCACGAAGTTCCACAGGTCGATGACCCGGGCGTGCAGGTCCTCGCGGTGGGTGCGTACGTGTGAGGTCACCTGGATGCCGGTGAACGCGCCGACGAGCATGGCCGACGCGTCGTAGGCGTCGACCGAGGGCAGGATGTCGCCGCGCTCCTGGGCCGGCGCGAGGCAGCTGTGACAGGTGTCGATCCAGGCGTTGTACGGGCTCGGGTCCGGGTCGGTGAAGGAGCCGAACTCGATGACCAGGCGGATCCCGGCACGGACCCGGACGTTGGAGCGGAGCCCGAACGCCATCCGGTGGGTCAGGTCGATGACGGTCTGGAGACCCGGCTCCGCGATGGCGGGTACGCCCTCGGAGATCTGGAACTGCTCGTCCATCAAGGTCTGGGCGAGGGCTTCCTTGGACGAGAAGTGGAAGTAGAGAGCGCCCTTGGTGACGCCGGAGTGCCCGACCACGTCGGTCAGGCTGGTGCCGTGGAAGCCGGTCCGGTCGAAGGCGATGGCCGCGCCGTCGAGGATCGCCTGCCGGGTGATCTCGGCTCGTTCCTGTCTGGCCCTCGCCATGCGGGTTCTCCTTGGGGTCGCGGTCGTCGGCCGCAACCGGGGCGGTGGTCACCGCGGTTCGGCCAGGGCCAACCTAGGCAGATGCGCGGGAAGAAAACCATCCGGCCAGTATTTTTTGTGGAGTGGATCATTAACGGCGTTAACGCTGAAGGGGGCTGGGGTGGGTCTCCGCGGTGTGGGTGCGGGAGGCGTTAACGGCGTTAACGGCGTTAACGCCTGAGGGCGTGGGGCTCGGTGGGGGTGTGAGGGCATTAACGGCGTTAACGCCGGCTGGGTGTGGGGCGTGGGGTGGGGCGGGGCATTAATGGCGTTAACGCTGGGCGGGCGTGGGGTTGGTGGTGGAAGTGGATCATTAACGGCGTTAACGCTGAGGGGTGGGGGCAGCGGTCGACAGTGCGTGGAAGGTGTGAGGGCATGGGTGATGTGGGGCAGTGGGCGGCGCCGTTCCGGCTGGACGTGGCGCAGCCGGAGTTGGACGATCTGGGGCGCCGGCTGGAGCTGGCACGGTGGCCCGATGAGTTGCCGGGCGCGGGCCGGGCGTACGGGATGCCGCTCGGTGAGCTCCGGGAGCTCGCGGATTACTGGCGTACCGGCTACGACTGGCGGGCCGCCGAGGCGCGGTTGAACGAATGGCCGCAGTACACCACCGTCATCGACGGGGCGCGGGTGCACTTCGCGCACCTGCGGTCGCCCGAGCCGGACGCGACGCCGCTGCTCATGACCCACGGCTGGCCGGGCTCCTTCGTGGAGTTCCAGAAGGTCGCCGGTCCGCTGACGGATCCGCGGGCGCACGGCGGGGATCCCGGCGACGCCTTTCATCTGGTGCTGCCGCACATCCCGGGCTTCGCCCTGTCCGGGCCGACCACCGAGCGGGGGTGGGAGTTCAAGCGGGTCGCGCGGGCCTTCGGGGTGCTGATGGAGAGGCTCGGGTACGAGGACTACGGGGTCCAGGGCGGTGACTGGGGCGCCGCCGTTTCGCGCGAGCTGGGGCGGATCCGGCCCGGGAACGTGCGCGGGGTGCACCTGAACCTGCTCCCGGGCGGCGGGGCCACCGCCGAGCCCCGGGCGGAGGAGCTGGCCGCGCTGAGCCGGGACGAGCGGGAGCGCACGCTCGCCTCCTGGGAGCGGTACCGGGTCTGGGCGCGCGAACGGCAGGGTTACGCCGACATCCAGGCGACCCGGCCGCAGACGCTGGCGTACGGGCTGAACGACTCGCCGGTCGGGCTGCTCGCCTGGATCGGCGAGAAGTTCACGGAGTGGGCGGACCCGCGCTGCCCCGTGGATCGCGATCAGATGCTGACCAACGTGACGTTGTACTGGCTGACCGGGACCGCGGGCTCCGCCGCCCGCATCTACTACGAGCGTGCCCACGCCGACTACCGGGGCGCTCCGCCCGAGGTGTCGAGCACCCCGACCGCGCTCGCCGACTTCCCCCGGGACAACTTCGTACCGCTGCGGCACATCGCCGCGCGGACGGACCGCATCGTGCGCTGGACCTCGTACGAGAAGGGCGGGCACTTTCCCGCGATGGAGGTTCCGGAGCTGCTGGTGGGCGACGTCCGGGCGTTCTTCCGCTCCTTGTGACCCAGGTCGCTTCCGTGTCGTGTCACGTTCCGGGCCGCCCGTCTGTCCCATGGATGACAGCGCAGAAGAGCGAGTGGACGAGGAGACGGTCGTGAAGGTTCTGCTGGCGGGTGCGAGCGGGGTGCTGGGACAGCGGGCGGTACGGGCGCTGCGCGCGGCCGGGCACGAGGTCGCCGGTCTCGGCCGGGGCGCCGGGATGGACGTACGGGCCGACCTGCTCGACCGCGAGGGTCTGCTGCGCGCCGTGGACGGGCTCGGCTTCGACGTGGTCGTGCACGCGGCCACGGCGCTGTCGGGGAAGACCATGGCCCGGCACCGGGACATGGCGGGGACGAACGCGCTGCGCACCGAGGGGACCGTCAACCTGCTGGCCGCCGCGCGGGAGACCGGGGCGCGGCGGTTCGTCGTGGAGTCGATGATGTTCGGCTACGGGTACGGGGACCACGGCGGGGCCGTGCTCGGTGAGGAGGACGGCTTCGGGCCGCAGGGGGCGAACGTCTGGCTGGAGCGGCACGTGGGCGCGATGCGGACCAAGGAGGAACTGGCTTTCACCGCCGACGGGATCGAGGGAGTGAGCCTGCGCTTCGGGCTGTTCTACGGGGCCGGCATCACCGACACCCACGTGGTGCCGATGCTGCGCAAGCGGGCCCTGCCCGTGGTGGCGGCCAAGGGGCGGGCGCTCAGCTGGGTCGACGTGGCCGACGCGGCGGACGCCGTGGTCGCCGGGGTGGAGTCGGGGCTGCCCGGGCAGGCGTACAACGTCGTCGACGACGAGCCGCTGGGGTGGGCCGCGCACATGCGGGCGGTGGCCGGGGCGTTCGGGGCGCCCGCGCCGATGACCGTACCGCTGTGGGTGCTGAAGGCGGCGCCGCTCGCGCACACCATCATGGGAACGGATCTTCGACTGTCGAACGCCAAGGCGGGGCGCGAGCTGGGCTGGGCTCCGACGTACGCGAGCAGCGCGGCGGGGGTGCGTGCGCTTGCGGGGACCGCGGGGGCGGCGGCAGCATGATCGCTGTGGCCACTGCCGAGCACGTCCCGGGTACCGGCTCCGCCGATGCGCTCGGTCCGTTCACCGCCCATCGCCGGCTGCTGTTCGACGTCGCCTACCGGATGCTCGGCAGCGTCGTCGACGCCGAGGACGTGCTCCAGGACGCGTGGCTGAGCTGGGACCGCGCGGACCGCTCGGCGGTCCTCAACCCGCGGGCCTATCTGGTGCGTACGGTCACCAACCTGTCGTTGAACCGGCTCACCTCCGCCCGCGCCGCCCGTGAGACCTACGTCGGGCCGTGGCTGCCCGAGCCGCTCCTGACCGAGCCCCGGTCGACCGTGCCCGATGGTGCGGAGGCGGCGGAGACGGCAGAGACCGTATCGACCGCGATGCTGGTGGTGCTGGAGAGCCTGAGCCCGCTGGAGCGCGCCGTGTTCGTGCTGCGGGAGGTGTTCGGGTACTCGTACGCGGAGATCGCCGAGGTGCTGGGCCGCGCGGAGGCGACCGTACGGCAGACCGCGCACCGGGCGCGGGCCCACGTACGGGCCCGGCGGCCGCGGTTCGCCACCGAGCCGGGGCAGCGCGGCGAGGTGACCCGGAGGTTCCTGGCGGCGTGCGCGGGCGGGGACCTGAACGCGGTGATGGAGCTGCTCGCCCCCGAGGTGACGGCCTGGTCGGACGGCGGCGGCAAGGTGACCGCGGCCCGGCGGCCGCTGCACGGGGCCGACCACGTGGCGCGCTGGCTGCTGGGGATGCTGGCCAAGCCCTCGCTGCGGGCGGTGACCCTGGAGTCCGCGCGGATCAACGGAGAGGAGTCGGTGGTGTTCGTCCACGGGGGAGCCGCGCGGGCGGCGTTGACCTACGACCTGGACGCGGAGGACGGGCGGGTCGTGAACCTGCGGTTGCAGGTGAATCCGGAGAAGGTGGCGGGGTTGGCGGGGTTGGCGGGCCGGCCCGTGGACGGGGCGTCCGGGATGTGAAATGGCTGCGCTCGGGCCGCCGTGGGGCTGTGATCATCGTCCGATGATCGATGAACAGCGGACGCGGCCCGTGCTGGTGGGCGATGAGCGGGCCACCCTGACCAGCGTGCTCCAGTGGCAGCGGGACACCCTGATGATGAAGTGCGCCGGCCTGTCGGACGAGCAGCTGCGGCGCAGGGCAGTGGCTCCGTCGGGGCTGAGCCTGCTCGGGCTGGTACGGCATCTCGCGGAGGTCGAGCGCGGCTGGTTCCGCAACGTCGTGGCGGGCGAGGACGTGCGCGGCTACTTCCCGAAGAACGAGGCGGGGGAGTGGACGGAGTTCCACGTGGACGACGCGGACGTCGCCGGCTCGTTCAAGCTCTGGGAGGACACCTGCGCGCGCTCGCGGGCGATCGTGGACGCGGCCGAGTCCCTGGACGTGACCGGCTCCTACGAAGGGCAGGACTACTCCCTGCACTACGTACTGGCCCACATGATCGAGGAGTACGCCCGGCACAACGGGCACGCGGACCTGCTGCGCGAGGCGATCGACGGGACCACGGGGGAGTAGGGCAGTAGGGGAGTAGCGGCGTCTTGGGGGTCGTAGGGCCGCACCCTCCGGCCGGGCTAGGCGGTGGATGCCGCCGTGGCGCGGTCCACCTCGGCCAGGGCCGTCGCCCAGGGGAAGTGCGCCGGGGCGTCCGGGCCGGCCGGGCCGGGGGTGAATCCGCCCTCGCCGAAGAGGACCGAGGCACCGGCGCCGCGCAGGACGGCCAGGGACTGGTCGAACTGCGGGTGGGCGGCGAGTGCGGCGTTCGCGCAGGGCATGGTGACCACGGGGGTGCCCTTGCCGATGGCCTCGGCGGCGACCCCGATGACGAACCGGTCGGTCAGGCCGAGGGCCCAGGCGTTGACGGAGTTGAACGTGGCCGGGGCGAACAGCAGGGCGTCGGCCGTCGGCCACACGTCGGGCTCTCCGGGCAGCTTGTACTGCCAGCGGACGGGATGGCCGGTGAGCGCGGCGAGACCGTCGAGGCTGCCGGACAGCCAGTGCGCGGCGGTGGGGGAGAGGCCGAGGCAGACGTCCCAGCCACGGGACTGGGCGTCCTCGATGACGTGGGCCACGTCGAAGACGGGCGGGGCGGCGGAGCAGAGCAGGTAGAGGGTCTTCGTCGTGGTCATGCTGCAATGTGATCATATTGCTTGACCTGTGGTTGACCGAGGTCGTGACCGTGGTGACCGTCGTGGGGGTCGTGGGGGTCGTGGTGGGTCGTGCGGGGTCGGACCTGAGGTGCCGGACGTGACGAACCCCCGGGCCGGGTTCGGTCCGGGGGTCTGGGGCCCGAGGGCCCGGGGGTGACGGTGCGGGTCAGCCGTTGGAGATGGTCTGCCGGGCGCTGCCCGCGGTGAACGCGTCGAACGCGCCCGAGAAGTCGGTCAGGTCGTCGCCTGCCTGGCCGGGCAGGCCTGCGATGTCCTGGATTCCCTGGGTGTCCTGGGGGACGTCTCCGACGGTGCTGGTGACTGCGTCGGCGAGCGGCGGCTCGGCGGCCATGGCGGGGGCGGAGACGGCGAGGGCCGCGGTACCGGCGATGAGGGCCGTGGTGACGATGCGCTTGATCATGTCCTGGTGAACGACGCGGTCGTACGGGGGTCACTACGGCCACCACCCGGTTGCCGGAACTCCGTCCCGGTCTCCGTGAGCTCCGTGAGCTCCGTGAGCTCCGTGAGGAAGGCCGACAGCAGGGAGTGCACGACGGCGGGCCGGTCCAGGTGGACGTCGTGGCCGGAGTCCGGGACGGAGACCGCCGTCGTCACGGTGGACGGGTCGGCCGAGTCGAGCATCCGGACGGATTCCTCGGGCGGGACGATGCCCTTCTCCCCGATGACGAGCAGGGTGGGACACCGGACCGCGCGCCACTGCGGCCACCAGTCGCGGGTGGTGTTCTCGGTGATGGCCGCGACCATCACCGAGCGCTCGAAGCGCGGGTACCAACCATCCGTGCGCTGCTCCAGGCCCGCGGCCCAGGCCTCGCCGTTCAGTCCCTGACCGGCGAGGAAGGTGCGCGCCTCGGCGAGGGTGGGGAACGGGAGCGGCCAGGAGTCCAGCCAGCCGCCGATGTCGTCCGGGGTGCCCGGGTCGGCCCGGGCGGCGCCGGCATCGACCAGCACGAGGCCCCGTACGAGGTCCGGGTGGGCGGCGGCGGTGAGCATCGCGGTGTGGCCGCCGAGCGACTGGCCCACCAGCACCGGGTGGTGCAGGCCGAGCTGTTCGCAGACGGCCCGCACGTCGGCGACGTACGCGGCGCGGGAGACGTCCGCGGGGCGGCGCTCGCTGGCTCCGTGACCGCGCTGGTCCACCGCCACCACGCGGTGGTGGGGGGCCAGGTGCGCGGCGGCCGCGTCCCATTCGCCCGCGTGGCCGGCGAGGCCGTGGAGGAGGACGACCGGGCTCACGGAGGCGGGGTGGTGGGAGTTCCAGTCACGGCAGGTCAGACGGACACCGGCTCGGGTGACGGTGCGCTCGGTCCACATCATGTGGAGATCATCCGATACTCGCGGGGTGGGGCCGATGAGTTTTCGCGGAGGGCGGGGTCTACTCGTCGTACGTCGCGATCGCAGCGTGCGCGGAACCGTAGGAGAGGACCGTCATGACCGAGCCGGTGAAGGGCCCCGCCAGCTACTTCCCTTCCATCGAGAAGAAGTACGGCCGTCCGATCGCGGAGTGGCAGGAGCTCATCCGTGCCTCGCCGCTGACCAAGCACATGGAGCTCGTCACCTGGCTCAAGAGCGAGCACGGGATCGGGCACGGGCACGCCAACGCGCTCGTGAAGCACACGCTCGACGAGCGGTAGGGCAGCGGTAGGGGAGCAGTGGGGCAGCGGTAGGGGAGCCGCCTGGGTGGCGGGCGGCAGGCCGTGGACGCAGGCGTATGTGGTTGAGCTTCTCGGCGATGTTCCGTCTCAGTCCGGGGGAGTTGACTGGTCCTCATGACGAAGACGACGCAGCAGACGCAGAACGACACCCTCCGCACGCTGGTCATCGGCGGCACGGGTAAGACGGGACGGCGCGTGGCCGACAAGCTCACCGCCCTGGGCCGTCCGGTCCGCATCGGGTCGCGCTCCGGGGAGCCGGCCTTCGACTGGAACGAGCCCGCGAGCTGGGGACCGGCCCTGGAAGGCGTGGACCGGGTGTACGTCACGTACTACCCCGACCTCGGCTTCCCCGGCGCCGCCGAGCACGTCGGTGCCTTCGCCCGGGAGGCGGTGGCCGCCGGGGCGCGCCGGCTGGTGCTGCTCTCGGGGCGCGGCGAGGAGGCGGCGCAGGTGAGCGAGGAGGCGCTGAAGGAGTCCGGGGCCGACTGGACGGTGGTGCGCGCGGCCTGGTTCAACCAGAACTTCGACGAGAGCTTCTTCCTGGAGCCGGTGCTCGCCGGAGAGATCGCCCTGCCGACGGCCGACGCCGTCGAACCGTTCGTCGACACCGAGGACATCGCCGACGTGGTGGTGGCCGCGCTGACGGACGACCGGCACATCGGCCGTACGTACGAGCTCTCCGGCCCTCGGCTGCTCAGCTTCTCCGATGTCGCGGCCGAGCTGTCGAAGGCGACCGGGCGCGAGATCTCGTACGTCCCGGTCTCGACCGAGGCCTACCGGGCGGTGCTGCGGGAGAACGGGCTGCCGGAGGAATTCGTGGAGCTGTTCGCGCTGATCCTGGACGGGCGCAACGCGCACCTGGTGGGCGGGGTCGAGGAAGTGCTGGGCCGCAAGCCGCGGGACTTCGCGGACTTCGCCCGGGAGGCGGCGGCCCGCGGGGTCTGGGACGTGTAGGGAGTGGGCGGCCCGAGTGCGGGTGGCCCGAGTACGGGCGTCGGGAGAGCGGGCGTCCGGGGAGCGGGCGGGTGGGGACCGGGTGGGGAGAATGGGCCGATGGACACGCTGACGGCTCTACTCGAAGGACCCAAGGCCAAATCCGCCTTCCTCATCAAGTGCGCGTTCGACCCGCCCTGGTCGGTCCGGATCGAGGACCGGGCCCCGCTGTCGGTGATGACGATGGTGCACGGATCGGCGTGGCTGATGCCGGACGGGGGCGAGCCGGTGCTCATCGCGCCGGGGGAGGCGGCCCTGGTACGGGGACCGGATTCGTACACCCTCGCCGATGCCGAGGACACGCCGCCGCAGATCAGGGTGGGTCCGGACCAGCGCTGCAGCAGGGTGGACGGCGGGGAGGACGTGTCCGACTCCATGGCCCTCGGGGTACGGACCTGGGGCGCGCCGGCAGGCTCGGCGGTGCTGCTGAGCGGCACCTACCAGGACCCGGGCGAGATCGGCAGCCGCCTGCTCACCGCGCTTCCGCCGGTGCTGGTCGGCCCGGTGGACCCCACGCTGGTCGGGCTGCTGGGCGTGGAGATCTCCCGTACGGAGCCGGCCCAGGAGCTCGTCCTGAACCGGCTCCTGGACCTGCTGCTGATCGGCGTCGTACGCGGTTGGCTCGCGGAGCGGGGCGGCGCCGAGAACGACCCGGTCACCGGCCCGGCGCTGCGGCTGCTGCACGAGAACCCCGCGTACGGCTGGACCGTGGAGTCGCTGGCCCGCAAAGTCGGCGTCTCCCGGGCCGCGTTGGCCCGCCGCTTCACCGAGCTGGTCGGCGAGCCCCCGATGTCCTATCTGGCGGGCTGGCGGCTGGCGCTGGCGGCGGACCTGCTGCGCGACCCGTCCATGACGCTCGCCGCGGCCGCCCACCGGGTCGGCTACAGCTCGGCGTTCGCCCTCTCGACGGCCTTCAAGCGGGTACGGGGGGTCAGCCCGCGGGAGTACCGGGCGGGGGTGGGGGCGGCGGCCGCGGGATAGGGGGCGGGGTCAGGGGGTCGGGGCGGTGAAGCCCGTCACCTTCGGGTACGGGATGGCCGTGCCCTTGCCGGGGTGGACGCTGAAGACACCGGTGGGGGAGACCGACCAGAGATCCGGGATGCCGTCGCCGGTGAGGTCGCCGTCCGAGCCGACGCGGGGGGCGGCTTGGGGGGTGAGGGTGGCCAGGACCGTGCCGGCCGTCGGGTTAGTGAAGGCGGACGGGGAGTTGAGGGCGAAGGCGCGGATCTTGCCGTCGGCCTTGGAACGGGCCCACAGGGTCGGAATGTCCGTGCCCTGGGCGCGGCCCGGGGTCAGGAGGTCGTATCCGGCCCAGCGGGTGTCGTTCGGGGAGATGAGGGTGGCGGTGTCGGAGATGCCGCCCACCCAGCCCGCGCCCGCGAGCCAGAGACGGCCGTTCTCGACGAAGAGCAGGGAGCTCTCCGGCAGTGCGCCGGTGTCGAGGTTCTTGTCGCCCGTGGGGGACCCGACCGCCGCGATCGCGGTGACCTTCGTCCAGTTCGTGCCGAGTCCGTGGGTGGCGCAGGGGATCACCTTGGCCGCCGAGTCCAGGCAGGTGGTGGGCTTCTGGAGGGCCATCGCGCCCTGGTTGGTGAACTCGCCGCCCCCGTTGTTGCGGAAGACGTAGGCGTACGCGCCACCGGGCGCGTGTGCGACGAGATCGTCGACGAACGTCGTGTCGAAGCCACCGCGGTGGCTGTACTGGACGTTCGCCCAGGTGCCGACGCCGCCGGGGGCCGCCAGGTGGTGCGCGTTGGCGGTGCCGCGGGGGTCCGCGCCGTGCTTGCGCAGATTGCCGGCCGCGTCGGGGAGCAGGACGTCCGGCTTGCGGTCCCGGTCGATGTCGCCGAAAGCACCCTTGGCGTTGGGGTCGGAAGGTACCCGGAAGGAATAGCGGACTGGCTGGGAGGTGTTGCCCGCGTTGTCCATCACTTGGAGGTAGAGGGAGGTGGAACCCCAGGTCGGCGGGCGGAACTTGATCTTCGCCGAGCCGTTCGCCAGACGCACGACGTGCAGGTCGGTGGCTTCGTCGGAGCACTTCCAGCCCACAGAGAAGGCGTCGCTGGTGCCCCAGCGGGCGCAGGCCACACCGGAACCGGTGTCCGAGCCTTTGAGAGTGAGGGTGCCCTCCTGGCCCGGATGCTTGGTCGGCGTGATGCCGCTGTCGGAGGAGGGGAAGTCCGTGGACCTGATACTGCCGGTCGGCTGGGTGTGGTCCACACGGAAGTAGCACCACGGCGTGTACGCGCTGGTCAGCTTGGAGTCGGTGACGCGGGCGCGCCAGCCGTACTGCTTGCCGTGTGCCAGCTTGTCCCTGCCGAGGTACGCCCGGTAGTCGGGACCGGTGCCGCTGCCGGGGTGGTTGGTGCGCTTGCCGCCGTACGTGGTGTCCCACAGCTGGAAGCTCGAGGTCAGCGGACTGCCCGTCGGGGACTTGCCGGTCACGGTGAAGGTCAGGTCGTTGTTGCCGACCCAGCCCGGACCGTCGCCGCTCAGGTCCGTGTCGCACGCGGAGTATCGGTCCTCGCCGTAGAAGCCGGGCGTGGGGCCGGTACGGGGCGCCGAGGCCTTCGGGGGCGAGGGGACCGGGTCGGCCGCGGAGGCGGCGGGGGCGGAGAGCAGGCCGGCGCCGAGCGCCAGTGTGGCGGCCGCGGCACCCGGCAGGAGGCGCAGGCGGGGCCTGGAGCGTGCTCCCGCGTGTGGGCGTGGCTGTGCTGTGGGCTTCATTCGGGCGGTTCCCCCCTGGGAATGTGCAGATTCGCAATCTGCAAGTTGTCACAAGAATGATCAGACCGCACTGACAATCACAGGTTCGCGAGATCCAGGACGGCCACCGTTTCGCCGTCGCTCTCTTCGCCCGTCGGGCGGAAGCCGAGGGAGAGGTAGAAGGGTTCGGGGGTGCCGGGGCCCGGGTGCCAGGTGACGTAGGCGTGGGAAGCGCCTCGGCGGCGGAGTTCGGCGGTGACCGCGTTGACTGCGAAGCGGCCGTAGCCCTTGGCCTGGTGGGCGGCCGATATGTTCAGGCGCCAGAGGCCGGAGCGGATGTCGTGGGGGTCCTCGTCCGGGTCCCAGGCGATGTCGACGAAGGCCATGACGAAGCCGACGACCTCGTCGCCGTCGACGATCGCCCGGGGCCAGGCCGTCTCCCCGTGGGCGTGGGCCTCCGCCAGTGACTTCACGACCGGGGAGACGAGGTGCTCCTGGTCGGGGCGGACCGACAGCGCGCAGACGGCGTCGAGGTTGTCCGGGGTGACCGGGGCGAGGTGGAGGGACTTGACGGATGTGCTCATTCGCGCAGCCTACGTGTGCGTTACATGTGAGTTGGCGGGGGCTGTGCGGCGGTGAGGGTTCACTGGCCGGATGGCGCGGGTGATGGCACGATCGGCAGCCGTCGGGGGGCGGTCGGACCTCCCGGGTATTGGTTTCGGACGTACGGGGGCACAGCTGATGGGATCCGCCGCAGGCACCAGACTCTCCGCCGCACTGCTCGTCCTGTCGACCGTGCTGGTCGGCCTGATGGCGGGGCTGTTCTTCGCCTTCGACGTCTCGGTGATGCCGGGGCTGGCGAAGACCGACGACCGTACGTACGTCACGGCGATGCAGAGCTTCAACGCCGTCATCGACGGCAACCCGCTCTTCGGGACGGTCTTCGTCGTCGCGCTGCTCGCCGCCTTCGCCGCGGCGTTCGTCGAGGCGCGGGCCGGGCGCCGCGCGGTCGCTCTGTGGGCCGCGGTGGCCGCGGCGGCGTACCTCCTCGTGCTCGTCGTCACCTTCGTGGTCAACATTCCGCTCAACAACGAACTCGCCGAGGCGGGTGATGCCGCGACGCTGACCGACTTCTCGGTCGTCGAGAAGTTCAAGGGGACCTGGGAGACGGCGAACATCGTGCGCACCCTGCTCTGCGCGGCGGCGCTGACCGCCCTGGCGCGGGCGCTCGTACTGTTCGGGCGGGCGACGGGGGAGACGGGAGTTTGACGACAGGCCCTAGGCGGCGGCCGCCGCCAGGAGGGCCCAGGACTGGCAGGCCAGGGCGGCCGTGCACAGGGCTGTGCGCCAGCGGTTGGCGGGGACCCACTTCGTTTCGAACGCCGCGCGCACGGCGGCCGGATCGGCGATCCGCTCGGCGGGGCCGGCCGCCTCCAGGGCGTTGTTGAGCGGGATGTTCACCCGGCCGGTGACCGCGACGGCGAACACGTAGAGGACGAGGGCGCCCGTCAGCGCGGGGAGCGGCGCGTGCTCGCCGGCGGGCAGGTGCAGGGCCAGGGCGAGGCCGGTGAAGAGCATTGCGCCCAGGAAGGCCAGCATGAACCAGCCATTGATGATGGAGGTGTTCACGCGCTGCATGACGGAGATGAGGGTCCGGTCGTCGGATCGCTTCAGGGCCGGCATCACCGAGACGTCGAAGGCGAAGAAGAGGCCGGCCATCAGGCCCGTGGTGAGGGTCGCGGCGACGAGGGCGGCGACTCGTGCGATGTCCATATGGCCTGTCTATGTCCTTCCTCCTCGTTCTGTCCATGGTGGAGCGGGAGCCGAGTGGTCCACGGTGGAGTAGGGGCCGAGTCGAGCAGGCCGGAAAGGCTCGTGGTCGCGGTCGGCGGGCGGGGTACTCTCCGGCTGGGACTGTGTTCGGATAATGGATTCCGCGATGCGGAAGTCTGGTCCGGAGCTTCGAGCCGCATCTCGGAGCCGGTCCCGGCGTAGAGACCAGGAGGAGCAGACCGTGACGGACCCCAAGGACCCGCAGGGCCGGCTGGACGCGCTGCGCGGTGACATCGAGCGCCGCAACCCCGCCCAGCCCGAGTTCCACCAGGCCGTACGGGAGGTCCTGGACACCCTGGCCCCCGTGTTCGCGGCACGCCCCGAGTACGCGGAACCGGGCGTTGCCCTGCTGGAGCGGCTCACCGAGCCGGAGCGGCAGATCATCTTCCGGGTGCCGTGGCAGGACGACCGCGGCCGTGTCCACGTCAACCGTGGCTACCGCGTCGAATTCAACAGCGCGCTGGGCCCGTACAAGGGCGGCCTGCGCTTTCACCCGTCCGTGGACATTGGCGTGGTGAAGTTCCTCGGCTTCGAGCAGGTCTTCAAGAACGCCCTGACCGGGCTCGGCATCGGCGGCGGCAAGGGCGGCAGCGACTTCGACCCGCGCGGGCGGTCGGCGGCCGAGGTCATGCGGTTCTGCCAGTCCTTCATGACCGAGCTCTACCGTCATATCGGTGAGCACACGGACGTTCCGGCGGGTGACATCGGTGTCGGCGGGCGTGAGATCGGCTATCTGTTCGGGCAGTACCGGCGCATCACCAATCGGTGGGAAGCCGGCGTCCTGACCGGCAAGGGCCAGGGCTGGGGCGGCTCGCTGATCCGTCCGGAGGCCACCGGCTACGGCAGCGTGCTGTTCGCCGCCGAGATGCTGGCGGTCAAGGGGCTGTCGCTGGATGGGCTGACGGCCGTCGTCTCCGGTTCTGGCAACGTCGCGATCTACACGATCGAGAAGCTGCAGCAGCTCGGGGCGAACCCGCTGACCGCGTCCGACTCGCAGGGGTACGTGGTTGACGAGAAGGGCATCGATCTCGCGCTGCTGAAGCAGATCAAGGAGGTCGAGCGCGGGCGCGTGAGCGACTACGCGCAGCGGCGCGGGCCGTCGGCGCGGTTCGTGCCGGGCGGGCGGGTGTGGGACGTGGCGGCGGAGGTCGCCTTCCCGTCGGCCACGCAGAACGAGCTGACCGCTGATGACGCGCGGACGCTGATCGCGAACGGGGTCAGGGCGGTGTCGGAGGGCGCGAACATGCCGACCACGCCGGAGGCGGTGCACCTGCTGCAGGCGGCCGGGGTGTCCTTCGGGCCCGGCAAGGCGGCGAACGCGGGCGGGGTCGCGGTCAGCGCGCTGGAGATGGCGCAGAACGCGGGGCGTGTCGCGTGGAGTGCGGAGCGGGTGGAGGCGGAGCTGGCGGGGATCATGCGGGACATCCACGCGGTGTCGTACGCGACCGCCGAGCGGTATGGCTCCGCCGGGGATTATGTGGTGGGGGCGAACATCGCGGGGTTCGAGCGGGTTGCTGACGCGATGTTGGCGCAGGGGGTTATCTGACGCGCTGACGCGCTGACGCGCTGACGCGCTGACGCGCTGACGCGCTGACGCGCTGACGCGCTGACGCGCTGACGCGCTGACGCGCTGACGCGCTGAGGTGGGGGGCGGGTGCGGGTTGGGGTGCCGCTGCGCGGGGGTGTCCCCTACCCGCCCTTCCTCCGTTCCCCGGGCTGCGCCCGGACCGCTGGGAGCCTCGGGCTGCGCCCGGGCTCTCGGGGCTCCGCCCCGGACCCCGCGCCTCAAACGCCGGCGGGGCTGGAGTGGGCTGGCTGGGGCGGACGTAGGGTGGGGGCGTTGCATGGGGCCGCTTCGTAGGGGGATCAGTGCTGACCGCGCTCACCGGGGTGTACGGGGACCGGGGCGATGCCCTGCGGGTGGCCGGGCGGGATGCCTCCTACGAGGAACTGCTCGGCGCTGCCCGTGCCGTGGCGGGCGATGTCGCCGGGGCGCCCGCCTTCGCGGTGACCGCGACGGCCTCGCTGGAGACCGTTGCCGCCGTCGTCGGAGGGCTGCTGGCCGGGGTGCCGTTCGTACCGCTGCCGCCCGACGCGGGGCCCGCCGAGCGGGAGCACATCCTGCGGGACTCCGGCGCGGTGCTCGTCGACGTGGATTTTGCGCGGCGTGGCGGGGGTGAGGGTGGGGTTGGGGACGGGGCGGTGGCTGCTGGGCGGCCGGCGCTGATCCTTTACACCTCCGGGACCACCGGCCCGCCCAAGGGGGTCGTCCTCACCGCCGAGGCCGTGGCCGCCGACCTCGACGCCCTCGCCGAAGCCTGGCAGTGGAGCGCCGAGGACACCCTCGTGCACGGGCTGCCGCTGTTCCACGTGCACGGGCTCGTTCTCGGGGTGCTCGGAGCGCTGCGTACCGGAAGTCGTCTCGTGCACACCGGGCGGCCCACCCCGGAGGCCTACGCGGAGGCCGGGGGCAGCCTGTACTTCGGGGTGCCGACCGTGTGGTCCCGTATCGCGGGGGCGCCGGCGGCCGCCGGCGCGCTGGGCGGGGCCCGGCTGCTCGTCTCCGGCAGCGCCGCGCTGCCCGCGCCGGTCTTCCGGGACCTGGAGCGGCTGACCGGGCTGCGGCCCGTGGAGCGGTACGGGATGACCGAGACGCTGATCACCGTCAGCGGGCGCGCGGGCGGGGAGGTGCGGCCCGGGACGGTCGGCACTCCGGTCCGGGGCGTCCGTACGCGGATCGTGGCTGAGGCGGGCGCGGAGATCGGCGAACTGCAGCTGACCGGGCCGACGTTGTTCTCCGGGTACCTGGGCCGGCCCGAGGCCACGGCGGCCGCGTACACGGAGGACGGGTGGTTCCGTACGGGCGACATCGCGGCCGTGGACGAGGCCGACGGAGTCCACCGGATCGTCGGCCGGGCCTCCATCGACATGATCAAGTCGGGCGGCTACCGGATCGGCGCCGGCGAGATCGAGAACGCGCTGCTTGATCACCCCAAGGTGAGCGAGGCGGCGGTGGTGGGGCTGCCGGACGCGGATCTCGGGCAGCGGATCGTGGCCTTCGTGGTGGCCGAGGGCGTCACGGGTCCGGAACTGACGGACTTCGTCGCGGCGCACCTGTCGGTGCACAAGCGGCCGCGCGAGGTGCGGTTCGTGGCGGCGATTCCGCGCAACGCGATGGGCAAGCCGCAGAAGAAGCTTCTGCTGGAAAAGGGAAACGGGCCGGTCGGGCGGGGCGGGTAGCTTGCTCGCATGGACAAGACGTCTGATCAGGTAAGGGCCGACCGGCGGGCGCTGATAGCCGCCGCAGTGACCGTCGTGCTGTGGGCCTCCGCGTTCGTTTCCATCCGCTCGGCGGCCGCGCACTTCGGGCCCGGTGCGCTTGCGTTCGGACGCCTGCTGACGGCCTCGGCCGCACTCGGGCTGGTCCTGGTCGTCAAGCGGGTGCCGCCGCCGCCGAGGCAGGCGTGGCCCGGGATCCTGGTCTCCGGGGTGCTCTGGTTCGGGCTCTACATGGTGACGCTGAACTGGGGCGAGCAGCTCGTGGACGCCGGCACCGCGGCCATGATCGTCAACATCGGCCCCCTCGTGATCGCCCTGCTCAGCGGCTGGCTGCTGAAGGAGGGGTTCCCGCCCCTGCTGATGGCGGGCATGGCGGTCTCCTTCGCCGGAGCCGTGCTGGTCGGACTGTCCACCTCGAACGGCGGGTCCGCCTCGCTGGGAGGGGTCCTGCTCTGCCTGGTCGCGGCGCTCACGTACGGGGCCGGGGTGGTCGCGCAGAAGCCGGCGCTGGCGTACGCGAGCCCGCTCCAGGTGACCACGTACGGCTGCTTCGTCGGCACGGCCGTCACCCTGCCCTTCGTCTGGCAGCTCGTCGACCAGCTGCCCGGGGCTCCGCTCGCCGCCGTCCTCAACATGCTCTACCTGGGGCTCTTCCCGACCGCGCTCGCCTTCACCACCTGGACGTACGCGCTGTCGCGGACCACCGCGGGGAAGATGGGCGCGACCACCTACGCGGTGCCCGCCGTCGTGGTGCTCATCGCCTGGGTCGCCCTCGACGAGATCCCGGCGGCGCTGACCCTGCTGGGCGGTGCGGTCTGCCTGGCCGGCGTCGCCGTGTCGCGGAGGCGCCGGGGGCGCCCGGCCTAGGCCGGGGCGCGTACAGCTCGCGGCCGAAACTCCGTCCCCGGTACGCGGGCAGGACGCGTGCGATCAGAGTGGCGGCGGCGGCGTGTCCTGGGCGGCGGCGTCGAGGAGGACGCGGGCCAGGGCGGAGGGGGCCGAGAACATGGGCCAGTGGCCCGTGTTCAGGGTGGTCAGCCGCCAGTCAGGGGCGGTGGCCAGGAGTTTCGCCACGTCGGGGTGGGGTTCGACCCCGTCCAGCAGGCACTTGACGTAGGTCGCGGGGAGCTCGGCGAGCGGGTGGGTCAGTACGGCCGGTTCGGTGAGCGTGGCGCCCGGGTGCGGGGTCGAGCCGGCGATGAGCCGGGCGATCTGGTCGTCGGTGAGGCCTTGGCCCTCGAAGTCGGCGGCCTGGAGGGGCGGCCAGAAACCGTCGTTCGCGGCGATCGAGGCCTCTACGGCGGAGCGGCCGTCCGGCCAGCCGGAGACGAAGGATTCGTTGTGGGTGGGGACGTTGGCGTCGACGAAGACCACCCGGTTCAGGCGGGCGCCGATCCGCTCGGCGGCCTGGCCGACCGGGATGCCGGCGTAACTGTGGCCCACGACGATCACGTCGCGCAGGCCGAGTCCGTCGATGGCGTCGACTATGTCCGCGACGTGTGTCTGCTGGCCGGCCGCGATGCCCTGCTTGTCCGCGAGGCCGGACAGGGTCAGCGCGTGGACCTCGTGGTCGCCGCCCGTGGTGCGGAGTGCGGTGCGGAGTTCGGCGGCCACCTCGTCCCAAGCCGCCGCTGCCAGCCAGGTGCCTGCCACCAGTACGAATTCAGTCATGAATGTACGTTAATCGAACTGGATGTGGGCGGTGAGGGGCAGGTGATCGCTGGGGGTGGCGGGGAGCGTACGGACGTGGGTGACGGCGCCCGAGCGGGTCAGGATCTGGTCGATCCGGGCCAGGGGGAAGGACGCGGGCCAGGTGAAGGCGAAGCCGGGGGTGTGGGGGTGGGGGGTTCTGGTGGTGGGCGTCTGTGCCTTTGACGCCAGGGCGGTGCGGATGGGGGCCAGGCCGCGGTCGTCGGCGGTGCCGTTGAGGTCCCCGAGCAGGATGACGCGGTGGGCGGGTTCCGCGGCGAGTACGGCGCCTAGGAGGCGGGCGCTCTCGTCGCGGCGGGCGGAGCCGAAGCCGGAGGTACCGAGCCGCAGGGAGGGCAGG
The DNA here is from genome assembly GCF_056428985.1 of Streptomyces sp. CA189. Lineage (NCBI taxonomy): Bacteria > Bacillati > Actinomycetota > Actinomycetes > Kitasatosporales > Streptomycetaceae > Streptomyces > Streptomyces sp. CA189. Next base: position 568 of record NZ_JBWJVM010000119.1, on the reverse strand, counting down.
TGGACGACGTAGACGGCTACGGGCCCGCCCGGGGTGGCGGCGGTGGCGCGCAGGGCGCGGTTCCAGTGCGGGTCGCCGGCGAGGGCCGGTGGCCTGATGTCGACGGGGCGGACATCGGTGAGCTGGTACGTCGACCAGAGGCCGACCGTGCCGTGGGTGGCTTGGTGGGGATAGTCCGCGGCGAGGGTGGCGGTGAAGGCCGTGATGGCGGCGGGGGTGAGCTCCTCGACGGCGATCAGGGCGGGGTGGGCGGCGGCGAGGGCCTTGGCCGTGCGGGAGGGGTTCGGGTTCTCGTCGCTGATGTTGTGCTGGACGGTGGTGAGGGTGGGATGGGTGGCTGTGTGGGTGTGGGTGTGGGGGAGGAGGTTGCCGAACTGGCCCAGCCAGGCGGCGGTGGGGAGCAGGAGGGCCAGGGCGGTGGCGGCTGAGCGGTGTCGGAGGGCCAGGGCGAGGAGGAGGGGGACGGCCAGGCCGAGCCAGGGGAGGAACGTTTCCAGGAGGCTGCCGGGGTGGCCGGGGGTGTTGGGGACGAGGGAGGGGCGGGTGAGGAGTGCGGCGAGGAGTACGG
>NZ_JBWJVM010000118.1:0-21585 GCF_056428985.1 Streptomyces sp. CA189 | reverse complement strand
CCCACCCGCCCCGCCCCGCCCCCGCACCCCAGGGGTGCTCCCCGTGCGCCCCCCGTGCTCCGCTGCTTCCCGTCGCATCGGTGAGGTCGCGCTTACCGACAGTTCCGCTCGGGCATCCACCGTCGTAGAGTCACTCGGCGCCCGACCTGGCCGAGCCGACTCCCCCTCCCGCTTCGAGGACGGATATCGCCATGCCGCGTCCGACTGCCGCACAGCTCGCCTACGGGTCCGCCACCGTCATCGTGTCGACGATCGCCATGCTGCTGCTCTCGCAGACGAGTACGGGACTCGGCGTCGCGGTCATCGCCGCCGCCGCCCTCGCCCTCGGGCTCCTCGTCGCGCTCACCGTCCCGCTCCCGCGCCGGCGCGGGCGGCACGCGGCGAGCCGTACGAGGACCGCCCCCGTGTACCCGGGGGGTCCCGACACCGTGCCGCGGGACGTGGCGGCGGCCGCCCCGGCGTCTGCGCCGGCCCCGGTCGAACACCCCGTGCACCACTGACCGGGCCCGACCGACCGGACACGACCGACCGGGCACCACGAGCCCGGCACCACCGGCCCCGCACCGCGCACAGCGCGGCGCGGGCGGCCTCCCCCGTGGGGAGACCGCCCGCGCACCAGGCCGGGTACCGCTAGGTGGCTAGGTGGCTTGGACCACCACGGTCTTGGCCACCTTGTCGTGCAGACCCTGCTTGTAGGGCTTGTCGACGAGCATCGAGATGACGAGCGCGATCGGCCACAGGCAGAAGCAGCAGATCAGCGTCGGCAGCCAGAGCACGGCGGCACGGGAGAGGGCTGCGTTGGACTGCGGGACGCTGCCGTCGTTGAGCATCGCGACGCGCAGGCCCATCCACTTCTTGCCGAGGGTCTGGCCGTTCTTCTTGACGAACCACCAGTCGTAGCCCACGTAGGCGACGATCGAGATCAGCGTCATGACCAGACCGCTGCCGCTGTACGACTTGGTGATGACCTCGGTGACGTCCTCGCCCTTGTTCGTCTCGACCGTGTAGCGGTTGCGGTCACCGGCGAGGAGCTGGATGACGAACAGCGGGACGGCGATGATCAGCAGGTCGATGACGCGGGCGGCCAGCCGCTTGCCGAAGTCGGCGAGCGGCGGCATCCCGGCGAGCGGGTCGGGCATGCCGTAGCCGCCACCACCACCGCCGTACGGGTCGCCACCGCCCGCGCCTCCGTTGTACGGGGGCGGCGGGGGCGGATAGCCGCCTCCTCCGGGCGGGGGCGGCGGGAAGGCGCCGCCGGCGCCTGCGGGCGGTGAGCCGTACGGCGAACCACCCGACGGCGGAGGCGTCGGTTCCTGGGGCTTCTTGAGGAACGGGTCGTCCTCGGGCGGCGGGCCCGGCGGCGGCTGGTCGGTGCTCATGGCCCGAGTCGAACCCGGCCCGGAGCGGCCCGCAACGGGAAGGCGTCCATTCGGGGGACGCGGGGGCACGAGGGCCCGCCCAGGCCCTAGTGCGGTCACAGCACTAGCGGGCCACGTACGTGCGTGCGGCGCGGTCGTGGAGGGTCCGGCGACGCGGGCGGTCCGCGAGGGCCCACAGCGCCCCCGGGAGGCCCAGGAGGGCGTACACGAGCCAGCGGCGCAGCGCAGCGCCGAAGCGGGGCGGGCGCAGCGTGGCGGTGGCCAGGACCCGTACGCCGAGCAGCTTCTTGCCGGGGGTGCGGCCCCAACGGGCGGTGGGCAGGGCTTCGTAGAGGACGCCGAAGAGGAGGACGGCGCCGAGTACGAGGCCCAGCGAGCCCGCGATGGTCCCGTCGAGCAGCCACACGGTGGTGGTCCGGCCGCCCGCGCGGGCGGCGTCCACCTTGGCCTGGAGGTGCGCGGTCGCCCCGGGCACGAGGGGCAGCGCGACCCCGGTCGCGACGGCGGCGTACACGAGGGAGTCCAGCAGCCGGGCCGTCGCGCGGCGCACGAGCCCGGCGGGGCGCACGGCACGCTCCGCCATCCGCTCGAACACCGCGCGGCCGGTCCCCGCGGGTCGCTCCGCGCGGGTCGGGGGCTCTACGGGGGCCACGCGCCGGGCGGGCTCCGCCGGGACGGTCCGGGCCGGGGCCGGGGCCGGGGCGGGGGCAGGGGCGGGGCGCTCCGCGGAGGGTGTGCGCCCCACCGGCTCCGCGTCCGGGCCCGGCGAAGCCGGGGCGGGGGGCCACACGGGTGCCTGAGCGGCGGCATGTGCCGCGGCCGCAGCCGCGGCTGCGGCCGCGCCGACCGGGGAGGGTGCCGACAGGATGCCGAGGCCGCCCGGGGCTGCGGAGCCGGACGCCTGCCCGGGCAGGGCGGCCGACACGGGGGCCGGGGCCGAGTGCCGGGGCGGGGCCTGCGCCCCCGGGGCCTCGGCCTGCGCCTGCGCCTGCGCCGGGCGGGGAGCGGGGGCCGGGACCGGCGTGCGGGCCAGGGAGATCCCGGCGGGGCGGGCTGCTGCGGCCGCCTCGTGGCCCCAGGACACCCGGTGGTCGCGCGGCCCCCCGAACCCGGCCTGGTGGAGCGGGTCGGCCTGCCATCCCCCGGGCTCGGCACCGGACTCCGCCCACGGCCCGGACTCCGCCGGGGAAGCGGCGGGCTCCGGCCAGGACTCGACCTCCGACCGGGAAACGGACTCCGCCCAGGCTTCGACCTCAGACCTGGAAGCGGGCTCCGACCGGGAAGCCGCAGGCTCCGGCCAGGGCCCCGACTGCGGGCGCGAGGAGGTCTCCGACCCGGAGGCGGCTGGCTCCGGCCAGGCGTCGGGGGCCGGGCGGGGAGCCGGTTCCGGCTCGGGCCGCGGCCAGCGTTCCGGCTCGCGCAGCGCCTCGCTCACGCCGGTCTGGTCGAGGAACACGGGACCCGTCTCGTCGGCAGGGGCCGCGGGGCGGCTCGTACCGGGAACCCAGTTCAGGCCGTTCCAGAACCTGACGTACCCGGGGATGGACGGATCGGGGTAGTAACCCTCGCGGGCCGCGTGCTCGCCGTCACCAGGGGAGGCCGTCAATGTCCCCAACTCCGATCGTGGCTTGATGGATTCTCCCGATACCGACCTGCCGGTTCCGGGATCTTGGCTACGGTTCCACCCCTGCACAAGCGTCTCTGATCAGCTGAGTGATCCTGAGCCGGACTGAGCGCCCGGTTCGGGGATGAGTTCCCACCGTGGAGGGCTGGCGTGGGCGTGCAGGTGGAAGCCCGCGCCCAGTGCTGCTCCTCGTGGCCGGTGCCGGCCAGTGGCGGGTGTGCTGATCGTCGTCACGCCCTGGTTCCGGTGGGCTGCGCGGGGCAGCCGGATCCGGCCCGTTGGTGCGTGTCCCTCCGGACGCTTGCCCGCCGGCCTTTGGGGGCTGATGGGGGAGGGTGCCCTGCGTCGCCTGGGCGCGGGGCGTGTGGTTCGTGGCCGGGTGGGGCCGGTCTTAGACCGGTCCTTCCGGCTGGTCTTGGCCGTGGGTGTGATCACGGCGCGGGTTTCGAGTGTGTCCACGACCGTGCGGATGGCCATGGCACCTGTGGTGCGGTCGGTGACGGTCTTGGTCTGGTGGGTGAGGCCGCGTGCGGCGATACGCTGCCAAGCGCCGTGGTCGCGGTCACTCTGATATCCACAGGACGGGCAGATCGCCCATTTCCAGCCTGATGTGGTGGGCCGGTCCGGGGCTTTGCGGTGCCGCAGCGGGAGAAGACAGCGCGGGCAGTGCTTCGAGGTGTTCTTCGCGGGCACGGTGACGACGGCGATGCCGCTCTCGGCGGCGAGGTGCCGCATCCGGTCAACGATCCGCCCCCGGACCGCCTGCGAGAGTCGGGCGTTCATCGTGCGGCCCATCCCGCCTGCCTCCATCGAACGGAGATCCTCGACATGGATCACCGTGGCTCCGGCGGCGATGGCCTGGTCCACAGCCCAGCGTGCGGCAGCGCGGGTGAGCGCCTCGTTGAGGTTCGACCGGCGGGCGCTGACGCGCTGCGTCTCCTCGGTCAGCGCGGCATGCCTGGGTGCCAGGGGATGTCCGGTGTCGGCGTTGGTGAGCCGCTCGTACTGGTCGGTCTTGGCGCGCAGATGCTCGGAGAGGCGCCGCAACCGATGCTGCTTGGCCAAAACCCCGGCAGCGCGGAACATCCCCCCACTCCCAAGGGAGGTGATCGCCCCGTCGTCATGGAGCCTGACAGCCCCGGCGGACAGCAGGGTGTTCAGGCCCCAGTCCACACCCAAAGCGACCGTATGTCCGGCCGACCGCGCCTTGGGAACGCCATGGCTGTAAGCAAGATCGAGGCGAACACGACCCTGGCGGATGCGCAGGGTGGGCACATGCAGCACCGCACCCGCCGGAATCATGGGCGGCAGCACGATCGGGCAGGCCACCCAAGTCCAGTCCCGGTACGACTGCGGGTCGGGCCGGGTGGGAAGCTGCAAGCGCAGCAGAGCCCGACCTGGCGCATCCGCCCGTTCGATGGTGACCTGCTGTCCATCGCACGCCGACAACAGCATCATCCGGGCAACTTGAGGCGCGGCTTCCAGCTCGAACACATTGACCGGGAGACGGCCGTGGTTGCGCTCGAAGGCAGCGGCTTGCCACGTGCGGGATTTGATCACGCTGGACGGCAGGAACTGCCCGCCAGGGACGGCTTCGCGGATTTGGTCCCACTCCTCGGGCGTGCGCTTGGCCGGATCGGCCGGCCAGGACGCGAGGACCCCGGCGGTCAGATCGGCCCGCCACTTCACCGACCGCAACGTCCGCCCGGCCGCCTCTTGCGCCATCCGGACGATCCGGTCGTTGACGCGAACACCCTCGGGCGGCGCGACGGTCCAGCCCAGGCGACGCAACGCCATCCATGCGTTCGACGGCAGTTTCCTGCCCCCGCCATCCTCCCCGGAGGCAAGCACGTCCACATCGGCGGCGTTCCAGTGCTCAGCCATCAGCTCGGCGACCATGGCGGCCACCAGAGCAGCACACCAGCCGACCCGATCGGACAGCACAGCAGCAGACAGGAGTTCGCCCGTCTTCTCATCCAGACCCGTCCGCAGCAGACCGCGGGCACAAGCCGTCCGATTGGTTTGCCCCTCGGCGAGCGGCACCTTCCGACTCAACGCCCGCCTCCTCCGCCACTGGTGCTGTCATCCGATCAACGACACTCCGCGCAAAAGGTCACCCCTTCGATCCACGAACCCCTATCCGGCACCCGTTCAAGACGGACACCGAGACCCGAGCCCAACTTGAGCGGCTCCGGCATGCCCAAGGCTGTAAGTGAGCCTTCGAGCGAGCACGGTCCCCTGCGCATGATTCCGGTCAGCCGACAGATTTCTGCCAATCCGCGAATTACCTCACGAAGCCGCGTCATACCCCGGCACTTCGGCGCTCTCTCCGGGTGTGGGCCGGTACTCCGGCCCCGCGCACCACCCGAACACGTACCCCGACCCGAAGTGAGGCCGCCATGCAGCACCCCGTCGTCGAGCGCGAGCTGGAACTGAAGCTGGTCCTGTCCCCCGAGCGCAGCGTCCCCGTCCCCGCCCGCCTGCTGTACCTGACGGACGACCCGTACGCCGTGCACATCACCTTCCACACCGGCTCCAGCACCCCGGTCAACTGGACCTTCGCCCGGGAGCTGCTGGTCGAGGGGGTGTTCCGCCCGTGCGGCCACGGCGACGTGCGGATCTGGCCCACGAAGGTCGGCCAGCAGGCCGTCCTGTGCATGGCGCTCAGCTCCCCCGACGGCGACGCCCTGCTGGAGGCCCCCGCCGTATCGGTGTCGGCCTGGCTGGAGCGGACCCTGCGGATCGTGCCGCCCGGCACCGAGGCCGACCGGCTCGGCCTGGACGCGGCGCTGGCCGAGCTGCTCGCCCCGACGCCGGCCGACGAGCTGTGGATGCGCGACCCGTGGCCTTCGGACGAGTCGGCGGACGGGGAGCTGTGACTCAGAACAGCTTGCCCGGGTTGAGCAGTCCCTCCGGGTCGAAGGCGTGCTTGACGGCGCGCTGCATCTCCAGGCCGACCGGGCCGAGTTCGCGGGCGAGCCACTCCTTCTTCAGGACGCCGACCCCGTGCTCTCCCGTGATGGTCCCGCCCAGTTCGAGCCCCAGCGCCATGATCTCCTCGAAGGACGCGCGGGCCCGCCGGGTCTCGTCCTCGTCGGCGGGGTCGAAGCAGACGATGGGGTGGGTGTTCCCGTCGCCGGCGTGCGCGCAGACCCCGATGAGCAGGTCGTGCGTACGGGCGATGGCGGCGGTGCCGTCCAGCATCTCGGCGAGCCGGGTGCGCGGTACGCACACGTCGTCGATCATCGTCGCGGGCCGCAGGGCTTCCAGCGCGGGCAGCGCCATCCGGCGGGCCTGGAGGAGCAGTTCGGACTCGGCCGCATCCTCGGCCGGTACGACGGCGCTCGCCCCGGCGGCGGTGCACAGCTCCCCCACGGCGGCCAGGTCCTCGGGCGCGTGCGGGGTGTCGAAGGCGGCGAGCAGCAGGGCCTCGGTGGTGTCGGGCAGGCCCATCTTGCCCAGCGCGTTGACGGCGCGGACGGTCGTACGGTCCATCAGCTCCAGCAGCGAGGGCGTCAGACCGGCCTCCATGACGGCGCACACGGCCGCGCAGGCGGCCGCGGCGGAGGGGAACTCGGCGGCGAGCGCGAGCTGGCGGGGCGGGGCCGGGCGCAGGGCGAGGACGGCCCGGACGACGACCCCGAGGCTGCCTTCGGAGCCGACGAACAGGCGGGTGAGGTCGTACCCCGCGACGCCCTTGGCGGTGCGCCGGCCGGTGTGCAGGAGCCTGCCGTCGGCGAGGACCACGTCGAGGCCGAGGACGTACTCGGCGGTGACCCCGTACTTGACGCAGCACAGACCGCCGGCGGCGGTGCCGATGTTCCCGCCGATGGTGCACTGCTCCCAGCTGGAGGGGTCCGGCGGGTAGTGCAGGCCGCGCTCGGCGACGGCGTGCGAGAGGACGGCGTTGACGACGCCCGGTTCGACGACGGCGATCCGGTCGACGGTGTCGATCTCCAGGATCCGGTCCATCTTCACGAGGGACAGCACGATGCAGCCGTCGGAGGCGTTGGCCGCGCCCGACAGGCCCGTGCGGGCGCCCTGGGGGACCACGGGGACGCGGAGCGCGTGGGCGGTGCGCAGGACGTGCTGGACCTGTTCGACGGTCCGGGGCAGGACCACCGCGGCCGGGGTGCCGGCGGCGCAGAAGCTCGCCATGTCGGTGGCGTAGGAGGCGGTCACCTGCGGGTCCGTCAGCAGGGCCTCGGCCGGGAGGCCTTCCAGGAGCAGCGCGTGGAGCCGCGGGGCGAGCGGGGCGCCCTGCGGGGCGCTGCCGGGGGTCCGGTCCGGGGTCCGGTCCGGGGTCCGGTCCGGGGTCCGGTCCGGGGTCCGGTCCGGGGTCCGGTCCGGGGTCCGGTCCGGGGCGGAAACGTCGTCAACTTCGTCAGCCATGGTGCCAGCGTGACAGTCGGGGCCATCGGTGTGAACACGCCCGCGACCTTCTTCGGACACCTCGGCGAGCTCTTCATATTGACGCACAGTGGCCCCATGGACCCTATGCGCGACGCATCCGTCTCCCAGGAGAGGCAGCAGCAGGCTGCCCCGCCCGTGACCTTCACCGGCCGCAAGACGCTCGTGGCGGCGGCGGCCCTGGTGCTCCTGATCGCCGGGGCCCTGCTGATCCGGCCGGCCCGCACGGGCGACGACGCGCGCCCGCCGGGGCCCAGCGAGCGGGCCCGCGCGGCGGTCGGGATGGGTGCGCCGGCGGCGGCCATGGACCTGTCGGCGCTGGTCGCCGACCGGGAGAAGTGGGTCGCGGGGCACCCGGACGACGAGGCCTCGTGGGCGGTGCTCGGATCGGCGTACCTGGAGCAGGCCCGGCGGACGGCCGATCCCGGCTGGTACCCGAAGGCGGAGGGCGCGCTGAAGCGCTCGCTGGAGCTGCGCCCGGCGGAGAAGGGCAACTTCGACGCGATGACGGGCATGGGCACCCTGGCCAACGCCCGGCGGGACTTCGGGACCGGGAAGAAGTGGGGCGAGCTCGTACGGGCGCAGGCGCCGAAGCGGTGGACGGCGTACCCGGTGCTCGTGGACGCGTACGGCGGTCTCGGGGACTACAAGGCCGCGGAGAAGGCGATGGAGCGCCTGGTGGACCTGCGGCCGGGGCTGGCGGCCTTCATGAAGGCCTCGCAGGTGTACCGGGACCGGGGCTGGCGCGAGGACGCGGCCATGTCCATGGAGCACGCGGGGGGCGCGGCGCAGGCCCCGGCGGAGAAGGCGTACGTGCTGTTCCGGCTCGGGGAGCTGGCGTGGGAGCGCGGCGACGACGCGGAGGCGCTGAAGCAATACGAGGCCGCGCTGCGCACCGATCCGGCGCAGGCGCAGGCGCTGGGCGGCCGGGCGCGGGTGCTGGCGGCGCTGGGGCGGGGCGGGGAGGCGGTACGGGACTACCGGCTGGCGCTGGGCCGGGCGACGGTGCCCTCGCTGTCGCTGGAGCTGGGCGAGCTGCTGGAGTCGCTGGGGCGGGGCGACGAGGCGAAGGCGGTGTACGACGGGCTCGCGGCGCAGGCCGCCCGGAGCGGGGTGAGCGAGGAGCTGCTCCTGGGCCGGTTCGAGGCGGACCACGGCGACCCGACGGCGGCCGTACGGCGCCTCACGGCGGAGTGGGCCCGGCACAAGAGCGTGCACGTGGCGGACGCGCTGGGCTGGGCGCTGCACAAGACGGGTGACGACGCGGGGGCGCTGGAGTACGCGAAGAAGGCCACGGAGCAGGGGCTGCGGATCGCGGACTTCTCGTACCACCGGGCGGTGATCGAGCGGGGCCTGGGCGACGTGGCCGGGGCGCGGCGGCACCTGGAGGAGGCGCTGCGGACCAACCCGCGGTTCTCGCCGGTGCGGGCGCCGCTGGCGAAGGAGGCCCTGGCCACGATCGGCAAGCCCCCGGCGGGCGGCCCGGAGAACATGCGGCCCACCACCCCGTGGGTGGCCCCGGAACTCCCGAAGGCGAAGCCGGCCCCCAAGCCGAAGCCGAAGCCGAGCCCGTCGGGTCGCTGAGCGGGCGGGGCAATCCGCCGCGCGGGGCTTCCCGGGCGCCGCCCGGACCCGCGCCTCAAACGCCGGCGGGGCTGAAATGGCGCTGCGCGCCATCCAGCCCCGCCGGCGTTCGCGTGCGGGCCGACGCCGGCTCAATCCAGCCTCGCCGGCGTTTGAGGCGCGGGGTCTGGGCGGCGCCCCAGGAACCCCGGCTCCGCCGGGCCGGGAGCCCGAACTCCGCAATCTACAGATTGCCCCGCTTCTCCTGCTCCCGCTCGATCGCCTCGAACAGGGCCTTGAAGTTGCCCTTGCCGAAGCCCATCGACCCGTGCCGCTCGATCATCTCGAAGAAGACCGTCGGGCGGTCCTGGACCGGCTTGGTGAAGATCTGCAGCAGGTAGCCGTCCTCGTCGCGGTCGACGAGGATCTTCAGCTCGCGCAGGGTCTCGACCGGCACCCGGGTCTCGCCGGCCCACTCGCCGAGCGTGTCGTAGTACGAGTCCGGGGTGTCCAGGAAGGTCACGCCGGCCGCCCGCATCGCCCGTACCGTGCGGACGATGTCGTTCGTAGCGAGCGCGATGTGCTGGACGCCGGCGCCGCCGTAGAACTCCAGGTACTCGTCGATCTGCGACTTCTTCTTCGCGATCGCCGGCTCGTTGATCGGGAACTTCACCTTCAGGGTGCCGTCCGCGACGACCTTCGACATCAGCGCCGAGTACTCGGTCGCGATGTCGTCGCCCACGAACTCCTTCATGTTCGTGAAGCCCATGACCTTGTTGTAGAACGCCACCCACTCGTTCATCCGGCCGAGCTCGACGTTGCCCACGCAGTGGTCGATGGCCTGGAAGGTGCGCTTGGCCGGGGGCTCGACCATCGGGGCGACGGAGACGAAGCCGGGCAGGTAGGGACCGGTGTAGTCGCCGCGCTCGACCAGGGTGTGGCGGGTCTGGCCGTAGGTGGCGATCGCCGCCAGCCGCACCGTGCCGTGCTCGTCGGTGAGCTCGTACGGCTCGTCCAGGCCGCGCGCGCCGTGCTCGACGGCGTAGGCGTAGGCCGCCTTCACGTCGGGGACCTCGATCGCCAGGTCGACGACGCCGTCGCCGTGGTCGGCGACGTGCTCGGCGAGGAACCGGCCGCGGTCGGTGGTGGCCTTGATGACGGAGGTGAGGACGAACCGCGCGGCGCCGTTGGTCAGGACGTAGCTGGCCGTCTCGCGCGTGCCGTTCTCCGGTCCGGAGTAGGCGACGAGCTTCATGCCGAAGGCGGTCGAGTAGTAGTGCGCGGCCTGCTTGGCGTTGCCTACGGCGAAGACGACCGCGTCCATGCCCTTGACGGGGAAGGGATCGGCCTTGGCGGCGGTGCGCGGTGCGGTGTCGAGCGGCTGGGTCTCAGTCATGACCGCAGAGTCCCGCCGTTCCACAAGCTGCGCAATAGTTTCCATTTCTCATGTACAAACTGCCCAGCTTCAGCCCACCATGTCTGGGATATCTGTGCACTATGACCACCGACCGACCGCCCCGGAGGCACCCATGGGAATCGACGAACTCGACGGCCGGCTCATCGTCCTGCTCGCCCGCGAGCCCCGGATCGGGGTCCTGGAGGTCTCGCGCCGGCTCGGTGTGGCGCGGGGCACGGCGCAGGCCCGGCTGGACCGGCTTCAGTCGAACGGAGTCATCCGGGGGTTCGGTCCGCAGGTGGATCCGGCGGCCCTGGGGTACCCGGTGACGGCCTTCGCCACGCTGGAGATCAAGCAGGGGCAAGGGGCGGACGTACGCGCCCACTTGGACGGGGTTCCGGAGGTGCTGGAACTGCACACGACCACAGGGCACGGGGACATGCTGTGCCGGCTCGTGGCCCGGTCCAACGCGGATCTTCAACGGGTGATCGACCGAGTTGTCGCGTTTGATGGGATTGTTCGGGCTTCGACAGCGATTGTCATGGAGAATCCCGTACCCTTGCGGATCATCCCCCTGGTCGAACAGGCGGCCGAGGACGACTGACCCGCGGAAACGACGGCCGAGACGGACGAGGTGACGTGGCGTGAGCTTCTGGGCCTACCTGTCCAACCGCCACCAGCAGCTGCTCACCGACGCCTTCCAGCACGCCAGCGCCGTCTTCCAGTGCATGGTCATCGCGACCGCCCTCGGCGTCGCCATCGGCGTCCTCACCTACCGCAGCGGCTGGGCCGGGAACCTCGCGGTCACCTCCACCTCCACGGTGCTGACCATCCCCTCCCTCGCCATGATCGGCCTGCTGATCCCGATCGTCGGCCTCGGCGTCGCGCCGACCGTGATCGCCCTGACCCTGTACGGGCTGCTGCCCATCGTCCGCAACTCCATCGTGGGCCTGCGCGGGGTGGATCCGGCCCTGGTCGACGCCGCCAAGGGCATCGGGATGTCCCGTACCGCCCAGCTGCTGAAGGTGGAGCTGCCGCTCGCCTGGCCGCCGATCCTGACCGGCATCCGGGTCTCCACGCAGATGCTGATGGGCATCGCGGCCATCGCCGCCTACGCCTCCGGGCCGGGCCTGGGCAACGAGATCTTCCGCGGGATCGCCTCGCTCGGCAGCGCCAACGCCATCAACCAGGTGCTGGCGGGGACGCTCGGCGTCGTCATCCTCGCCCTGCTCTTCGACGCCGCGTACGTGCTGCTCGGCCGTCTCACCATCCCGAGGGGAATCCGTGTCTGAGCCGACGTCCGCGCCGACGACCAGCCCGCAGCCGGCCGAGGGCCCGCAGCCGGCGACGAGCCCGCAGCCGGCCGCCGCCTCCGGAGCCACCATCCAGCTGGAGAACCTCACCAAGCGCTACCCCGGCAACCCCAGCCCCTCCGTCGACGACGTCTCCATGGAGATCAAGGCGGGCGAGCTGGTGGTCTTCGTCGGCCCCTCCGGCTGCGGGAAGTCCACCACCCTCAAGATGATCAACCGGCTGATCGAGCCCACCTCCGGCCGGATCCGCATCGGCGACGAGGACGTCACCGACATGGACCCGGTCAAACTGCGCCGCAAGATCGGGTACGCGATCCAGTCCTCCGGGCTGTTCCCGCACATGACGGTCGCGGAGAACATCGCCCTGGTCCCGAAGATGACCGGCTGGTCCAAGTCCCGCGTGAAGGACCGGGTGGAGGAGATGCTCGACCTGGTCGGCCTGGACCCGCGCGAGTTCCACGGCCGCTACCCGCGCCAGCTCTCCGGCGGCCAGCAGCAGCGCGTGGGCGTGGCCCGGGCGCTCGCCGCCGACCCGCCCGTCCTGCTGATGGACGAGCCCTTCGGCGCCGTCGACCCGATCACCCGCGACCACCTGCAGGACGAGCTGATCCGGCTCCAGCACGAGCTGCACAAGACGATCGTCTTCGTCACCCACGACTTCGACGAGGCCATCAAGCTGGGCGACCGGATCGCCGTCCTGCGCGAGCGCTCGCACATCGCGCAGTTCGACACCCCCGAGGCGATCCTCACCAACCCCGCCGACGACTTCGTCTCCGGGTTCGTCGGCGCCGGCGCGGCCCTCAAGCGGCTCAACCTCACCCGGGTGCGGGACGTGGAGATCGCCGAGTTCCCGACCGTGTCCGTGGACGACCCGCTCCAGCAGATCTTCAACACCCTGCGCGCCGGCCAGGGCAACGAACTGCTGATGCTGGACCGGCGAGGCCGCCCGTACAAATGGCTGCGCCGCGGCGACCTGATGCGCGCCAAGGGCTCCCTCGCCCGGGCCGGCCAGCTCGTGCACGACACGGTGACCCGGGACGCGACCCTGCACGACGCCCTGGAGGCCGTGCTCACCGACAGCGGCGGCCGGGTGGCCGTCACCGGGCGGCGCGGCGAGTACATCGGCGTCGTGGACATGGAGACCCTGATGAACTCCGTGCACGAGATGCTGGAAGCCGACCGGCTGACGGCCGCCGAGCACGCGCACGACCTGGAGGAGCTGCGCCACCACCGCGTCGAGCGGGACCTGGAGGGGCTCCGGGACGGTACGGAGGGCTCATGAGCCCGAGGAATCCGGTCTCCCCCGAACGCCCGCCCGGCGAGCACGAGCTCAAGGGCCACGTCTTCCGCGACCCGGGGCAGCCGGATCCCGACGAGGAGGTCATGACCTCCACCGCGCCGCCGCGCCCCGGGCGCCGCCTCACCTGGGCCCGGCTGGTGACCCTGCCGATCGTGCTGGCGCTGGTCCTGCTGGCCACCTACCTGTGGATCACCAACGCCACCCTCGACACCATCGCCGAGAACTCCCTCGCGGACGGCAACGTCGAGCTCCGGCTGTGGCAGCACGTCCAGCTCACCGCGATCTCCACCTTCTGGGTGCTGATCATCGCGATCCCGCTCGGCATCGCCCTCACCCGCCGCGGCCTGCGCCGGGCGGCCCCGCTGGTCACCGCCGTGGCCAACATCGGCCAGGCCACCCCGGCCATCGGCCTGCTGGCCCTGCTGGTCATCTGGCTCGGCATCGGCCCCTCGACGGCGATCATCGGCATGGTCGCCTACGCCGTCCTGCCCGTGCTGTCCAACACCGTCGCGGGGCTCCGCGGGATCGACCCGCAGCTGTTGGAGGCCTCGCGCGGGATCGGGATGTCCTCCATGGGAACCCTGATGAAGGTGGAACTGCCCCTGGCGGTCCCGCTGATCCTGGCGGGCGTACGGACGGCCCTCGTCCTCAACGTCGGCACCGCGACCCTGGCCACGTTCGGGGGCGGCGGGGGCCTCGGCGACCTGATCACCTCCGGGATCCAGACCCAGCGCATGCCGGTGCTGGTGCTGGGCTCGGTGCTGACGGTGGCCCTGGCGCTGTTCGTGGACTGGCTGGCCTCCCTGGCCGAGACGGTCCTGACCCCGCGCGGGCTGGAGGCGTAGATGCACAGGCTCCCCTCCCTCCCCGTGCGGACGGCCGCGGCCTGCGCGGCCCTGCTGGCACTCGGGCTGCCCCTCGCGGGCTGCGGGCTCAAGAGCGGCTCCCCGATGGTGGACGACGTACTGCCCGGCTCGGTGGGCCAGGGGCAGCCCCTCAAGGGCGCCTCGCTCACGGTCACCTCGAAGAACTTCAGCGAGAACATCGTGCTCGGCCAGATGATCGGCCTGATCTTCAAGGCGGCCGGCGCGGAGGTGCTGGACCGCACCAACCTGCCCGGGTCGATCAGCGCCCGCGAGGCGATCATCCAGGGCGACGCGGACGCCATGTACGAGTACACGGGCACGGCGTGGATCACCTACCTCGGCAACGACAAGCCGATCGCGGACCCGTACGCGCAGTGGGAGGCGGTGCGGGACGCGGACGTGAAGAACGGCGTGGCATGGCTGCCGCCGTCCACGCTCAACAACACGTACACGCTCGCCATCAGCAAGAAGAACAACGCCAAGTACGGGCTGAAGACCCTGTCGGACGTGGCGGCGCTGTCGCAGCGCGACCCCAAGGCGGTGACGGTCTGCGTGGAGAACGAGTTCGCCTCCCGGGAGGACGGGCTGCCGGGGATGGAGAAGGCGTACGGGATGAAGATCCCGGCGGGCAACGTCATGAAGATGGACGCCGGGATCATCTACACGCAGGTCTCGAAGTCCGATTCCTGCCTGCTGGGCGAGGCCTTCACCACGGACGGCCGGATCAAGGCCATGGACCTGGACACCCTCGCCGACGACCGGCACTTCTTCCCCAACTACAACGCGGCGCCGGAGCTGCACGCGAAGACGCTGGAGAAGCACCCGGAGATCGCCGGCCTCCTGGACCCCCTGTCGAAGCGGCTGAACACGGAGACGGCGCAGCGGCTCAACGCGCTGGTGGACGTGGACGGGCGGGACCCGCACGACGTGGCGAAGGAGTGGCTGGTGGCGGAGGGGTTCATCAAGGAGGGCTGACGCCGAGAGGAGAGATGCAAAGAAGTAGTTGCAAAGAAATCCTTGCATAGATTTCTTTGCAACTCTACTGTTGAGGCATGCCCGAGAACCAGAAGCCTGCCGAGCCCCAGCTCCGCAAGCTCGACGCCCACTCCCTGCGCGGCCTGGCCCACCCGCTGCGCATCCGCCTGCTGGGCAACCTGCGCCTGCACGGGCCGGCCACCGCCTCGCAACTCGCGGAGCAGCTCGGAGAATCGAGCGGGGCCACCAGCTACCACCTGCGCCAGCTCGCCGCGTACGGGTTCGTCGAGGACGCCCCCGAGCACGGCAAGGGCCGTGAGCGCTGGTGGCGGCCCGCCCAGGACGGCACGATCTTCGACGAGGCGCTCGTCTACGACACGGACCCGGCCACGCGCGGCGCCGCGGAGGTCTTCCTTGCCGAGATCGTGAAGATCCACGAGCAGGAGCTGTCCGCCTGGTTGGGCGAGGCGCACACCTGGTCCATGGAGTGGCGTCGGAGCTCCGAGCTCAGCGACTTCTCGCTCCAGCTGACCCCGGCACAGAGCCATGAGCTGGTCCTCAAGGTCCACGACCTGATCAACAGCTACCGCGACCTGCCGCCCTCGGAGGGCACGGAGACGGTCCGTTTCCAGACGCACGCCTTCCCGGTCCGCACCAAGTAGCTCCACCGGGCAGCGCCTTCCCCAACACCCTTTCGCAGAAGGAGTCCTGCCGTGCACGCCTTCAGCCATGCCCAAAACCACGCCGAGATCCACGCCGCTCGCACCGCCGAGGCCGCCGCCTGGCGCCGCGCACGGGAGGCCGTACCGTACGCGTCCCGCGTTCCCCGCCTGCGGGCCCCCGCCCTGCGCAACCGCCTCGGCGAGACCCTGATCGCGCTCGGCATCCGCCTGATCCAGCCCGCACACCTGCACGCACGCATCACCCGCAACACCCGGATCTCCCGCCCGCACGGCGGCATCGCGTGAGCCGTCGCCCCTTCGTCGCCGTCCTCCTCGCCAACACCATCTCGATAGCCGGGAGTTCGCTGACCCTCATCGGCGTGCCGTGGTTCGTGCTGCAGACCACGGGCAGCGCCGGCCGGGCCGGGATCGTCGCCTTCTGCGCGACCCTGCCCGTCGCGGTGGCCGCCCTCGTCGGGGGCCCGGTCATCGACCGGCTCGGCCGCCGCCGGGTCTCCGCCGTCTCCGACCTGGTCTGCGGGCTGTCCGTGGGCGCGATACCGCTGCTGCACTACACCGGGCTGCTGGAGTTCTGGATGCTGTGCGCGCTGATGGCCGTCGGCGGCCTCGTACACACCCCCGGACTGACCGCGCGCCACGTCCTGCTCCCGCACCTCGCCGAGCACGCCGGCACCACCGTCGCCCGCGCCGCCAGCCTCTACGACGCCGTCTCGCGCGGAGCCCGCATGATCGGGGCCGCGCTGGCCGGCGTACTGATCGCCACGATCGGCGCCGAGTCGGTCCTGCTCCTCGACGCGGCCACCTTCGGCGCCTCCGCGCTGCTGGTCGCCGTGTTCCTGCGCGGGATACCGGCCGCCGAGCCGCAGCGCGCCGCCGGGAAGGTGTCGTTGGCCGGCTACCGGGCCGAACTCGCCGAAGGCTGGCGGTTCCTGACCCGGGCCCGGCTGCTGCTGGGCATCACGCTGATGGTGATGATGACCAACGGCCTCGACCAGGGCTGGTCCTCGGTGCTGCTGCCCGTGCACGGCCGCGACGCGCTCGGCGGAGCCACCGCGCTCGGCCTGATGATCGCCCTCTTCGGCGGGTTCGCGCTGCTGGGAGCCCTGCTCTACGGAGCCTGGGGCGAGCGGTTCTCCCGTAGGGCCGTGTTCGCCGCGGCGTTCCTGCTGTGCGGGGCCCCGCGCTACGTGGTCGCCGCCTTCACCGACACCCCGCTGCCGCTCGCGGTCACGATGGCGCTGTCCGGGCTGGGTGCGGGCGTGCTCAACCCGATCCTGACCACCGTGACGCTGGAGAAGGTGCCCGACGCCCTGCGCAGCCGGGTCATGGGCGTGACCACGGCCGGCTGCGAGCTGACGATGCCGCTGGGCGGGCTGGCCGCGGGGCTGCTGGTCGACGGCTTCGGGGTGACGCGGGCGCTGCTGGTGTTCGGCGGGGTCTACTTCCTCGTCACGCTCTCGCCGCTGGTGTTCCCGGCCTGGCGGAGCATGGAGGCGGCCGCGTCCCGGATCAGCAGGACGGAGCCGCTTGGCCCTTCTGCAGAGCCCGCAGCGCGTTCACCGCATCCGTCAGCGAGGTGACGGGGACCAGCCGGAGCCCCTCGGGGAGTTCGGACTTGGCGTCCGAGCACTCCGCCGCCGGTACGAGGAACACGCTCGCCCCGTCGCGCCGCGCGGCCTGGGTCTTCAGGGCCACCCCGCCGACCGCGCCGACCTCGCCGGCCGCGGTGATGGTGCCCGTACCGGCGATGGTGCCGCCGCCGGTGAGATCGCCGCCGCTGCCGTTCCCGTCGAGCTTGTCGACGATGCCGAGGGAGAAGAGCAGTCCGGCGCTCGGACCGCCGACGTCGGCGAGGTTCAGCTCGACCTTCACGTCCTTCGGGTCCTTGTGGAGGAAGCCGAGGGCGGCCGCGGAGGCAGTCGACTGCGACTTGGTCATCTCCTCCAGGTTGTGTTCCTCGATCTCCTTGTCGCTTCCGCCCGATCGGTACACCGAGTCCCTGGGCATGACCGCCCGGGAGGTGTCGAACCAGTCGCCGACCAGCTCGGGGAGGGTGACGGAGGTGGAGGGGCCGGTGGCCTGGATGGTGGTCATCCGCAGCTGGCCCGTGGTCTCGCGGGTGGGTGCCCCGGTGATGGTGATGACCTGCTTGCCGTCGCGGGAGCCGAGCACGTCGGCCGTGAGGCCCGGCTGCGCGATCACGAAGGGCAGCGGTGCGAGGGCCGCGACGGCGAACAGCGCGAGCACGGGCACGGCGCAGACGGCCAGGGCGGCGGGACGCGGCAGGCGTGTGAGGCGAGAGAGCACCGGGTCAATCTAGCGCGGGTGCCCCCGAACGGGTCGAGCCGCGCCCCCGTCGGTCGGGGGCGCGGCTCGGTGTCCACAGGTGCTCGGCGGCTCAGCGCAGGGCGTCGGCCACCTCGCGGGCGGCGTCCACCACGCGCGGGCCGACCCGCTCGGGCACGGCGTCGGCCAGCATGACGACGCCCACGCTGCCCTCCAGTCCGGTGATGCCCACGAGAGGTGCCGCGGCCCCGCTGGCGCCCGCTTCGAGCTCCCCGTGGGTGAGCGTGTACCCGGGCTCGATGAGCGTGCCCTGGCGGGCGGCCAGGATGGCCCGGCCGGCTGCCCCGCGGTCCAGCGGATGGCGGAAGCCGGGCCGGTAGGCCACGTGGTAGTCGGTCCAGGTCGGCTCGACGACCGCCACGGCGAGCGCCTCGGTCCCGTCCACGAGGGTCAGGTGCGCGGTGGCGCCTATGTCCTCGGCGAGCGAGCGCAGCGCGGGCAGCGCCGCCTCGCGCACGAGCGGGTGCACCTGGCGGCCCAGGCGCAGCACTCCGAGCCCGACGCGGGCGCGGCCGCCGAGGTCGCGGCGGACCAGGGCGTGCTGTTCGAGGGTGGCCAGGAGGCGGTAGACCACGGTGCGGTTCACACCGAGGCGGTTGGAGAGCTCGGTGACGGTCAGACCGTGGTCGGTGTCGGCGAGCAGTTTGAGAACTCGGAGTCCTCGGTCGAGAGTCTGGGAGGTTTCCGCGGTCACGACGCCTCTCCCTCTTTCGGTGGGCGGCGGTGACTCTCTGGGGATAGCGCCGCCGGTCCCTCGGCGACGCACGGAGAGGCCGCCGGTAGCGGCCATGGCACCGGCTGCGCTCCCGCGGCGGCGCTGCCACGGGGCGTTCGATGCGGGGACAGTAGCGAGCAGGTTCGCTCAGCGGAAGGGCTCGTCCAGAATCCGGGCGCCTACTGCCGTTTTATGCCGGTTGAAAACGCGCATCGCTGTCAATTCGTGACCTTCGGCCCCTGACGGCGACTCACGCCCCGGCCTGCCCCGCAGTGCCTCCCACCACGGGTGCGGCAGCGCCGCTACGGCGGCCCGGGCGGGCGGGGACCGTACGAATCTCCCCCCACCCCCCGCGCCGCATTCCGTAGGAAATCACCGCATGCGGGTGGCCCACTCCTGGACCTTCTTGATCCGCTCGCGCAGCTGTCCCGCCGTGGCTTCCGCGCTCGGCGGTCCGCCGCACACGCGGCGCAGTTCGGTGTGGAGCACCCCGTGCGGTTTGCCGCTCTGGTGGACGTAGGCACCCACCATCGTGTTCAGCGACTTCCTCAGCTCCAGCAGCTCCTTGTGCGAGACCACCGGCCGCCGGTCGGCCGGCAGCTCCAGCAGGTCCGCCTCCGAGTCCGGCTTGCGCTTGCTGTGCGCGATCTGCCGCGACTGCCGCTTCTGGAGCAGCATCTGCACCTGGTCGGGCTCCAGCAGGCCGGGGATGCCGAGGTAGTCCTGCTCCTCTTCGCTCCCCGGGTGGGCCTGCATGCCGAACTCGGCGCCGTCGTAGAGCACCCGGTCGAAGACGGCGTCGGACTCCAGCGCCTCGAAGGACATCTGCTCCTCGTCGCCGGTGTCCTCGTCTTCCTGCTTGTTCGCCTCCTCCATCTCCTTCTCGGAGTCGGCGTACGGGTCTTCCTCGCCCTGCTTCTTCGGCTTGTCGAGGACGTGGTCGCGCTCGACTTCCATCTCGTTGGCGAAGCCGAGCAGGTAGGGGATGGTCGGCAGGAACACCGACGCCGTCTCGCCGCGCCGGCGCGAACGCACGAAGCGGCCGACGGCCTGCGCGAAGAACAGCGGGGTCGAGATGGTGGTGGCGTACACGCCGACGGCGAGGCGCGGTACGTCGACGCCCTCGGACACCATGCGGACGGCGACCATCCAGCGGTCGTTGCTCGCGGCGAACTCGTCGATCCGCTTCGAGGCCCCGGTGTCGTCGGACAGCACGACGGTGGCCTTGCTCCCCGTGATCTCCTTGATCAGCTTGGCGTACGCGCGCGCGGAGTCCTGGTCGGCGGCGATGACCAGCCCGCCCGCGTCCGGGATGCCCTTCCTGACCTCGGTCAGCCGCTGGTCGGCGGCGCGCAGCACGTTCGGCATCCAGTCGCCGCGCGCGTCGAGCGCCGTACGCCAGGCCTGCGAGATGGCGTCCTTGGTCATCGGCTCGCCGAGGCGTGCGGCGATCTCGTCGCCCGCCTTGGTGCGCCAGCGCATGTTGCCGCTGTAGGAGAGGAAAATGACGGGCCGCACGACCCCATCGCCCAAGGCGTTCCCGTAGCCGTACGTGTAATCGGCGGAGGACCGCCGAATTCCGTCGTTCCCTTCCTCATAGGCCACGAAAGGAATGGGATTGGTGTCGGACCGGAAGGGCGTGCCGGTCAGGGCGAGCCGCCGGGTCGCCGGGTCGAACGCCTCCAGGCAGGCCTCGCCCCAGGACTTCGAGTCACCGGCGTGGTGGATCTCGTCCAGAATCACCAGGGTCTTGCGCTGCTCACAGCGGTTGCGGTGCAGCATCGGGCGCACGCCCACACCCGCGTACGTGACGGCGACCCCGTGGTAGTCCTTGCTGAGCGGGCCGGCGGAGTACTCCGGGTCCAGCCGGATCCCTATCCGCGCGGCCGCTTCCGCCCACTGCTTCTTCAGGTGCTCGGTCGGCGCGACGACGGTCACCTGCTGCACCACGTGGTGGTGCAGCAGCCAGGACGCGAGCGTCAGCGCGAAGGTAGTCTTGCCGGCGCCGGGCGTCGCGACGGCGAGGAAGTCGCGCGGCTGGGTCTCCAGGTACCGGTCCAGCGCACCCTGCTGCCAAGCTCGCAGGGCGCTGGCGGTACCCCACGGCGCGCGGCCGGGGAAGGCGGGTGAGAGGTGGTGGGAGGCGGTAGTAGTCACGGTCTCCGGTTCGGGCTCTCGGCGGCGTATCCGTTCCGGGCGTGCAATCCGGGCATCGGTACGGCCAGCGGTACGGGCAGTCGTACGTAGGACAACCGGGCCACCTTACCGGCCCGGGCCCGCCCCTCGCGGAGGGACAGGCCCGTGACCTCGGCGCGTGCGGCGAGCGTCACATTCGCCGGGTCAGCGCGCGAACCTCGGCAGTTGGGCTGCGATCTTGGGGACGTCCAGGGCGCCCTGGCACACGTCCAGCACGAAGCGTTCGGCCTCGTCGACGTCGAAGCCGGCGTCCAGCGGGTGGCCGTTCATGTGGAGGAAGACCCAGGTCGCGTACCAGGCGATGCGCTTGTTGCCGTCCACCAGGCTGTGGTTGCGGGCCAGCGATTCCATCAGGGCCGCGGCCTTCTCCCAGATGTCCGGATAGGCGTCCTGACCGAACACGCTCGACTGTGGGCGCGCGAGCGCCGAATCGAGCAGTCCGTAGTCGCGCACCTCACTGGTCCCGAGCCGCTCCGCGAGGTTCAGCACCTCGGGCAGGGTCAGGTAGTGGGTCACGCAAGCCTCCGGTTCAGCTCACCGCTGACCTTCAGGACGTGCTCGGCCGCCTCGTTGAACAGCCGGGAATGTTCGTTTATGGCCCTGATCACCGCCTCGTGCGCGAAGGACTGCATGCTGCGGCCCTCCGCCTCGGCGCGCTCGCGCAGGGCATCCAGCTCTTCTTCGGTGAACCTGACGTTGAGACCAGCCATGACCCGATGGTACCGCGCGGTACCATCCGGTGTCAGCCCCTTTTCCCCGCCCCCGCCCCCGCCGCAATGGGCGGCCGCCCCATTGGCCGCCCCGGCGACACCAGGCCGC
>NZ_JBWJVM010000117.1:0-21696 GCF_056428985.1 Streptomyces sp. CA189 | reverse complement strand
GTGGGCCGGGTGGGCGGGCTGGGTCGGGCGCGGTGAATCGTAGGGTGCAGGCATGATCCGTAGCGCCGTCGTCAGCGACGTACCCGTCATCCACGCCATGATCCGCGAGCTCGCGGAGTACGAGAAGGTGCCGCACGAGGCGCGCGCCACCGAGGAGCAGTTGCGGGAGGCGCTGTTCGGCGAGCGGCCGGCGGCGTTCGCGCACCTCGCGTGCACGGAGGAGGGCGAGGCGGTCGGGTTCTCGTTGTGGTTCCTGAGTTTCTCGACGTGGCGCGGGGTGCACGGCATCTACTTGGAGGACCTGTACGTCCGGCCGGGCGTGCGCGGAGGCGGCCACGGGAAGGCGCTGCTGCGGGAGTTGGCGCGGATCTGTGGGGAGCGCGGGTACGAGCGGCTGGAGTGGTCGGTCCTGCAGTGGAACGAGCCGACGATCGCTTTTTACGAGGCCTTGGGCGCGCGGCCGCAGGACGAGTGGTCGGTGTACCGGCTGACCGACGGGGCGCTGGCGGAGCTCGGGGGCGTGTAGCCGGAGGGGCCGGGCGGTGGTCAGGGTTCCAGGACGACCTTGCCGGTGGTGGCGCGGGTCTCCAGGTCGTGGTGGGCCGCGGCGGCTTCGGCGAGGGGGTAGCGCTGGAGGGCGGGGCGCAGGCGGCCGGTGGCGGCTTCGGTGAGGGCGCGGGTTTCGAGGAGGCGCAGGGGGTCTTCGCCGCCGGCGCGGCGGAGCATGGCGGGGCCGAGGACGTGCTGCGTGGTGATGCCGCGGGCGTCCAGGGCGGCCTGCTCGGCGTCGGTGAGGGTGAGGGGGCCGCCGGACCAGCCGAAGACGAGGTGGAGGGCGCCTTCGCGGAGGAGGCCGAGGGCGGTGCGTGCGACGGGCCCGCCGACGGAGTCGAAGAGGACGGTGGCGCCGTCGGGGTGGTGGGCGCGGAGGGTGTCGGCCCAGTCCGGGGCGGTGTAGTCGAGGGCGAGGTCGGCGCCGTTGGCGGCGGCCCGGGCGGTTTTGGCGGGGCCGCCGGCGAGGGCGACGACGGTGGCTCCGGCGTGTTTGGCGTACTGGACCAGCAGGGTGCCGATGCCGCCCGCGGCGGCGGGGACCAGGGCGACGGAGCCGGGGCCGAGCTCGGCGAACTGGAGGATGCCGAGGGTGGTGCGGCCCGTGCCGATCATGGCGACGGCGGTGGCGGGGTCGAGGCCGGGCGGGACGGGGTGCAGTCGGGCGGCGTCGGCGACGGCGTATTCGGCGTAGCCGCCGGGGGTGAATCCGAGGTGGACGACGACGGACCGGCCGAGCCAGGCGGGGTCGGTGCCGGGGCCGAGCGCGTCGACGGTGCCGGCGACTTCGCGGCCCGGGACGGTCGGCAGCTCGGGCAGGGGTGCGGGCGGGCCCTGGACGCCGCGGCGGAGGGCGGTGTCGAGGAGGTGGACACCGGCGGCGGCGACGGCGATGCGGACCTGGCCGGGGGCGGGGACGGGGCGGGGGACGGACTCGTAGGTGAGGTTCTCGGCGGGGCCGAAGGCGTGGAGGCGGACGGCGCGCATGGTGGTGGGGGCTGTGGGGGCCGTGGCGGTGGCCGTGGTGGCGGCATCGGCGGCGGGGTTCGTAGGCATGGGTGAAGGCTCCGACCTCAAGTGGGGTTGAGGTCAAGGGGTGGGTCAGGATGGGGGGATGGCGATGGCGCGGGACGGTCGGAAGACGCAGAAGCAGACGGTGAAGGCGGCGCGGCGGCCGGAGGTGCGGCTGCCGGAGCTGAGCGGGTGGGCGGACGCGGGGCAGGAGCTGGAGCCGGACGGGGACTACGACGGGCTGGAGCTCGTCGAGGTGGACCTGGCGGGCGGGGACGGCCGGGGGGCCCGGTTCATGGACTGCGCGCTACGGCGCTGCGTGCTGGACGAGACCGGGCTGGCCAAGGTGCGGATCCTGGACTCGGTGCTGGAGGGCGTCCGGGGGGTGGGGTCGGACCTGTCGGGGGCTTCGCTGCGCGACGTGGAACTGTTGGACGCCCGGCTGGGCGGGGTGCAGTTGCACGGGGCGGTGCTGGAGAGGGTGCTCGTACGCGGGGGCAAGATCGACTACTTGAACCTGCGCACGGCGCGGCTCAAGGACGTGGTCTTCGAGGGGTGCGTGCTGGTGGAGCCGGACTTCGGGGGTGCGGTGCTGGAGCGGGTGGAGTTCCGGGACTGTGAGCTGCGGGGGGTGGACTTCACGGGGGCGCGGATGGCGGACGTGGATCTGCGGGGGGTCGCGGAGCTGGGGATCGCGCGGGGGGTGGAGGCGTTGGCGGGGGCGGTGATCAGTCCGGCGCAGCTGTTCGAGCTGGCACCGGCGATGGCTGCGCAGCTGGGGCTGCGGGTGGTTCCGTAGCGGGCGCCGTCGGGAGTGGCGGGCGCCGTCAGGAGTAGCGGTGGTTCGGCCAGTGCGGGTCGTACCAGCGGTCGCCACCGGTGAGGCCGAGCAGCCGCACGGCGTGGAGGAGGTTCTCGGGGGCGCCGTGGGCGCGTAGGCGTGCGGGGGCCCGGCTCACGAGCCAGGCGGTCAGTTCCTCCCGTACGGCTTCCGCCTCCTCCTCCGACCAGACGAACCAGGTCGACCAGGGGAGTGCGTCCCCCAGGAGGTCCCGTTCCCATGCGTCGACCGTGTCGGTGAGGTGCTGGTCGGCGACGGGGTGGCGGAGGGCGTCCCAGACCGCCAGCCAGGGGCCGATGGTTCCGGAGGCTTCGGCGCGCAGCGGGAGGAGTTCGTGCACCGGGACGGCGGGGTCCGGGGTGAGGAGGGTGCGGGCCCACCAGGCGTGCAGGAACTCCTCTACGGCTGCGCTCTGCGGCGCGGGCCACTGCTGCCACTCGCCGCGGTAGAGCTGGGTGCCGACCCGGTCGATGGCCCACGCGTAGTCGCCGAGGCCGCCGGTCAGCTCGCGGGCGAACTGCGGCAGGACGCGGCGCAGCACGGCGCCGTGGTCGCGCCAGTCGGGCGCGCTCCAGGTGCGGTGCAGGAGGTCGGGGTCGAGATCCGTGCCGGGGAGCTTCAGCAGGGCGAGCTCCTCCGGGCTGCCCCAGTGGCAATCGCACTGGCTGTCGTCGGCCCGGGCGGTCATGCCGCGGAAGGTGACGGCCAGGTGGGCCAGTGCCCGGTCGAGTCGTACGCGGGCCGCGGCTGCGGGGTCCTGGTCGTGGTCCTGGTCCTGGTCGTGCTCGCGCTCGTGGTCGGTCAAGGTCGGCGGTGCCTCACGGGACTCCAGGCCGTTCGGGCCCGAAGAGCGCGACCTTACCGGCCGGTCGCCCCCGGCGGGCCGGCAGCCCGGCAGCCCGGCGGCCCGGTAGCCCGGCAGCTCGGCGTGCCGGTAGCCCGGTAGCCCGGCAGTTCGGCGGGTCGGGCAGGCCTGGGGGTCGGGCAGCAGGCCTGGGGGTCAGGCCGGGACTCGGGGGAAGCGGGACTGGAGGGTCCAGATGACCGGGTTGTCGCCCAGGCCGTCGTGCATGTCGACGAGGTCCGCGATCACGTCGTGGAGGAAGTCCCGTGCTTCGCGGCGCAGCAGGCGGTGGCTGAAGGTGAGGGGGGCTTCCTCCGACGGCATCCAGTCGGCCTCGACGTCGACCCACCCGAAGCGGCGCTCGAAGAGCATGCGGTCCGAGGACTCGGTGAAGTCGATCTCGGCGTACTGCCGGTTGGCGGCGCGGCTGCCGCGCGGGTCCTGGTCGAGTTGCTCGACGATGTCGCACAGCGCCCAGGCGAAGTCCAGTACGGGCACCCATCCCCAGGCTGTGGACACTTCCCGGTCCGCGTTGGTGTCGGCGAGGTAGACGTCCCCGCAGAACAGGTCGTGGCGCAGCGAGTGGACGTCCGCCGAGCGGTAGTCGG
This sequence comes from Streptomyces sp. CA189, assembly GCF_056428985.1. Classification (NCBI taxonomy): domain Bacteria; kingdom Bacillati; phylum Actinomycetota; class Actinomycetes; order Kitasatosporales; family Streptomycetaceae; genus Streptomyces; species Streptomyces sp. CA189. Next base: position 17,840 of record NZ_JBWJVM010000117.1, on the reverse strand, counting down.
TCTGCGGGGGGTCGGGGAAGCGCCGGGAGAGGGAGTAGCCGATGTCGAGCACGTACCCGATGGTGTCACGTGCGGGGCGGGTGGCTGCCCGCACGGCCCTCCGTGGGCGGTGCGGGACCGGGGATCGGTGTTCCCGACGCCCCCGGGGGTGTCGGGTTCGCCGGATTGAGCTCGGCGCGCCTGGGGCCGTGGCGAGAGGTACGTGGGGGGAGGGACGGGCGCGGGGGGCGTCCTCAGGGGAGGAGGCGCTGCTCCTTGGCCACCGAGACCGCGCCCGCGCGGGTGTCGACGCCGAGCTTGTCGTAGATGCGGCCCAGGTGGGTCTTGACCGTGGCTTCGCTGATGAACAGGGCGCGGGCGATGTCGCGGTTGCCGAGGCCGCGGGCGAGCTGGCCGAGGATGTCGAGCTCACGGTCGGTCAGGGTGGGCCGGGTGCCCCGCATGTGGGCCATCACGCGGCTGGCGACGGGGGCGGAGAGCGTGGTGCGGCCCTGGGCGGCGGAGTGGATCGCGGCGAAGAGCTCCTCCGGGCGTTCCGCTTTCAGGAGGTAGCCCGTGGCGCCCGCGCCGATGGCCCGGGTGATGTCCGCGTCGGTGTCGTACGTGGTCAGGACCAGGACGTGCGGGGGGTTCGGGGCGGCGGTGATGCGGCGGGTGGCTTCCACGCCGTCGATGCCGTCGCCGAGCTGGAGGTCCATGAGGACCACGTCGGGGTGGAGTTTGGCCGCGAGCGCGACCGCTTCCTCGCCGCTGCCCGCCTCGCCGAGCACCTCGATGTCGGGCTCGCTGCCGAGCAGGGCCAGCAGGCCGGCGCGGACCACGACGTGGTCGTCGCAGAGGAGGATCGTGGTCGCGGCCCCCTCGGCGGACGCGGCGGGGGCCGGGTTTGCCGCCTTCGGGTCCGGGGTCGTGGCGGCCGGGTTCTCGTTCGTGCTCATGGGGTGGGCTCCAGGGGGATCGACGCCGACAGGACCGTGCCCTCGCCCGCGGTGGATTCGATGGTCAGGGTGCCGCCGAGCTGGCGGACGCGGGCGCGCATGGCGGGGAGGCCGTGGCCGCGTTCCGCGGCGGAGCGGGTCTGGGTGAAGCCGTGGCCGTCGTCGGCAACGTCCAGGACGACCTGGTCGCCCAGGAAGCTCAGCGTGAGGGCCGCGGTGCGGGCCCCCGAGTGCTCCCGTACGTTCGCCAGCGCGCCCTGGGCGATGCGCAGCAGCGCCTGCTCGGCGCGGTCGGGGAGGGGGGCCGGTGTGCCCTCCAGGTGGAAGCGGACCTCGATGTCCGGGCCGGCGTCCAGCGCGCGCAGGGCTTCCGGGAGGCCGGCGCCGCCGGCGAGTTCGGCCGGTGCGAGGTCGTGCACCAGGCGGCGTGCCTCGGCGAGGCCGCGGGCGGTGATGTCGGTGGCGGTACGGACGTGCGCGCGGGCGGTGCCGGGGTCGCTGTCCCAGGTGCGGTCGGCGGCCTGCAGCAGCATCTGCTGGCTGGACAGGTGCTGGGCCAGGGTGTCGTGGATCTCCATGGACAGCCGCTGGCGTTCGGCGAGGGTGCCGGCGCGGCGTTCGGTGGCGGCCAGTTCCCGGCGGGTGCGGATCAGGTCGTCGATCAGGGTGCGCTGGGCTGCGGCCTGGCGCTCCATGTGGACGAAGACGGCGGTGGCGAGGGCGGCGACGGCGGGCGGGGCGAGGAGGAGGTTGGGGTCGAAGGGCTCGGAGCCGGAGGCCTGGGCGAGGCGGAGCTGGGCCGCTACGACGAACACGGTGAGCAGGGCCACGAGGACGATGGCCGCGCGGGGCGGGAGGGTGCGCAGGGCCGTGTAGAAGAGCGGTACGGCGCACCAGGCGAAGCTCGGCGCGAGGACGACGAGGACCACCCAGACGGCGACGACCAGGCCGAGCCAGAGGAGGCGGCGCAGGGTGGGGGCGGCGCCGAGGGCGGGGCCGAGTACGTAGAGCAGGGCCAGGGTGATGCCGAGGGCGATGATCCACGGGGTGCGGGGTTCATCGGGGTGGCGGAGGAGGAAGCGGGCCACGGAGGCGCCGAGGAGGAGGAAGAAGGCGGTGTGCATGACCGTGGCCAGGGCGCGGGTGTCTTTGTGGGGTGGGGTGGTCGCCGGGCGGCGGCTCGGCGGGGCCACCGGGGGTGGCGGGGTTACCGGGCTCGGTGGGGGCGCGCTGGTCACGGGGGTGCTCCTGGGGTGGTGCGTATGTCCATGGTGCCGGTTGGTGGGCGGTGCGGGTGGGTGGCGCTGCGCGGGCTGTCCCCTACCCGCCCTTCGCCCGTTCCCAGGGCTCCGCCCTGACCCGCTTCCGGGGCTCCGCCCCAGACCCCGGTCCTCAAACGCCGGACGGCTGGAAAACCGGACCCCGCGGTCGGGAAGGCCGCCGGACGGCTGGAAGGGCCAGGTAAACGCCCCGTGAGGGGTGCCCGCATCGACCGATCGGTTGACCCTGGGGTCAACCAGTGGGGGTCGGGTTGGGAGCCGGTACGGGGACGGGGTGGTGGGGGTTTCGGGGAGAGGGTTGGAGCAACGGCAGGACAGCCCGCCGTGCCGACGTTCACAGGAGCAGCAGACATGAACACCCGCACCCGCGTTCTCACCGGTACCGCCGTCGCCGTCGCCCTCGGCGCCGGAGCCTTCGGCGCGGTCAGCGCCAACGCCGCCCCGGCCTCCGCTCCGGCCGCCGCCCAGGCCGCCGTCGCGAAGAAGGACGGCGACAAGAAGAACTTCACCACCTCCACGCACCTCACCATCGACGCCGCCACCCGCGCCGCGCAGGCCGCGCTGGACGCCGCCGAGCAGGAGAACCAGCGGGTGACCGTCGCGGTCGTCGACCGCAACGGCAACACCATCGTCACCCTCCGCGGCGACGGCGCCGGCCCGCAGTCCTACGACTCGGCGCAGCGCAAGGCCTTCACCGCCGTGTCCTGGAACGCCCCGACCTCGGTGCTCGCCGGCCGCCTCGCGCAGACCCCGAACCTGAAGGACATCCCCGGCACCCTCTTCCTCGGCGGCGGCACCCCCGTCCAGGCCGAGGGCGCCCCGGTCGCGGGCATCGGCGTGGCCGGCGCCCCGAGCGGTGACCTGGACGAGAAGTTCGCCAAGGCCGGCGTGGACGCCCTCACCAAGTAGAAGCGTCACGGGACGTAACCTCGAACGCGTGGATCACCGCGTTCTCTCCCGCCTGGCCGCCCCCGCCGTCGCCGCCCTGCTCGCCCTCACCACGGGCTGCACGGGGGAGACCGTGCAGGGGCGGCCGGGCGCGTCCGGGGTCCGTGACCCGTTCTTCCCCAAGGCCGGCAACGGCGGCTACCAGGTCGAGCACTACTCCCTGGACCTCGACTACGACCCGGCCGACGGGCGGCTGCACGCCACCGCCGTCATCACCGCCCGCGCCGAGCAGGGGCTCAGCTCCTTCAACCTCGATCTGAGCGGGCTAGAGGTGGAGGGCGTGGACGTGCAGGGGGTCGGGGCCCGGTTCAACCGCACCGGCAACGAGCTGACGGTGCGCCCCGCCGAGGATCTGGAGCGGGGGGAGGTCTTCCGTACGGAGGTGGACTACTCCGGCCATCCCAGGACGGTGACCGACCCCGACGGGTCCGAGGAGGGGTGGATCGTGACCCCTGGCGGCTGGGGCGCGGTGGGTGTCGGCGAACCCGTCGGGTCGATGGCCTGGTTCCCGGGGAACCACCACCCGAGCGACAAGGCCGCGTACGACATCACGGTGACCGTTCCCCGGGGGTACGAGGCCGTGTCCAACGGCGAGCTGCGTTCCCGGACGGAGGAGGGCGACGGGCGGACCGTGTTCGCCTGGCACTCCGCGGAGCCGATGGCGAGCTATCTGGCGACCGTGGCCGTCGGGAAGTTCGAGGTGACGACCGGGCGGACCGCCTCCGGGATCCCCGTCTACACGGCGGTCGCGCCCGGGGAGGCGGCGGCGAGCGAGGCCGTGCTCGCGCGGCTGCCCGAGATGGTGGAGTGGGGCATCGGGCGGTTCGGCCCGTATCCCTTCTCCGCGACGGGTGCGATCGTGCTGCCCGCGCGCAGTCTCGGCTACGCGCTGGAGACGCAGACCCGGCCGGTGTTCCCTGGGGCGCCCGGCAGTCAGGAGCTGGTGCTGCACGAGCTGGCGCACCAGTGGTTCGGGAACTCGGTGTCGCCGAAGTCCTGGAAGGACATGTGGCTCAACGAGGGTTTCGCGACCTACGCCGAGTGGCTGTGGTCCGAGGACCACGGCGGGCCGACCGCGCAGCAGCATTTCGACGCGTACGTCGCGGGGGACACCCGTGTCGACGGCGAGGCGGGCTCGGACTGGGGTGCCTTCCCGCCGGCCGCCCCGCGGGGCCCGAAGGAGATCTCCGGGTCCCCGGTGTACGGGCGCGGGGCGATGGTCCTGCAACGGGTCCGGCAGGAGGTCGGCGACGAGAAGTTCTTCGCCCTGATGCGCGGCTGGGCCGCCGACCACCGGCACGGGAACGCGAGCACGGCCGATTTCACCGCCTACGCGGAGAAGAAGACGGGCCGTGACCTGACGGAGGTCTGGGACGTGTGGCTGTACGGGAAGGACCGCCCGAAGGCAGCGAAGGCAGCGAAGGCGCAGGAGGCGAAGAAGGCGCCGTAGCCGGTCGGGGCGCCGCGCCTACAGGGCCTTGCGCAGGACCGTGCAGGGGCGGCCCATCTCGCGGTCGGCGGCCCGGCGCAGGGTGACGTAGCCCTGGGACTGCCAGAAGGCGAGGCCCTTCTCGTTGGCGTCGAGCACGGCGATCCGTACGCCCGACCGTCCGGCTCCGCGGAAGCGGTCCTCGACCATGGCGACCATGGCGCGGCCGTATCCCTCGCGGTGCGCGGTGGCGTCGATGAGCAGGAGGCCGATCCACGGGTCGGGGTCCTCGGACGCCGGATCGGGATGACGGGCGAGGGTGGCGGCCAGGCCTACGAGGCGTCCGGCGGAGCGGGCGAGGAGGACCTCGGCGCCCTCGTGGGCGAGCTCGTCGGCGAGTGCGGCGGCGACCTGCTCGACCGTGATGCGGCCGGGGTCGGGGAAATCGCCGCTGAGCTCGAAGAACGCGTGGTTCGTCGCGTAGAGCGTGGCGATTTCGGTGAGGACCGGGCCCGGCAGGGCGCCGTCCTCGACGGGAGCGAGCGGCAGGAGGATCACGTACCGAACGGTAGCGAAGCCCCCTCCCCGGACGGCCGGGAGGGGGCTTCAGCTGAGACGCGTCCGTGGACGCGGGTGCTCAGGGTCAGACGTTGACGCCGAAGTCCTGGGCGATGCCCGTCAGACCGGAGGCGTAACCCTGGCCCACGGCGCGGAACTTCCACTCGGCGCCGTTGCGGTACAGCTCGCCGAAGACCATGGCGGTCTCGGTCGCCGCGTCCTCGGAGAGGTCGTAGCGGGCGATCTCGACGCCGCCGGCCTGGTTCACCACGCGGATGTACGCGTTGCGGACCTGGCCGAAGTTCTGGCTGCGGGTCTCGGCGTCGTAGATGGAGACCGGGAAGACGATCTTGTCCACGTCGGCGGGCAGGCCCGCGAGGTTGACGTTGATGGCCTCGTCGTCGCCCGCGCCCTCGCCGGTGCGGTTGTCACCGGTGTGGACGATGGTCTGGTCCGGGGTGGACTTGTTGTTGAAGAAGACGAAGTGGCCGTCGGAGACGACCTTGCCCTGCGCGTTGACCGCGATGGCGGAGGCGTCCAGGTCGAAGTCGACACCGGTGGTCGTGCGGGTGTCCCAGCCGAGGCCGACGGTGACGGCCGCGAGGCCCGGGGCCTCCTTGCTGAGCGAGACGTTTCCGCCCTTGGAGAGGCTTACTGCCATGGTGACTGGTGTCCCTTCCTAGTCTCACTTGGTCTCACTTGTCGTATCGACCGTGAGAGTGCCCAAGTTACCGCTGACCTCCATAACGCGGGGAGAGGGGCACCAGGTTCCGCAGTCCGTAAATTGTTCGCGGCGCGTGTTCGCGGCGCGTGTCCGCGATCCGGTCGGAAATGCGGGTGACGGGGGTCCGGCGGGCACGGATCATAGGGGGCATGCCTGGTCCCTATGTCATCCGCGGTTCGGTCGTGCTCCCCGAGGGCGAGCTCGCCTGGCGTTTTTCGCGGTCCTCCGGGCCGGGCGGCCAGCACGTGAACACCTCGGACTCGCGCGTGGAGCTCCTCTTCGACGTCGCGGCGACGAAGTCGCTGCCCGACGTGTGGAAGGAGCGGGCGCTGGAACGGCTCGCGTCCCGGCTGGTCGATGGGGTGGTGACCGTACGGGCCTCCGAGCACCGCTCGCAGTTCCGCAACCGGGAGATGGCGCTGGTCCGGCTGACGGCGCTGCTGGCCGAGGCCACGGCGCCGCCGCCGAAGGCGCGGCGGGCGACGAAGATCCCCCGGGGGATCAACGAGCGGCGGCTGCGCGAGAAGAAGGCCCGCGGCGAGACCAAGCGGGGCCGCAACGCGCGGGACTGGTAGCCGCTGGATCGGTGGCCGCTGGATCGGTGGCCGCCGGATCGGTGGCCGCCGGAGCTCAGGGCGCCAGGTGCCGGTAGCGCCCCCGGAAGTACGTCAGCGGCGGGGAGTCCGGCGCAGGCTGGGTGGCGGTGAGGACGTGGCCGATGACCAGGGTGTGGTCGCCCGCCTCGACGCGGTTCTCCGTACGGCACTCCAGGGTGGCCAGCGCCCCCGAGAGCAGCGGGGCTCCGGAGACGCCGCCGCGCGTGTAGGGCAGGTCCGCGAAGAGCAGCCGGTCGCTGATGCGGTTCTTCATCGAGAACCGGCTCGCGATCTGGAGCTGGTGGTCGGCGAGCACCGACACCGACCACAGCGGCTGCTCGGCCAGCAGGTCGTCCATCCGGGAGCCCTCGCGCACGCTGACGAGGACGAGCGGCGGCTCCAGGGACACGGACATGAAGGCGGTCGCCGTCATGCCGACGTCCTCACCGCGCGGGCCGCCCGCCGACAGCGGGGGCTCCTGTGCGGTGATCAGGCAGACGCCCGCCGTCAGTCGGGACATCGCTGCCCGGAACTCGTCGTTGCTCACCCCCACAGCATGGGGTGCGGGGAGGGAAAGTGGTGTCACAGGGGTCGTAGGGGGCACGGTTGGGACGCTACTGTCACCCCTCGCGCGGCGCATCGGGCGGAGGTCCGAGCCCCGCCCCCGCCCGTCGACCTAGGCCGTCTCTTTCGGATCTTGCCTGGCCGGCACCGGACGACGCGGGCCTGACCGGCAAGATCCGAAAGAGACCGCCTAGGCCGCCCCAGATCCGGGCGTATCGTTTGCTTCCGGGAACAGGTCGGGCGAACCGGCCGGAATGAACCCGAGTGGGGCGGCGTGAAGGTCACCCTTATTCATCTCATGTGACTTGAGTCACAGAGAGCAAGATTTGTTGACCCTGTGTACCTGCCGCACAGCTCACTGTGATTCAGTGGACGGGACACCGCAACGAAGCGCCGATGACAAACCTGGAGTTGCTGTCGAGGTCTCGGGGAGAGCGAGCAATGGAGACCGAGTCGGAGCCGTACGTCCGTCTTGCGACCCTGCGGCAGCTGCACCGGGTGGTGGCCGAGCTCAATACGGCCCGGAGCCTGGCGGACACCCTGCAGACCGTCGTGGACGGCATCGTCCTGGGCCTCGGCTACGAACTCGCCTGCGTCAACCTCGTTCGCCCCGACGGTGATCTGGTCGTCGCCGCCTTCGCGGGAGACCCCGCCGCCGAAGCCCTGATCACCGGCCGCGTCGGCTCGCGCGCCTCCTGGGAACGCCGCCTGACGATGGGCGAGAACTGGGACGGCCTGCGCTTCATCCCGCACACCGAGGGCTGGGTCCTCGTCGAGGACGACGTCCCGCAGTGGCACACGGAGGGCCCCGACCCGCGGTTCGAGGACGAGTGGCACCCCGAGGACCGGCTCTACGCCCCCATGTACGCCTCCGGCGGCGAACTGCTCGGCGTCGTTTCCGTGGACCGCCCGCGCAACGGCCGCCGGCCCGGCGCCTGGGGCCGCGAAGCGCTCCAGATGTACGCCTTCCAGGCCGCCATTGCGATCAGCAACGCCCGGCTCCGCGCGAACATGCAGCGGGCCCTGGTCCGCCTGGAGCGCGAGCAGCAGGCCCTGCGCGCCAGTGAAGAGTCGTTCCGCCAGGCCTTCGAGTACGCGCCGAGCGGCATGGCCATCGCCGAGATGGGCGGCGACCAGCACGGCCGCCTGCTGCGCACCAACGACGCGCTGTGCCGGCTGCTGGGGCGGCCCGCCTCCGTGCTGCGCCGGTACTCCTTCTCCGACCTCGTGCACCCCGAGGACATCGGCACCCTCCTGCGCACCTCCGCCGAGGGCGGCCGGGCCGAGCTCAGACTCGGCCGGCGCGACGGTACGTACGTCTGGGTCTCGCTGCGCAACTCCGTCGTCGCCGACGCCGCCGACGGGCCGCGCTTCCTGCTCACGCACGTCGAGGACATCGAGGAGCGCAAGCGGCACGAGCTCCAGCTCGCCCACCGGGCCAGCCACGACTCGCTGACCGGCCTCCCCAACAGCGCCGAGCTGCGCTCCCGGCTCGGGGCCCGGCTCTGCCGCCGCCCGCAGTCGGTGCGCGCCACCGCCGTGGAGGCCCTGGACGCGGCCTTCGAGACCCGGCCGGCGGTGGAGGGTGGTCCTGGTGAGCAGGCCGAGCACGGCTTCCGGCCCGACGGCTTCCCCGAGCCCTTCGAGTTCCCCGGGGGCATGGGCGGACCGCTCGGCGGCGGCTCGGCCGCGGTGGGCCCGTACGACCACCACGTGCACACGGTCGCACCGGCGACCGACATCGACGACGGTACGAAGGGGCTCGCGGTGCTCTTCTGCGACCTCGACGGGTTCAAGTCGATCAACGACCGGTTCGGGCACCACACCGGCGACGCGGTCCTCATCGAGGTGGCCCGGCGGCTGACGACCGGCGTCCGGGACGGGGACACGGTCGCCCGGCTGGGTGGTGACGAATTCGTCGTCCTCGCCGACGGGCTGGGCGCCGCCGACGCCGCCGACCTCGCCGTGCGGCTGCGCAACGCGATCATCCCGCCGATCCGGGTGGACGGCCGCGCGGTCCGCGTGGGAGCCAGTTTCGGCATCGGCTGGGCGAGCTGCGGCATGTCGGCGGACGAGGTGTTGCGCTCCGCCGACCAGCGGATGTACATCGAGAAGCGGTCCCGTTCGAAGGCACACCGCAGGGCCGGGTAAACTCTCGGGCCGCCCGTGGGCGCACCTGTTCGGGGTAGGCTCCCCGGGGTCGAAAGGAGTGACCTGCGATGACGACGCCCGCGAACCACGGCCCGAACAACGGGGCGAGCAAGCCCGAGGATGACGACCCGTTCGGCTACCTCTACGAGGACGGCCAGGCCGCGGGGGCCACCCCGCCCGGGCAGGGCGGCGGGTACGGCTACCCGGGTTCCACGGCCGGCGCTCAGCCGGGTGTGCCCCGGACCTCGTACAACCAGGTCCGCACGGTCGGCGACCGGCCCTACGGCGGCCAGCGCGGTCAGGTCCCGCCGCAGCAGCAGCCCCAGGCCTACCAGGCGCAGTACCAGGCCCCCGAAGCGCTCCAGGCGGGCGGCTACGGCGTTCCGCCGCAGCAGCAGCCCCCGCAGTACACCCAGTCCGTTCCGCTGCCGGGCTCCGGCGGCGGGCGCGGTGGCCACGGCGGCGGCGGGTCCAGCCGCCGGGGCATGCTCATCGCGGCCGTCGCGGTGGTCGCCGCGGTGGCGATCGGCATCGGCGCGGCCGTGATCTTCGGCAAGGACGACGACAAGAACAAGGGCAAGAACACCGCGAACACGGGCCAGAGCCCGTCCGCGCCCGCCCAGAACACCCCGTCGGGCCAGCCGAGCGGGTCCGCTTCCCCGGAGGCTCCGATGCCCAAGGGCGACGCGGGCGGCTCCGGCATGGTGATCAGCGGTGGCGCCAAGCTGGAGAGCGCGGTGCCGGGGGCCAAGAGCTCGGGCGGCCAGTACGTCGGCGGCTTCAACCAGCAGGGTGCCGCCGTGACCTGGACGCTGGAGGTCCCCAAGACCGGCGAGTACACCTTCCGGATGTACTACGGCGTGCCGGGCAAGGACGCCAGCATGACGCTGGCGATCAACGGCGAAGCGCAGACCCGGCCGATCAACATGAAGAACTTCGCGAAGGCCGGCGAGGGTGCCTGGGACAAGGGCTGGACCAACACCTACTCGTACGTGAACCTCAAGCAGGGCACGAACACCATCAAGATCTCCTGCGAGGCGGGCAACTCCTGCGAGGCGGTCATCGACCAGTTCGTCCTCGAGAAGCGCTGACCGAACCGGAGTACGCCGGCGTACGGGCCCTAGCCCGCCGTCACCTTCACCGACCCCCGTACCTCCTCGTAGGTGCGGGGGTCGAAGTCTCCCGCCGTGGGGGCGGCGACCGTGGCCGCCGAGAGGGCTACCGCGCGGGTCAGGCGGTCCGGCCAGTCCAGGCCTTCGGTGAGGGCCGAGAGCAGGCCCGCGACCGCGGAGTCGCCGGCGCCGGTGGGGTTGCCCGCCAGGGTGCGGGGCGGGGCCGCCCGCCAGGTGCCCCGGGCGGTGGCGGCGAGCAGTCCGGCCGGGCCGAGCGAGGTGACCACCGCGTGGGCCCCGCGCCGGCGGGCGTCCCGGGTGGCGGGCAGCGGGTCTCGCGATCCGGTCAGCTCGGCGAGCTCGGCGGCGTTCGGCTTGATCACGTCGGGGCGGGCGGCGACCCCGCGGCGCAGGGCCTCGCCGCTGGTGTCGAGGAGGACGGGCGCGCCGGCCGCGCGGGCCGCCCGCACGAGGGTCGCGTAAGCCCCTACGGGTACGCCCGGGGGCAGGCTGCCGCACAGGGCCACCGCGCGGGCGCCGCCGGCCAGCAGGGCCTCGTAGCGGGAGAGGAACCCGGACCACTCGGCGGCGGTGATCAGCGGGCCGGGTTCGTTGAACTGCGTGGTGTCCCCGGAGGCCTCGTCGACGACGGCCAGGGTACGCCGGGTGGTGCCCGCGCAGGGGACCAGCTCGTCGCGGACGCCGGGGGAGCCGGCGAGCAGCTCGCGTACGAGGGCTCCCGTGGGGCCGCCCGCGAAGCCGGTCGCGGTGACCTCGTGGCCGATCGCGGCGAGCACCCGGGCCACGTTGAGGCCTTTGCCGCCGGGGCGTTCGGTGACCTCGGTGACGCGGTGGGAGGCGTGCGCGAGCAGGCGCGGTACGCGGTAGGTGACGTCGAGTGCGGTGTTGAGCGTCACGGTCAGGATCATGGCGGGCCCCGGGTCTCGGTGTGTGCCGCCTCTCGCGGGGCAACAGCATGCCAAATGCGGGAGCGGTCGGCCCAGTACCCGGGGCCGACCGCTTGCTCGGACCGTGCGGTCAGCTCCGTGCGGCGAGCGGGTCCACGATCCATTCGCCGCGCCGCATGACGCCCCGGACGTCGAAGGCGGAGTCGAGGACGACGAGGTCCGCGTACTTTCCGGGCTCCAGCGAGCCGACCTGGTCGTAGACGCCGAGCAGCTTGGCCGGGTTGGCGGAGATCGCCTGGACCACGGACTCGACGGGGAGCTCGTCGAGGGTGACCGACCGCTTGAAGGCGGTGTCCAGGGTGAGGGTGGAGCCCGCGATGGAGCCGCCCTCGACGAGGCGGGCGACGCCCTCCTTGACCTCCACCTCCAGCGGGCCGAGGTGGTAGATCCCGTCGCCGAAGCCGGCCGCGTCCATCGCGTCGGTGATCAGCGCCACCCGGTTCGCGCCCGCGTGGTGGAAGGCCAGCTCCAGCATGGCGGGGTGCAGGTGGGTGCCGTCGTTGATCAGCTCGACGGTGACCCGCTCGTCCTCCAGCAGGGCCGCGATGGGGCCGGGCGCGCGGTGCTCCATGCCGGGCATCGCGTTGTAGAGGTGGGTGGCCACGGTCGCGCCGGCGTCGATGGCTTCGAGCGTCTGCTCGTACGTGGAGTCGGTGTGGCCGATCGCGGCGATGACCCCGTGCTCGGCGAGCAGCCGTACGGAGTCCAGGCCGCCGGGGAGCTCGGTGGCGAGGGTGAACATCCGGGCGGCGCCGTGCGAGGCGTCGATCAGCTTGCGGACCTCGGCCGGGTCGGGGTCGCGCAGGAGGTCTTCCTTGTGCGCGCCCTTGCGGCAGGCGTTGATGAACGGGCCCTCGAAGTGGATGCCCGCGATGTCGCCCTGCTGGGTCAGCTCGGCGAGCAGTCCGGCACGGCGGGCGAGCTCGTCGAGGTCCCCGGTGACGGTGGAGGCGACCAGGGTGGTGGTGCCGTGCTCGCGGTGGGTCCGTACGCCCTTGAGCACCTCCTCGGCGGTGCCGGAGGTGAAGGAGGCGCCGCCGCCGCCGTGGTTGTGCATGTCGACGAAGCCGGGGACGATCAGGCACCCGGAGAGGTCGACGACGGCCGCGTTCTCCTCGGCGCTGCCGGCGATGCGCTCGCCGTCGACGATGAGGCGCCCGCCCTTGACGATGCCCGTGGGCAGCACCACGTCGGCGCCGGAGAGAACGGTGCTGCGGCCCACATGTGCGCTTCCGGACATCAGGCAGGTACCTCCGTGGCGAGTAGATCCCAGGCGAGCAGCCCTGCGCCCAGGCATCCGGCGGTGTCCCCTAGGGCCGCCGGAACGATGTGGGGCAGCCGCTGGAACGTCACGCGTTCCTCCACGGCCGTCCGTAGTGGTGTGAACAAGGTTTCCCCGGCCTCGGCCAGTCCGCCACCGATGATCAGCGTGCGCGGGTCCAGCAGGGTGATCGCGGTGACCAGCCCGTCGGCCAGGGCGCCGATGGCGGCGAGCCAGACCTCCAGGGCGCGCTCGTCGCCGGATTCGACGGCCTTGGCGCAGTCCGCGGCGTCCGCCTCGGGGTCGCCGGAGGCGGCCGCCCAGGCGCGGCTGACGGCGGAGGCGGAGGCGAGGGTCTCCAGGCAGCCGTGCTGGCCGCAGCCGCAGGCGGGGCCGCCGGGGCGGACCACGATGTGGCCGATCTCGCCCGCGTACCCGTGCGCGCCGGCCTCGATGCGGCCGGCGATGCCGATGGCTCCGGCGATGCCGGTGCCGAGGGGGACGAACAGGAAGCGGTCGGCACCGCGGCCCGCGCCGATGCGGCCTTCGGCGAGTCCGCCCGTGCGGACGTCGTGGCCGAGGGCGACCGGGATCCCGCCGAGGCGTCTGCCGAGCAGTGCGCGCATGGGGACGTCGCGCCAGCCCAGGTTCGCCGCGTAGACGGCGATCCCGTTCTCGGCGTCGACGATGCCGGGGACGGCCACGCCGGCCGCGGAGGCGGTGGTGGCGAAGCGTTCCCGGCCGAGGTCGAGGAGCTCGGCGGCGAAGTCCTGGATCGTCTCGACGACGGCTTCGGCGCCCCGCTCGCGGCCGGTGGCGCGGCGCGCCTCGTGGAGCAGGGTGCCGTCGGCGGCGACGAGGGCGGCCTTCATCCCAGTGCCGCCCACATCGAGGGCGATGACGTGTTTCACGGGTTTCACGGGTGACAGTCTCGCGTGATCGGAGGGCAAAGGTCTAGTCCACTGGGAGGGATTGTTGAGTGGCCATACAAATTCGGGACCTTCGTCGGCGGGTGGGCCGCTGCGCGGGTCGGCGTCAGGCTTCGCGCGGGGCGGATGTGTGGGGCGGGTGCGCCCGCGTGCGGGTGCAGGGGCGTGTGAACCGTGTGTGCATTCGAGCCCCGGTGTTGACGCGGGGGTGAAGTGGTGTAGACCTTTACTTCAATCGTATGCAACGAACCTGGGGTGGAACGAGAACTTTGAATCCTCCCCGCCCTAAGGGGCGGGGATTCCTGGCTCACGTTGGCTGTGGACCGGCGGTCCGTCAGCTCTTACACGATCGGCACCAGCCGGGTTGAGACCAGCCCGGACCAGCATGACGTGTGCGGAGTTCTTGTCCCTGGGGGACACGGCTCCGCACGCGGTGCAGGTGTAGGTACGTTCAGAGAGAGGTAGTGCGTGCTTGGTTCTCGCTCCGCACTGCGCGCAGTCCATGGTGGTGTGCGCGGGGTGGACAAGGTGCACGACGCGCCCGTGCTTGCCCGCCATGGCGATCAGCTCGCGCTTGGTCGCGCCGATCGCGGCGTCGGCCGCTTTGCGGGCCATGGTGGACTTGGCGAGGAACTTCGGCCGGAAGTCCTCCACCGCGAGGGCGTCGTGGTCGCGGACCACGGCCTTGGCCCACTTGCGGCCGGTGTCCTGGCGTTGCCGGGCCACCTTTTTGTGGAGCTTCGCCGTCAGCTTCTTCGCGGCCCGGTAGCCCCTGGAGCCGAGTTTGCCCTTCGCCGGCTTCCGGCGGGCCGTCATCCGCTGATAGCGGGCGAGCCTGTCGGCGGTCTTCTTGCCGTGCTCGGCGTGCGGGAGGTCGTGGGCGTCGCTGGTGGTGGTCGCGGTCTCCTTCACGCCCCAGTCGATCCCGATCGCCGCGCCGGTCCGGGGAAGCGGCTGCCCTTCGGCGGGGATGACGAAGGAGGCGTACCAGTGGCCGAGGCTGTCACGGTAGATCCGTACGGACGACGGGTCCGCCGGGAGGTCGCGGGACCACACCACGGTCAGGATGATGCCGCCCGCGAGATGCAGGCTGCCGTCCTTGATCCGGAAGCCGCGCCGGGTGTAGTTCAGGCTCGGATCCGCCTTGCCCTTCTTCTTGTACCGCGGCATCCCCGACCGCTGCCGCATCGGCAACCGGGCCTTGACGTCCTTCACGGCCTTGTTGCGGGACTTCCCGAAGTCCCGCACCACCTGCTGCTGCGGGACCGAGGAACCCTCGCGCAGCCACGCATTCGAGGTGCGTGCCCCGGTCAGCATCTTGTCCAGCCGGGCCGGACCGCACGTCTCGTCCTCGGCGTGGGCCTTCTTCGACCGAGCAGCGCACTCGTTCCAGACCCACCGGCACCGGTCCCACTCGCCCGACAACGCGGCCCGGGCGGCAGACGACGCGCGAAGCCGGAAGGCGTACCGGGAATGCCCGGCGCCCTCCACCTCCTGAGATACCGCCATGCGATCAACCTAACCGAGCTCACTGACAACGCCAGAAAGTGCAACTCACGACATATGCGAAGAGAACTCCGGCGCTCCGCGCCTACGACGGTGGGGCCTGTTCCTCCCCGGGCCGAAGTCCTGACCCGCCTGGGAGAGATCCTGTGAAGGCCAGAAGACTGAACCTCGCCGCGTCCGGCCTCGCACTGTGCCTGACCACGGTGACGCTGACCGGCTGCGGCGCCGTGTCGGGCCTCACCGGGGACAACGAGGTCACCCTGAAGGTCGTGGCGGCCGACTACGGGGACAAACCGGAAAACTCCTCGAAGCCCTACTGGAAGGACCTCGCGGCGTCCTTCGAGAAGAGCCACCCCGGCATCAAGGTCCAGGTCGACGTCTACTCCTGGTCGGAGGTGGACGCCAAGGTCGCCGAGATGGTCAAGGCCGGCGAGGCCCCCGACATCGCCCAGATCGGCGCCTACGCCGACTACGCGGCCGAGGGCAAGCTGTACTCCGCCGACGAGCTGCTCTCCGTGAACACCGAAGCCGACTTCCTCGCCCCGCTCGCCGACGCGGGCAAGGTCAGGCGCGTCCAGTACGGCCTGCCCTTCGTGGCCAGCACCCGGCTGATGTTCTACAACGAGAAGCTGTTCGCCGACGCCGGAGTCATTCCCAAGGACGGCAAGACCCCCTGGCAGCCCAAGAGCTGGGCCGAGCTGGAGGCCGCCGCCAAGAAGCTCAAGGCGGCCGGCGTCCCGACGCCCTTCGCGCTGCCCCTGGGCCGCGAGGAGGCGCAGGCCGAGACGATGCAGTGGCTGCTCTCGGGCGGCGGAGGCTACGCCGACAACGAAGAGCAGTACTCGATCGACACCCCGGCCAACGTCAAGACCCTGGAGTTCCTGCGCGACAAGCTCGTCGGCGCGGGCCTGACCGGCCCCGTCGAACCGGCCAAGCTGGACCGCCAGGCCGCCTTCGACTCCTTCTCGCGCGGCGAGGTCGGCATGCTCAACGGGCACCCGACGCTGCTCAAGCAGGCCGCCGCGAAGGGCGTGACGTACGGCATGACCCCCATGCCGACCGCCGACGGGGTGCCCCACCCGACGATGGGCGTCGCCGACTGGGTCATGGCCTTCAAGACCGGCCACCAGACGCAGTCCGGGAAGTTCCTGGACTTCCTGTACGAGGCGAACAACGTGACGGCCTTCACCGAGAAGTACGACCTGCTCCCGGTGACCACCAGCGGCTCCCGGGCGATGGAGGCCTCTACGGGGTCCTCCTCGGCGGAGCTGAAGACCTTCCTGCGCGCGCTGTCCAACGCGCGGCTCTACCCGGTGGGCAAGAAGTCCTGGGCGGCCGTGAGCGAGGACGTCAAGAAGAACATCGGCAAGGCCGTGCAGCAGGGCGGACAGCCCGAGAAGACCCTCGGGGACCTCGCGGAGATGGCGCGCAAGGCGGAGCCGCGCTGATCGGCGCCGGTCGGCGCCGGTCGGCGGGGAGCGGACGCGGAGCGGGCGCTGTCGTAGGGCGGAGTTAATCTGGCGGTATGACGGACGCGGACGAGAGGCCGCCGGCCGGGCTGAGCCCCGACGAAGCGGCCGTACTGGCCTACGAAGGCCGCACCTGGCCCGGGCCGGGCGCCAAGGAGCGGGCCATAAGGGAAGGACTGGGGATGCCCCCGGTCCGGTACTACCAGCTGCTCAACGCGCTGATGGACGACCCGCGGGCGCTGCGGCACGCGCCGGGCACGGTCAACCGCCTGCGGCGCATCCGCGAGGCCCAGCGGGCGAGGCGGTAGCAGGCGTGGCCCGCGCCATAGCCGTGGCCCGGCGGGGCCGTTAGGGTCGAGCGTATGGGGAGCCATCCGCACGATCTGCCGATGCCCGTCACCACCGCCGGACGCGAGGGACTCGAAGCCCTCCTCCGCGCACCGCGCCGCTCCGTCGTCGCCCTCGACTTCGACGGCACCCTCGCCGACATCGTCCCCGACCCCGACCAGGCGCGCGCCCACCCCGGAGCCGTCGCCGCGCTCGCCGCCCTCGCCCCCGAGGTCGGCTCCGTCGCGGTCGTCACCGGCCGGCCCGCCGGGGTCGCCGTCCGCTACGGGGGCTTCGCCGGGGTCCCCGGACTCGAACACCTGGTGGTGCTCGGGCACTACGGGGCCGAGCGCTGGGACGCCGTGAGCGGCATCGTGCACGCTCCGGCCGAGCATCCGGGGGTGGCGGCGGTCCGGGCGGAGCTGCCCGGGTTCCTGGACGCGATCGGCGCGTGGCGCGGGACCTGGATCGAGGAGAAGGGCCAGGCGCTGGCCGTCCACACCCGCCGCGCGGAGGACCCGGAGGCGGCCTTCGCCGCCCTGCGCGAGCCCCTGGCGGGGCTGGCGGCCCGGCACGGCCTGATGGTCGAACCGGGGCGGGCCGTACTGGAGCTGCGGCCGCCCGGGATGGACAAGGGCGTCGCGCTCACGGAGTACCTCGCGGAGGTGGGGGCGGAGGCCGTGCTCTACGCCGGGGACGATCTGGGGGACCTGGCGGCGTACTCGGCGGTGGAGAAGCTGCGGGCCGGGGGCGTGCCGGGGCTGCTGCTGTGCAGTGGCTCTGCGGAGGTTCCGGAGCTCGCCTCCCGCGCGGACCTGACGCTGTCCGGACCGTCGGAGGTCGTCGGCTTCCTGGCGGCGCTGGCCGCGGCGCTGCGCGTACCTTCTTGACGCCTCCGTCCGGCGGTGGCCGGGCGGGGCTGCCGCCGCTGCCGGCCCGGTGTGGGTCCGGTGGGCGGGTGCGGGTGGGTTGGCCCTGCGGGGCGAAGTCCCCTACCCGCCCTTCCACCGTTCCCTGGGCTCCGCCCAGACCCGCGCCTCAAACGCCGGCGGGGCTGGGATGGGCCCGGCGGGGCTGGGC
>NZ_JBWJVM010000116.1:0-22125 GCF_056428985.1 Streptomyces sp. CA189 | reverse complement strand
TTGGGGGGGGGAGATGGGGGGAACGGCTCCCGTTTGTCCCTTCCATGGGGCAGGATGCCGATATGGACGCCGTGAGAGTCGCGCTGCTGCGCGAGGTGCTCGCCGGTACGGAGTGGCCCGGTGCCGCGCGCCGGTTCGCCGGGACGTTGCGGCGGTCGGTCGTGCCGGCCGGCGGGAACCTGCTGCTGGTCGGGACCGAGCAGTACGAGCCCTGGCACCTGGCGGCGCACCTGGTCGACGAGGCAGCCTGGTCGGGGCTGCCGGAGCTGGCGCCCACGCTCGTACGCCACCACGTGCTGCCCGGTGACGCCCCGCACCTGTCGGTCGGCCTGAGCCGGCTGGAGGGGGCCCGGCGCGGTCACACCCTGCTGGTGGTGGCTCCGGAGCAGCCCGGGGACGGACTGCTGGAGCGGGTGCACGACGCCCGGCGCGCGGGGGCGACCGTACTGTCCCTCGACGGCGGGGACGCGGATATCGGGACGCTCGCGCACGAGGTGCTGTCCGTGCCGGACGGGGCCGCCGAGCTGGACCTGGACACCGTGCAGCACCTGGTCAGCGCGGCGGCCGGGGAGAACAGCCTGCCGGTGCAGCGCGGGCCGAGGCGGTTCCGGGACCGGCTGGCGCGGCTGGCCGACCAGTTGGCCGCACCGCCGCCCAGCCGCTGGTAGCCGCAGCGGCTACGGGGTAGCCGTACCCGTACCTGTACCCGTGCCCTCTTCGGTCTCGCGGGTCTTGTCGTTCCATTTGGGGTCGTTCTGCCATTCGAGATTGCGCTCCTGCGCCGTCTCCATGGCGTGGTTCGCCTCTTCGGGTGTCGCGTAGGGGCCGAAACGGTCCTTCGCCGGGCACTCGGGGCCTTCCTCGACCTTCTTGTGGACCAGGCAGTAGTACCACTCGCCGGGTTTGCCCACCTGGCGCTTCTTGAACAGGGCCATCGTCAGGCTCCTCTCTCTGTCGCCATGCTGCCCCATACCCGCTCGATACACTCGCTCGTATGTCTGGCCAGTCGCTGCTCGTACCAGGCGAGCTCACTCCCGTCCGTTCCGTTCCCGGAAACATCCGCCGGCCCGAGTACGTGGGCAAGCCCGCGCCCACTCCGTACACCGGACCGGAGGTGCAGACGCCCGAGACCATCGAGGCCATGCGCATCGCCGGCCGGATCGCCGCCCAGGCGATGGAAGAAGCCGCCAAGCTGATCGCGCCGGGGGTGACCACCGACGAGCTGGACCGGGTCGCCCACGAGTTCATGTGCGACCACGGCGCCTACCCCTCGACGCTGGGCTACCGCGGTTTCCCGAAGTCCCTGTGCTCCTCGCTCAACGAGGTCATCTGCCACGGCATCCCCGACTCGACCGTCCTGCGGGACGGCGACATCGTCAACCTCGACGTGACCGCGTACATCGGCGGGGTGCACGGCGACAACAACGCCACGTACCTGTGCGGGGACGTGGACGAGGAGTCGCGGCTGCTCGTGGAGCGCACCCGCGAGTCCTTGAACCGGGCCATCAAGGCCGTCCGGCCGGGCCGGCAGATCAACATCATCGGCCGGGTCATCGAGTCGTACGCGAAGCGCTTCGGCTACGGCGTCGTCCGGGACTTCACCGGTCACGGGATCAACTCGTCCTTCCACTCCGGCCTGATCGTCCCGCACTACGACAGCCCGCACGCCACCACCGTCATCGAGCCCGGGATGACCTTCACCATCGAGCCGATGCTGACCCTGGGCACCCACGAGTACGACATGTGGGAGGACGGCTGGACGGTGGTCACGAAGGACCGCAGGCGGACCGCGCAGTTCGAGCACACACTGGTGGTCACGGACACCGGGGCGGAGATCCTGACGCTCCCCTGACCCGAGGAAAGTCACCTCGCGGAGGTTTTTACCGACAAGGCGTCGGGAACACATTGACTTAGGTAAGCCTAAGTAGGAGGATCGGGTGTGGCGGCACGGCCGCCACGCCCGGCTCCCCTTTTCTTCCGAATTCTCGGAGGTCCGCCTTGGACGCCTTCTCCACCGTCATTCGTGTCGCCTCGCACGAGCAGCACACCGAGGCAGAGACCTCGACGTTCATGAGCGACCTGCTCGGCGGCCGGCTCGGGGTGGACGCGTACACGCGCTACACCGA
This sequence comes from Streptomyces sp. CA189, assembly GCF_056428985.1. Taxonomy (NCBI): domain Bacteria; kingdom Bacillati; phylum Actinomycetota; class Actinomycetes; order Kitasatosporales; family Streptomycetaceae; genus Streptomyces; species Streptomyces sp. CA189. The sequence continues at coordinate 19,999 of NZ_JBWJVM010000116.1, read as the reverse complement.
GCAGCTGTGGTTCGTGTACAAGGCCCTGGAGGACGCCGCCGAGGCCCTCAGGGGCGACGCGGTCGCCGGCCCGTTCATACAGCCCGAGCTGATGCGCCTCGCCGAGATCGAGCGGGACCTGGCCCACCTGCGGGGTCCCGAGTGGCGCGAGACCCTGGTCGCGCTGCCCGCGACCGAGGCCTACGCGGCCCGTGTGGCCGAGTGCGCCGCCTCCTGGCCGGGCGGGTACGTGGCCCACCACTACACCCGCTACCTGGGCGACCTCTCCGGCGGCCAGATCATCCGCGACAAGGCGGAGCGGACCTGGGGCTTCGAGCGCAAGGGCGACGGCGTCCGCTTCTACGTCTTCGCGGACATCTCCAACCCGGCCGCCTTCAAGCGGACCTACCGCGAGCTGCTGGACGCGATCGCCGCGGACGACCTGGAGAAGCAGCGCATCATCGACGAGTGCAAGCGCGCCTTCGACTTCAACGGCGCGGTCTTCCGCGAGCTGGGCGAGCAGTTCCCGCTGAGCGCGTAGCGCCTGCGGCGGGCTGGACTGGGAAGGGGGGTGGGCCCGACGGGCCCACCCCCCTTCCGGGCTTCACCCCCGGGGCACGGCGGCCTGCGGCGCGGCGGCCGCGCCTAGGCTCCTGGGGCTCCGCCCCAGACCCCGCGCCTCAAACGCCGGCGAGGCTGGATTTGGCACCGGCGAGGCCGGCTTCGGCGAAGCGGACGCGGCCGCCGATCTCTACGGTGCCGTCCGGGCCCGGGGCGGTGAGGATCTGGGAGCCCCTGCCCTGGGTGATGTTCAGGGCGCGGTTCAGTTCGGCCGTCAGCAGGATCGCCGCCGAGCCGGTGGCCTCGTCCTCGGCGATCGCTCCATCGGGGCGGCGCGGGAAACCGCGGGCCCGGATCCGGCCCGCGGCCTCGTCCTCCCACGCCCAGGCGTACAGCCAGCCCTCGCCCGGCGGCGGGCTGGGCAGCGCGTCCACCTCGGCGGCGTCGGCGTACTGCTCGGTGCGCTTGCCCTCGACCCACTCGGGGCGGGCGGTGATCCAGGTGAACTCCCCGTCGTCGCGCGCCCATACGGCACCCGCCGGCGGCTGGAGCTCCTCGATGTCGAGCAGCCACGCGACTCCGACCAACGGGTGCCCGGCGAAGGACATCCGGGTGCCGGGGGTGCGGATGTCGACGATCCCGCGCTCGGGATCGTCGACGAACACCGTCTCGCTGTAGCCGAGTTCGGCCGCCAACGCCTGTCGGGAGGCGTCGTCCGGGCAGGACCGGCCGTCGCGTACGACGCCGAGCGCGTTGCCGTGGCTGCCGTCACCCGCGCAGAAGACCCTGAGGACGTCTAGATCGTTCACCGCATCTTCCCAGGGGTCCTCAGGGCCTCAGCCCGGGGAGGAGCGGGTCTTGCCGTCGCCTGCGTGAAGTTCGGGAGTTCTCTTCGCATCTGTCGTGGCCTGCACTTTCTAGGCGTTGTCAGAGGCGCAGTCTAGGTTGACCGTATGGCGGAGGCATCACAGGAGACGGAAAGGGCCGGGCATGCCCGGTTCACCTACCGGCTTCGCGTGTCCTCTACCGCTCAGACCAAGTTGATGGGCGAGTGGGACCGTTGCCGGTGGATCTGGAACGAATGCACCGCTCGCTCCAAGAAGGCCCGCGCCGAGGACGAGAAGTGCGGTCCTGCCCGACTGGACAAAATGCTGACCGAGGCCCGCAACCGCAACACCTGGTTGGGTGATGGCAGCAGTGTTCCGCAGCAGCAGGTGGTACGGGACTTCGGGAAGTCCCGTACCAAAGCGTTGAAGGACGTCAAGGCCCGGTTGCCGATGCGGCAGCGGGCGGGGATGCCGAAGTACAAGAAGAAGCACACGGCCGACCCGAGCCTGAACTACACCCGGCGCGGGTTTCGGATCAAGGGCGGCCGTTTGCACCTAGCGGGCGGTGTCGTTCTGAGGGTTGTGTGGTCCCGCGATCTCCCGGCGGACCCGTCGTCAGTGCGGATCTACCGCGACAGCCTCGGGCACTGGTACGCATCCTTCGTCGTCGCCACCGAAGCCCAGCCGCTCCCGGACACAGGTGCGGTGATCGGAATCGACTGGGGCGTACGGGAGACCGCGACCACCACCAGCGACGCCCACGACCTTCCGCACGCCGAGCACGGCAAGAAGGCCGCCGTCAGGCTCGCCCACTATCAGCGGATGATGGCCCGCCGGAAACCGGCGAAGGGCAAGCCCGGGTCGAGGGGCTACCGGACGGCGAAAAGGCTGACGGCGAAGCTCCACAAGAAGGCTGCCCGCCAGCGCCAGGACACTGGCCTCAAGTGGGCGAAGTCTGTGGTCCGTGACTACGGCGCCCTCGCAGTGGAGGACTTCCGCCCGAAGTTCCTCGCCAAGTCGACCATGGCCCGTAAGCACGGACGCGTCGTACACCTGGTCCATCCCGCGCACACCACCATGGACTGCGCGCAGTGCGGAGCGAGAACCAAGCACGCACTCCCCCTCTCTGAACGTACCTACACCTGCACCGCGTGCGGAGCCGTGTCCCCCAGGGACAAGAACTCCGCACACGTCATGCTGGTCCGGGCTGGTCTCAACCCGGCTGGTGCCGATCGCGGAAGACCTGACAGCCCGCCGGGCCATCAGGCTGCGTGAGCCAGGAATCCCCGGCCTCAAGGCGGGGAGGATTCAAGCGGGAATTGAAGCACGGGTCAGTTCTGGGCCGTGCGGCGCCTGCGCGCGACGAACACCGTGCCCGCGCCCGCCGCGATGACGGCGGCGGAGGAACCGAGCAGCGCGCCGGCCGGGATCTCGGCGCCGGTGGCGGCGAGGCCGCCTCCGACCGTGCCGCCGCCCCCGACGGTGCCGGTGCCGCCGGAGGTGCCGGTGCCGCCGGTGCCGGCCGGGCTCGTGGGCAGGACGGCGTCCTTGTCCACGGAGACGGTCAGGTTGACGTCGTCCGCCCGGGTGCCCGTCGGGTACATGGAGCCGGTGGTGTCGTTGGCGAAGGCCGCGGAGCCCTCGGCCGTGAGCGCGGTGCGCACGGCGTTCAGGGTGAGCACGCCGTCCTTGGTCTTGTAGTCGGCGTCTGCGAGGTCGAGCGTGGCGAAGGGGATGTCCGCCTTGACCCCGGCGGGCGTCTTCACGTCGAGGACCAGGGTGCCCTTGGCGCCCTCGGCGTTGATGCGGATGTTGCCGAAGGTCATGTCGATGCCGTGGGCCGCGTACTGGAAGCGCAGGTTGCCCGCGAACGTGGCGTTCAGCTTCTGCGCCTTGGCGTCGAGGGTGCCCTTGCCGCCGGCGAAGGCGAAGCTGTCGCCGTTCGCGACCGCGCCGTCCGCCGGGGTGACGGTGCCGCCCGCGCTCTGGACGTACCTGCGGAAGGACTCCTTGATGCCCCAGGCCAGCTTGCCGCCGAGGATCTGCTGCGGGCCGCCGGTCGCCGGGGAGCTGGTGGAGGCGGAGGGCGAGGGGGAGGCCGGCTTCGACGGGGAGGGGGAGGCCGGGACCGACGCCGACGGAGACGCGCTCTGCGAGGGGGAAGCCGAGGCGGAGGCCGAAGCCGAGGCGGACGGGGAGGGGCTGTGGGAGGGCGGCGGCGGGAACTCCAGTACGGCCGTCAGCGGGTCGCCCGCCTTGTCCTTGTAGCTGTCCGAGCCGAGGAGCTTGGCGGCGTCGGCGGTCAGGGTGGTGGCCAGGCCCTTCATCGACGGCCCGGTGAAGGCGACCTTCGCGAAGCCGACGTCCTTCGTGAGCACGCCGTCCCGCGTGACGTCGATGATCAGCATCTTCTTGCCGGTGTCGATGCGCAGGTTCGCGAGCTTCACCTCGAAGCGGTGCGCGGCCGACGTGAAGGTGACGCTGCCCTTGAAGGCGGCGGTCACGAGGTGGGTGGCCGGGTCGTACTGGCCGGTGGCCGAGCCGAAGGTGAAGCCCTTGGCGGTCTTCGTCGCGCCGTCCGCGACCGTGATCTCGCCCTGGGCGATGGTCGTGACGTAGGTGCGGTAGCTCTCCAGGAGACCCCAGTCGAGGGTGCCGCCGACGACCGGGATCGCCGCGCGGGCGGCCTGCGCCGCGGGGGCGGCCGGTGCGCTGCCCGCCGCGGTGGCGGGCAGGACGAAGGCGGTGGCGCCGATCGCCACGGCGGTGGCTGCGGCGGCTGCGAGGGCGAGGGGACGACGGGTGGATGACATGGCGGGGTCTCCTGAAACGGGGGTGTGAGGAGGCGGAAGGTGCGGTGCGGGGGCCTGCGAGGGCAGGGCGAAGCCGAGCCCCGGCGGTACGGGTCTCCCTGCGGGGCTTGCGGGTTGGTTCGGTACGGGGCGTGCGGGCCGGACGCTTTCGGGCGGGCCCGCGGAGCGGGGGGTGGTGCGGGGCCCGGCAGATGCGGGCCGTAGGGGCCCGGCGGTACGGGCCCTGCGGGGGTACGGGTTCGGGGCGCGGGTCAGCCGCGCGGGGCGGCTCCGTCGGCCCCGGAGGAGTCTGGGGAGTCGGAGGCGTCGGGCTCCCGGGCCTCGGCGCCCGGCGCCGGGGCCGGCGCCGGGGCCCGGGCCGGTGCCGGGGCCTCGGTCGAGGGCTGCTCGGCCGGGGACGGCGCCTGGTCGGTGTGGGTCGACTGGGCCGGTTCCTTGCGGCGGTTGCGGAGGGCCAGGAAGGCCGCTCCGCCGGCGAGGACGAGCACGGCCAGCGCGAGGGCGGCGTACAGGCCGGTGTTCGAGGACTCCTTCGCGGCGGCGGCTGCGGCCGGTACCGGGGACGGGGCCGGCGGGGCTGCGGGGGTGGCCGTCGAGCCGAGGTTCGGGAGGGCCGGGAGCTTCGCGGCGGCGTCGAGGGCGACCGCGAGGGAGACGGGGTCCATCTCGGTGCCGGACTTGTACATGGCGTTGAAGGCCGCCGCTCCGCCCTCGGTCAGGGTGGCCGGGGCCTCGGTCAGGGTGGCGAGGCCGCCCTCGGTCTTGAGGCCCTTGGCGTCGAACTCCACGAGCGGGACGGCGGGCTTGGTGTCCGTGCCGCTGGTGACGTCGGCGGACAGCACGCCCTTGCCGTTCTCCACCTTGGCCGTGACCTTCGAGAGCTTCAGGTCGAGGTGGGCCCCGGTGAAGTGCACGGACCCGGCGAAGGCGGCGTCGAGGGTGCCCTTCGCGCTGTCGTACGCGCCCTTGCCCTGCGGGAAGCGGAACAGCGCGCCGCCGTCCTGGGCGCCTTCGGCCAGCTCCCACTTGCCCTGGCCGATGGAGCCGGAGACGTACTCGCGGAAGGTGCGCCGCACCCCCCAGTCCACGGCCGCGTCGGTGAACTGCCCGGCAGCCTGCGGGGACTGGGAGGCGGCCGGGGTGCTCGGCGAGGACGCCGGCGAGGCGGGCTGTTCGGCGGCCGGGGGCGCGGCCTTGACGTCCACGGAGAGCGAGACCGGGTCGAGCTGCGCGCCGGCCGCGTAGTAGCCGGCGAAGGCCTTGGCGCCCTGGTCGGTGAGGGTGGCCGGGATGTTGGCGAGGGCGACGGGGCTGCCGCCGCCCTTCATGTTCACCCCGCCCAGGCTCAGCTTGGCGAAGGGCACTTGGGAGGCGGTGGTGACGGCCCCGCCTTCCTTGGCCTTGCTGGAGACGTCCGCGTAGAGGGTGCCGCTGCCGCCGCTGATCTTGACGGTGGGGCGGCTGACGCTCATGTCCAGCTCGTACGTGCCGTCCGCCTTCTGGTGGCCCTGGAAGGAGACGCCGCCGCTGAAGGAGGCCTCCAGGGAGCCGCTGTCCGGATCGTAGGAGCCGCTCGCGGAATGGAAGCGGAACAGGCTGCCGCCGGCCGTGGCGGCTCCGTTCTTCAGCTTGAACCCGCCTTTCGCCACCGGGCCGGTGACGTAACTCTGGAAGGAGGATTTGATGCCCCAGTCGAGCCGCCCGCCCTCCACGGTGCGGCCCGCGGCCTGGGCGGCGGTCGCCGGGAGCAGGACGGCTCCCAGTGCCGCCAGGGTCGCCAGCAGGGCGACGGCGGACGCACGGGCGGGTCTTGCGGACATGAATGTCCCCTCCAGGGTCTAGCGAGCGAGGTTAGGCTAACCTAAGCTACGTTAGGCCAGGTGTGAAACCCCCTGGCACCCGGAACCTCGAACCGGGTCCCCACTCCCAGCGAACCGGGTCCACCACCCCAGTCGGACGATCAGGACGGTGCCTTCGTGCCTACGCCCGCCGCGTCAACCCGCATGTCCCGCTTCGCCGTAGCCCTGACCTCCGTGGTCCTGGCACTCGGCGTGAGCGCCTGCGGAGGTACGGCCGCCCCCTCCCCCGCCACCGGAGCCGGCGCCGCGGCCGTCCCGGACCGGGTGGAACCGCTCGCCCCGGCGCCCGTGCCCGTCCTGCCGGCGACCGTGGCCTCGGCTGACGGCGCCCGCGTGACCGTCACCTCGGCGGACCGGGTGGTGCCGCTGACGGGCGGGCTCAACGAGATCGTGCACACCCTCGGACTCGGCCCCAAGGTCGTCGCCAAGGACATCACCGCCACCTTCGAACAGGCGGCGGAGCTCCCCGTGGTGACGCGGGGCCACGACGTCTCCGCCGAGAGCGTGCTGTCGCTGCGTCCGACCCTGGTGCTGGCCGAGACCACCTCGGGCCCCGCCGAGGCGATCCGGCAGATCCGCGACGCGGGCATCCCGCTCCTGGTGGTGGCCCCGGCCAAGTCCCTGGAGGACGTGGCCGAGCGCACCGACGCGGTGGCCGCCGCACTGGGCGTCAAGGAGGCCGGCGCGCAGCTGAACCAGCGCACCGCCGACCGGATCGCCGCCGCCCGCAAGGCCCTGCCCGCCTCGGGCGAGAAGCCGCGCGTGGCCTTCCTCTACCTGCGCGGCACGGCCTCCGTGTACCTGATGGGCGGCTCCGATTCCGGCGCCGGTTCCCTGCTGGAGGCGGCCGGCGCACTGGACACGGGCCCGGAGTCGGGGCTCGGCAAGGACTTCACCCCGATCACCAGCGAGGCCCTGGCGGCCGCCGCGCCCGACGCCATCCTGGTCATGTCCAAGGGCCTGGAGTCCGTCGGCGGCGTGGACGGGCTGGTCAAGATCCCGGGCGTGGCCCAGACACCGGCGGGCATGGACCGGCGGGTGATCACCGTGGACGACGGGGTCCTGCTCAACTACGGCCCCCGCACCGACCAGGTCCTGACCTCCCTCATCACCCAGCTCTACGGCAAGGCCTCCTGACGTGTCGCTCTCCTACGAAGCCCCCGAGACGCCACCCGGAGCGGGCCCCCTTCCCGCTTCCGAGCGGTCGGCGTCCCGGGCCGCCCCCACCACCGCCGGCGCACCGCCCCGGCGGCGGTGGGGCTCCGCCTGGCTCACCGCCGCGCTGACCGTCGTACTCGTTCTGCTCGCGCTGGTCTCGGCCGGAGTGGGCGCCTACGAGATACCGCTCGGGGACGTGGTCGGGTCGGTGCAGCACCGCCTCGGGCTCGGGGGCGCCGCCCTCGACCGGGTCGGGGAGAGCGTGCTGTGGAACGTACGGCTGCCGCGCGTGGTGCTCGCCCTGCTCGTCGGGGCCAGCCTCGGCTGCGCGGGGGCCCTGATGCAGGGGGTGTTCGGCAATCCGCTGGCCGAGCCCGGGGTCATCGGGATCTCGGCGGGCGCGGCCGTCGGCGCGGTCGCCGCGATCGGGCTGGGCCTGACCTTCTTCGGCAACTGGACCATCACCGCCTGCGCGTTCGTCGCGGGGCTGATCACCGTCGGCGCCGTCTACCTGTTGTCCCGCAACGGCGGGAAGACCGAGGTCGTCACCCTCATCCTGACCGGCATCGCCGTCAACGCCTTCGCGGGGGCCCTGATCGGCCTGTTCATCTTCTTCGCGGACAGCGGCCAGGTGAACCAGATCACCTTCTGGCAGCTCGGCTCCCTCGCCCAGGCCACCTGGCCCAAGGTGCTGGCCGTCCTGCCCTGCGCGCTGATCGGCCTGGTCATCGCCCCCTTGTACTCCCACAAGCTGGACCTGCTGTCCCTCGGTGAGCGCCCCGCCCGCCACCTCGGCGTGGAGGTGGAGCGGCTGCGCCTCGCGCTGATCCTGGTCGTCGCGCTGCTCACCGCGGCGGCCGTCGCCGTGGCCGGGATCATCGCCTTCGTCGGGCTGCTCGTGCCGCACCTGCTGCGCATGGCCAACGGTCCGGGCCACCGGTTCCTGGTGCCCGGCAGCGCCCTCGCCGGAGCCGTGGTGCTGGTCGCCGGGGACCTGGCCGCACGGACCCTCGCCCAGCCCGCCGAGCTGCCGCTCGGCGTCCTGACCGCCCTGCTCGGCAGCCCGTTCTTCTTCTGGCTGCTGCGCCGCACCCGCCGCAAGCAAGGAGGCTGGGCATGAGCGCCCGGCTGCGTTCCGGCCTCGCCGCACTCCGCCTTCGCGGGAACAAGCGCGCCGTCCCCGCCCGGCCCGCCCCCGGCGCGCCGCTCGCCGAGGTCACGGACCTGCGCGTACGGCTCGGTGGGCGCGAGGTGCTCGCCGGGATCGGGCTGACCGTGCGGGCCGGGGAGGTGCTGGCCCTGGTCGGGCCGAACGGCGCGGGCAAGTCCACCCTGCTGGCGGCCCTGTCCGCGGACCTGCCGGCCGCCTCCGGGGAGGTGCGGATCGACGGGCGCCCGGTGGGCGACTGGCCGGCCCCCGAGCTGGCCCTGCGCCGGGCGGTGCTCCCCCAATCGGCCGCGCTGGCCTTCCCCTTCCCGGTGGAGGACGTCGTACGGATGGGCCGCGCACCCTGGGCGGGCACCGAACTGGCCGACTCCGACGAGGAGGCGGTGGCCGCCGCCATGGCCGCCACCGAGGTGACGGGCTTCGCGGCCCGCCCGTTCTCGGCGCTCTCCGGCGGCGAGCGGGCCCGGGTCGCGCTGGCCCGCGTACTGGCCCAGCGGGCCCCGCTGCTGCTGCTCGACGAGCCCACGGCGGCTCTGGACCTGCGCCACCAGGAGCTGGTGCTGCGGATCTGCCGGGAGCGGGCCGCGGCCGGGGACGGGGTCGTGGTGGTCCTGCACGACCTGGGCCTGGCGGCGGCGTACGCGGACCGGGTCGCCGTGCTGCACGACGGCCGGATCGCGGTGGACGGCCCGCCGGCGGAGGTGTTCGAGGACGGGCTGCTGAGCCGCGTCTACCGCCAGCCGGTGGAGGTCCTCCCGCACCCGCGCACCGGGGCCCCGCTGGTGGTCCCCGTACGGGACGAGGAGCTGGGTGAACCGGGCGCCGGCCACGGCGCCGTACGGAACGGCCACCGGGGCTTGACCTCGGCTTGACCCGGTCATGGGGCCTGCGTGGGGCGTCCGTAACGGCCCCGTGTCCGGGGCGCGAAGGTGTGCGGTGAATCACCGTACGCACGGGTACGGGTCAGGTAAGGCTCGGTTAAGTTAGGTCCGCCTCACCGGCCTCCCCGACCCGATCGGGGCGGTCGTCTGTCGAACGCCGGACTGCCAGGAGACCCCCATGCGCCCCGCCCGCCTCCACCTCCTCACCGCGGCCGCCGTCGTGGCCGCCGTCACCGCGGTCACCGGCTGCGCCGAGAAGAGCGACGCGTCCGGCGACGGCACGATCAAGGTGGCTGCCTCCGACACCGCCTGCGAGGTCAGCGCGTTGGAGTTCCCGGCGGGCAAGGTCGCCATCGAGGTCGAGAACAAGGGCTCCAAGGTCACCGAGCTCTACGTCCTCTTCCCCGACGACCGCATCGTCACCGAGCGCGAGAACATCGGCCCCGGCACCAAGGCCACCATCACCGCCGAACTCAAGGCGGGCGACTACGAGATCGCCTGCAAGCCCGGTATGAAGGGCGACGGCATCCGCCAACAGGTCAAGGCCACCGGCACGGGCACCGTCGAGAAGCGCAGCCCCGAGGCCGACGCCGCGGTCGCCGCGTACCGCAAGTACGTCCAGGAGCAGGCCGACGGGACCATCCCCAAGGCGCAGGCCTTCGCGGACGCGGTCAAGGCCGGCGACGTCGAGGCCGCGAAGAAGGCGTACGCCCCCTCGCGCATCGGCTGGGAGCGCACCGAGCCGGTCGCCGAGTCCTTCGGCGACATCGACCCGAAGGTCGACGTCCGCGAGGACGGCCTGGAGCCGAACCAGGAGTGGACCGGCTGGCACAAGCTGGAGAAGTCCCTCTTCGCCGAGAACAAGATCGACGACGCGGACAAGAAGCTCGCCGAGACCCTGATGGCCGACCTGGCCGTGTGGCAGAAGAAGGTCGGCCAGGCGGAGATCACCCCCACCTCGATGGCGAACGGCGCCAAGGAGCTCCTCGACGAGGTCGCCACCGGCAAGGTGACGGGTGAGGAAGAGCGCTACAGCCACACCGACCTGGTCGACTTCAAGGCCAACGTCGAGGGCGCGGAGAAGGCGTACGAGCTGCTCAAGCCCGTCGCCTCGAAGACGGACCCCGCGCTCACCGCCGAACTGGACAAGCAGTTCACGGCGTTGAACGGCCTGCTGGAGAAGTACCGCCCGAACAAGGCCGCGTACGAGTTCACCTCGTACGACCAGGTCGGCGACGCCGAGCGCAAGGAGCTCTCCGACGGCGTCAACGCGCTGGCCGAGCCGCTCTCGAAGCTGGCCGCCGCGGTCGCGAAGTAACTCCGGAACAGCAGAGCGGGCGGGAGGTCCCCACATGAGCGAGTCGGTGTCCGAGCCGGAGTCCGGGCAGGACGGTGCGCACGAGGGCGCGGCGGAGCAGGCGGGCTCGGGCTCGGGCGCCCCCTCGCGCCGGACCGTCCTCGGCTGGGGCGGTGCGGGCCTCGCGCTCGGCGCCGCCGCGGCCGGCGGCACCGCCATGGCCCTGGGCTCGGGCCCCGACCTGGTCTCGGCGGCCGCGGCCGGTGCGGCCGTGCCCTTCCACGGCGAGCACCAGGCCGGTATCGCCAGTGCCGTCCAGGACCGCCTGCACTTCGCCGCCTTCGACGTGAAGACGAAGGACCGCGCCGAGCTGGTCCAGCTCCTCAAGGACTGGACCGCCGCGGCCCGGCTGATGGCGGCCGGCCACCCGGTCGGCGAGGGCGGCTTCGGCGGCCTGCCGCAGGCCCCGCCGGACGACACGGGTGAGGCGCTGGGCCTGAAGGCCTCCCGCCTCACCCTGACCATCGGTTTCGGTCCCGGCCTGTTCGCCAAGGGCCGCTTCGGCCTGGACGGCCGGCGCCCCGACGCCCTGATCGACCTGGAGCTCTTCCCCGGCGACAACCTCGACCCCGCCCGCTCCGGCGGCGACCTGTGCGTCCAGGCCTGCGCCGACGACCCCCAGGTCGCGGTGCACGCCATCCGCCAGCTCGCCCGCATCGGCTTCGGCAAGGTCGCGGTCCGCTGGTCGCAGCTCGGCTTCGGCAAGACCTCCTCGACCACGCCCGACGAGCAGACCCCGCGCAACATGATGGGCTTCAAGGACGGCACCCGGAACATCTCGGGCACCGACAAGGCCGCCCTGGACAAGCACGTGTGGGTCGGCGCCGACGACGGCAGCGACTGGCTCACCGGCGGCTCCTACCTCGTGGCCCGCCGGATCCGGATGAACATCGAGACCTGGGACCGCACTTCGCTGGGCGAGCAGGAGGACATCTTCGGCCGCGACAAGGGCGAGGGAGCCCCCGTCGGCAAGTCCAAGGAGCGCGACGAGCCGTTCCTGAAGGCGATGAAGCCCGAGGCGCACGTCCGCCTCGCGCACCCGGACACCAACAACGGCGCGATGATGCTGCGCCGCGGCTACTCCTTCACCGACGGCACGGACGGACTGGGCCGCCTCGACGCGGGCCTGTTCTTCCTCGCCTACCAGCGCGACGTCCGCACCGGCTTCGTCCCGGTACAGCGCAGCCTGGCGAAGGCAGACGTCCTCAACGAATACATCCAGCACGTGGGTTCGGCCGTCTTCGCCGTCCCGCCGGGCGTCCGCGACACGGACGACTGGTGGGGCCGGACGCTGTTCGCGTAGGGGACGGGGAGAACCGAGATGTTCGGCAACTATCTGATCGGACTGCGCGAGGGGCTGGAGGCCGGCCTCGTCGTCTGCATCCTCATCGCCTACCTGGTCAAGACCGGGAACAAGGACAAGCTGGCGCCGCTGTGGCTGGGCGTCGGCCTGGCCGCCGCGGTGTCCCTGGCCTTCGGCGCGGGCCTCGAATTCGGCACGCGGGAACTGACCTTCACGGCGCAGGAGGCCATCGGCGGCACCCTGTCGATCGTCGCGGTCGGCCTGGTCACCTGGATGGTCTTCTGGATGAAGCGCACCGCGCGGCACCTGAAGGCCGAGCTCCACGGCAAGCTCGACGCGGCGCTCGCGATGGGCACCGGCGCGCTGGTGGCCACGGCGTTCCTGGCCGTCGGCCGGGAGGGCCTGGAGACCTCGCTGTTCGTGTGGCGCTCGGTGCACGCGGCCGGTGACGGCGCGGGCCCGCTGATCGGCGTGCTGCTCGGCATCGCGTCGTCGATCGTGCTGGGCTGGCTGTTCTACCGGGGCGCACTGAGGATCGACCTGTCGAAGTTCTTCACGTGGACCGGCGGCATGCTGGTCGTGGTCGCCGCCGGCGTGCTGGCGTACGGGGTGCACGACCTCCAGGAGGCCGACTTCCTGCCGGGGCTGAACGACAAGGCCTTCGACATCAGCTCGACGATCCCGCCGGACAGCTGGTACGGGACCCTGCTGAAGGGCACCGTCAACTTCCAGCCGGACCCGACCGTGGTCCAGGTCGCGGTGTGGGTTTTGTACCTGGTCCCGGTGCTCGCCCTGTTCCTGGCGCCGTCGCTCGGCCGGCGCGCCAAGCAGGAGTCCGCTTCGAAGGAGCGGGACCAGGAGCCGGAGCCGAGCAGCTCCTGACCGGCCCCGGCCCGATACCGGTGAAGGCCGCGCGGACCTCGTCCGCGCGGCCTTCGTCGTCGTTACGGGATCCGGGTCCCGGCCCCGCCGACCCGGACCCGGGGGTCGCCGGAGCGCAGCTCGACCGTGAGCACGCCCGGGCGGCCCATGTCGGCGCCCTGGTGGAGGGTGAGGACCGCGTCGGCGGGGACCAGGCCGAGCTCGCGCGCGTACGCGCCGAAGGCGGCCGCGGCGGCGCCGGTCGCCGGGTCCTCGACGACGCCGCCGACCGGGAAGGGGTTGCGTACGTGGAACTCCGTCGGGCCCGCCCGGTGCACGAGCTGCGCGGTGACCATGTCGAGGCGCCGCAACAGCGCCTCCAGCCGGGCGAAGTCGTACGAGAGGTCCGCGAGCCGGGCCCGGGTGGCGACGCCGATCACCAGGTGGCGGGCTCCGGCGTAGGCGATCCGCGGCGGGAACGCCGGGTCCAGGTCGGCGGCCGGCCAGTCGAGGGCAGCCAGGGCCTCGGCGAGGTCGGCCGGGTCCAGGTCCTCGGTGTGCGGTTCGACGCTGGTCAGGGTGGCGCGCAGCCCGCCGCCCTCCCGGGTCACGGACACCGGCACGGTGCCGGCCGGGGTCGCGAACAGCAGCTCGCCGGGCCCGATCCGCTCGCCGAGCGCGACGGCGGTGGCCACGGTGGCGTGCCCGCAGAACGGGACCTCCACCTTCGGGCTGAAGTAGCGCACGGAGAAGGCCCGGCCCTGCTCCCCGCCGAGCCCCTCGGGCGGGGCGGTGAGGAAGGCCGTCTCGCTGTAGCCCGCCTCGGCGGCGATCTCCAGCATGGCCGCCTCGTCCAGGCCGCTCGCGTCGAGCACGACCCCGGCCGGGTTTCCGCCCTCCGGGTCGTCGGAGAAGGCGGTGTAGCTCAGTACTTCGTTAGTCATGATCACCACAACCTCGGCCCCCGGGCGGCCATTCCCCCCGGGCAGTACAAGATCAGCCGCGTCCGGCGTACGGGTCAGCCGCGCCCGATGTAGGGCATCGCCGTCGCCATCACCGTCGCGAACTGCACGTTCGCCCCCAGCGGGAGCTCCGCCATGTGCAGCACCGTGCGCGCCACGTCGGCCGCGTCCATGACGGGCTCCACCGCGAGCTGCCCGTTGGCCTGCATGATCCCGGTCTGCATCCGCTCGGTCATCTCGGTGGCCGCGTTGCCGATGTCGATCTGCCCGCACGCGATCCCGTACGGGCGCCCGTCCAGCGACAGGGACTTCGTCAGGCCGGTCATGGCGTGCTTGGTCGCGGTGTACGCGATCGAGTTCGGCCGGGGCACGTGCGCGGAGATGGAGCCGTTGTTGATGATGCGGCCGCCCTGCGGATCCTGGGCCTTCATCACCCGGAAGGCCGCCTGCGCGCAGAGGAAGGAGCCGGTGAGGTTGACGTCGACCACCGAGCGCCAGGCCTCGTAGGAGATGTCCTCCAGCGGGACCCCGGCCGGGCCGAAGGTGCCGGCGTTGTTGAAGAGCAGGTCGATCCGTCCGTAGCGCTCGCGAACGGTCTCGAACAGCGCCGCCACGTCGTCCGGATCGCTCACGTCGGCCCGTACGCAGAGCACGTCGGCGTCCGGGTGGGCGGCCCTGGCGGCCTCGGCGGCCTCTTCCAACGGCCCGGTCCTGCGGCCGGCCACGACCACGGCCCACCCGGCGGCGGCGAGGGCGAGGGCCACTGAGCGGCCGATTCCGGATCCGGCTCCGGTCACTACGGCGACCTGCTTCACGCGTGCGTTCATGGGGCCGCAGGTTACGTCACATGCTCCACGCGTCCCGGAACGTTCCGATTGCTGAGAACATGGGGCGGCAGGGGTGCTGAGAAATGACGATACGACTGGAGTTTCCGCATGCCGGAGAGAGGCCCCGCGACAGTGCCCTCGAAAGCCGAGTCGCCCTCGAACCCCTCCCCTTCCCCCGCCATCACCGCACCCCTGACGGCCGCCCGCCGGACGGGGCTGCTCGTCACCTTCATCCTCGGCGGGCTCACCGCGCTCCCCCCGCTGTCCATGGACATGTACCTGCCGGCGCTGCCGGCGGTGACCACCGCCCTGAACAGCCCGGCCGCGACCGTCCAGCTCACCCTGACCGCCTGCCTGGCCGGCATGGCCCTGGGCCAGCTGGTGATCGGCCCGATGAGCGACAAATGGGGCCGGCGCCGCCCCCTGCTCATCGGCATGGTCGTCTACGTCCTCGCCACCGCCATCTGCGCCTTCGCCCCGACCGTCGAGCTGCTGATCGGCTTCCGACTGCTCCAGGGCCTGGCCGGCGCGGCCGCCATAGTGATCGCTCGGGCCGTCGTACGCGATCTGTACGACGGGGTCGAGATGGCCCGGTTCTTCTCCACCCTGATGCTCATATCCGGTGCGGCGCCGATCATCGCCCCACTCATCGGCGGCCAGGTGCTCCGCTTCGCCGACTGGCGCGGGGTCTTCCTCGTCCTCACCGTCGTGGGCGCCCTCCTGACCCTCCTGGTCTGGCGGAAGCTCGGCGAGACGCTGCCGCCCGAGCGGCGCCAGACCGGCGGCGTCGGCGCCGCGCTGCGGACCATGCGCGGACTGTTCGCCGACCGGGTCTTCGCCGGCTACACGCTGGCCGGCGGTTTCGCCTTCGCGGCGCTGTTCGCGTACATCTCCGCCTCGCCGTTCGTCGTGCAGGAGATCTACGGCGCTTCGGCCCAGACCTTCAGCCTGCTGTTCGGCGTGAACTCCCTCGGCCTGATCGCGGTGGGCCAGATCAACGGCAAGCTGCTGGTCGGCCGGGTCAGCCTGGACAAGGTCCTGGGGTACGGGCTCGCGGTCATCACCGCGGCCTCGGCCGCCCTGCTCCTCATGACCGCCGGGGTCTTCGGCGAGGTCGGGCTCTTCGCGATCTGCGCCGGGCTGTTCGTCCTGATGTCCGCGATGGGCCTCGTGCTGCCGAACACCAACGCGCAGGCCCTGATGCGCGCCCCGCACGCGGCCGGCTCGGCCTCCGCCCTGCTCGGCACCTCCTCCTTCCTGGTCGGAGCCGTGGCCTCCCCCCTGGTCGGCATCGCGGGCGAGGACACGGCGGTCCCGATGGCCGTGGTCCAGACGGTCTGCGCCCTCCTGGCGGTCGTCTGCTTCACGGCCCTGTGCCGCCCCTGGCGCCCCAGCCCCGCGAAGGCCTGACCGTCCGGGGCCGGGCACGGGCTTCGCAGCCGGCCCGGCCCCGTAAACTTGGCGGGTGAACGACTCCGCCACCACCACCGCCGAAACCCTGCGCAGCGCCCTCGCCGGCCTGCTCGACGGCCTCCCGCAGAAGCAGGCCACGGCTGCCGTGGAGCGGCTGATCGCCAACTACCGCGGCGAGATCCCGACCAACACGCCCGTCCTGCGCAACCGCTCCGACGTGGCCGCGTACGCGGCGTACCGGATGCCCGCCACCTTCGAGGCCGTACGGTCCGCCCTGGACGGGCTCGCCGAGGCGGCCCCGGGCTGGTCCCCGGCCTCGCACGTGGACGTGGGCGGCGGCACCGGCGCGGCGGCCTGGGCGGCGGACGCCACCTGGGGCGGGCGCCGCGAGACGGCCGTACTGGACTGGGCGGACCCGGCCCTGCTCCTCGGCAAGGAGCTGGCCGCGGCCTCCTCCTCCGCCACGCTGCGGGCGGCCGAGTGGCGGAAGACCGTCATCGGAGCCGGTCTGGCGCTCCCCGACGCGGACCTGGTGACGGTCTCGTACGTCCTGGGCGAACTGACCCCGGAGGCCCGCCGCGAGGTCGTCGCCGAGGCGGCGCGGGCCGGTCAGGCCGTCGTGCTGGTCGAGCCGGGCACGCCCGAGGGGTACCTGCGCATCCGCGAGGCCCGCGACCAGTTGATCGAGGCCGGGCTGCGGGTCGCGGCCCCGTGCCCGCACGACGGGACCTGCCCGATCGAGGTCGGCAAGGACTGGTGCCACTTCTCGACCCGGGTCAGCCGTTCCTCCCTGCACCGCCAGGTCAAGGGCGGCTCGCTGTCCTACGAGGACGAGAAGTTCAGCTACGTGGCCGCCACCCGCTTCCCGGTGGAGCCGGCCGCCTCCCGGATCACGCGCAGGCCGCAGATCCGGAAGGGGCTGGTCCTGCTGGAGCTGTGCGGGCCCGAGTCCGAGGGCCAGACCCGGGTCAACGTGACCAAGCGCCACGGCGACCTGTACAAGGCCGCGCGGGACGCCGACTGGGGCCAGGAGTGGCCGCCTCCGCAGGGGGCCTGAGCCCGGCACCGGTCGGGGGCCTGAGCCCGCGGGGAGGCCCAGGCCCGTCGGAACCCGCCGTCGGCTAGGGCCTCAGCTCCTGCGTGCAGCACTTCACGCTGCCGCCGCCCTTGAGCAGCTCCCCCAGGTCCATCGGGACCGGCTCGAACCCGCGCGCCCGCAGGGGTGCGAGGAGTCCGGTCGCCTCCTGCGGGAGCAGCACGTGCCGGCCGTCCGAGACCGCGTTGAGCCCGAGGGCGGCCGCGTCCTGGGCCTGCGCGATCAGCGCGTCGGGGAAGAGCCGGCGCAGGACCGCCCGGCTGCCCTCGGAGAAGGCGTCCGGGTAGTACATGACCTCGTCTCCGTCGAGCACGGACAGGGCCGTGTCCAGGTGGTAGTAGCGCGGGTCGACCAGGTCGAGCCCGACGACCGGGCGGCCGAAGAACTCCTGGGCCTCGTCGTGCGAGAGCGGGCTGGAGCGGAAGCCCCGGCCGGCCAGGATGTAGGTGGCGGTGACGGCGAAGTCACCCTCGCCCTCGTTGACGTGGGACGGCTCGTGCACGTCCTGGAAGCCGTGGCCGCGGAACCAGTCGAGGTGGATCTCCGCCTCCGCGGCCCGCTCGGGATAGGCGAACCGCGCGCCCAGCACCCGGCCGTCGACGACGAGGGCGCCGTTCGCGGCGAAGACCATGTCGGGCAGACCGCGGTCGGGGACGAGGGTCTCGACGGTGTGGCCGAGGGCCAGGTAGCGGTCGCGGAGGTCCTCCCACTGGGCCATGGCCAGGGGCAGGTCCACCGGTTTCGTGGGGTCCATCCACGGGTTGATGGAGTACGTGACCTTGAAGTGCGCGGGTGGGCACATCAGGTAGCGCCGGGGTGTGGCGTCTCTGCGCAATGAAGGCTCCTCACGGTGATGAGAAGAGAATCGTCTCTCCTCTACGAGAACGGCGCAGTGAACTGATCGGGTGGTTTCCCGAACGGCTGAAAGACGAGTGGTTCGAGGTTGATAAATTGCCGAAATGAGCTCCAGCCCCCTCCCTGCTTCCGCCCCCCGGTCCCCGGACGCCACGCGCCGCAGCGACCGCTCGCGGCGGGCCATCCTGGACGCCGCGCTCGACCTGGTGGGGGAGGTCGGCTACAACAAGCTGACCATCGAGGCCATCGCCGCCCGCGCCGGAGTCGGCAAGCAGACCATCTACCGCTGGTGGCCGTCGAAGGCCGCGGTCCTGCTGGACGCCTCGGTCGCGCTCGCCGGGGACGCTCAGTCCGAGGGTGCCTGGACCGGCTTCCCCGACACCGGGGACCTGGCCGCCGACCTGAAGTACGTACTGCGGGCGACGGTCGACGAGTTCGCCGACGAGCGGTACGCGGCCCCCGCGCGCGCCCTGACGGCGGCCGGCGCCACCGATCCCGAGCTCGGGGCACGCTTCACCGAGCAGTTGCTGGAGCCCCAGCTCGCGCTGTACGAGGAGCGGTTGCGGTCGGCCCGCGAGGCCGGGCAGCTCCCGCCGGACACCGATCTGCGGCTGACCGTGGAGATGCTGCTCGGACCTCTGACCTACCGCTGGCTGCTGCGCACGGCGCCGCTCACGCACGCGTTTGCGGACGCGCTGGTGGACTCGGTGCTGGGCGGGGCCGGCGCGAGGCCCTGACCAGGGGCGGGACCCGGCAGGGCCGGGGCGGGAGCCGGGCGGGACCGGGGTGGGATAAGTCATGGGCCTCTGACGGCCGAGAACATATGGCCGATTTCTATGGTTATGTGGGACTCCTGGTCGGGGGGTGCGGTCACCCGGCGCCCAGGATGGTGGGAACATGTGAGGGTCTGCCGGGGCAATGGTGTAGGTGAGGGGATAGATGGGGTCTGAGTCGGGCCGCGTCAAACGCGGCGAGCAGAGCAGGATTTCCCAGTGGCTGCGCCGCAAGCCGAAACCCGACGCCGAGGACCCCGCACGAGAACGCGAAGCCCTGCTGCTGGCCGTCGCCGCGGCGGGTCTGCCGATCTCGCCCGCCGCGCATCCGGCCGGCTACCGGTGTTCGTGCGACCGGATCGGCTGTCCGACGCCCGCACGACACCCCGTCTCCTTCGCCTGGCAGACGCAGTCCACGACGGACCGCGCGCAGGTCGAACGCTGGGCGCGCAACCAGCCCGCGGCCAACTTCATCACCGCGACCGGCATGGTCCACGACGTACTGGACGTCCCCCTGGAAGCCGGGCACAGCGCGCTGGAGCGCCTGCTGGCCGCCGGCATCGAGGTCGGCCCGGTCGCCGAGTCGGGCGGTACGGGCGACCAGGCCCGCATGCTCTTCTTCACCGCGACCCGGGGTACGCCCGAGGACGAGGACGAGTGGTGGCCCTGTGAACTGGACTGCCACCCCGAGACGATGGACGAGCACCCCGGGCTGCGCTGGCACTGCCGGGGCAGCTACGTACTGGTGCCGCCGGCCGCCCTGCCGGGGGACCTCTCGGTGACCTGGCTCCGCGGCATGGAGCATCCGCTCGTCGATCCGCTGACCCTGCTGGAAACCCTCACGGACGCGTGCGCCACCTACGCCGGCGCCTCGGACCACACCCCCGCCGCGGTCGCCTGGCCCCTGGGCCGCTGACGGCTGCCGCCCGCACGGACCTGACCGGCCGGCCCGCACCGCCAAGGCCCGGCCGGGCGTCGCCAGGCCCCGAGCGACCGGCCTCCGCGGGGCGTAGCCCCGACCCCGCGCGTCGCGGGCCCGCCACTACGGGTGGTCTGCCCTGCGGGGCGAAGTCCCCTACCCGCCCTTCCACCGTTCCCAGGACTCCGCCCTGCCCCGCGCCTCAAACGCCGGCGGAGCCCCAGGGGTCCCAGGCTGCGCCCGGACCCCCTGGGGCTCCGCCCCAGACCCCGGTCCTCAAACGCCGGACGGCTGAAAAGCCCCACCCACCGTCGGCGCGGTTGGCGGCGGCCCGGGACGGGGACGGGGGCGGGGTGGGGTGTCGGCCGGGACGTAAAGCGTGATTTG